>JBBRMW010000102.1:0-18450 GCA_038230635.1 Aggregatilineales bacterium | reverse complement strand
TAGGGACGAGGCCTGCCTCGTCCGCCACGGCGATGGCCTTCAGCCACAGCGCATCCCTCGTCCCTCATTCTGAATGCACCTGCGGCAAGCCGCGTCCGTTCACTGAGCCATGCTCCCCTCTACCTGCGGGAGAGGGGCAGAGGTGAGGGCTTACCGACTCGCCCATGCCGCCACAATCGAATAGACGATCAACATCTGCGCCGGCCCATACGTCAGCCACACCACGTCGTCGATCAGGCGGAAGCGCGCCCCACTGAACATTTGCGCGGCCAGGATCAAATCGCTGAGCAGGAACAGCGCTGCCCCGATCGCCAGTGGGATGAACGCCGTCGCTTGCACGGCTAATCCCGTCGCCGAGCCAGCCGTCCCGCTCAACAGCAGTGCATACGGCAGCGCCGCCCATACCAATGGATTGCCGCGCCCACCCCGATACACGACGACAAACCACCCGATCGCGCCGATCACCAGCCAAATCACGATCGATCCGAGCCGTGCGCCCGCAGCCGTGTAGCCGAACTGCCCACTGTACCACCCAATCGCGCCGATGTACACGATATGACCCAACCCAAACGCGATGATCCCGCCGATGATCGGCCCCGGCAGTCGCAGCAAACCCGCGATCGACAAATCGCCCACGAATCCGAGTGTCATACCAATCGCAATCAGGATCGCAAATGGCGTGATCGCACTGACTGGCGTCGGCGTCAGCACGACCATGCTCCAGGCCGCGATCACCAGCGTCAGCGACGAGGCCATGCGCGTCCAGCGGGGCATCCGGCGCGTATTATCGGCGTCTGGGCGACCAAAAATAAACCCGCCGAACAAAAAGATCGCCCAGCCGATCCACAGCACAATCAGCGCGCGATTATCCATGTAACTTCACCTCCAACCGATCTTGGCTGGAAAAATAGCGGACGCGGCAGGCCGCCGTCCCTACAAAAGCCCGTCTGGTGTAGGGACGCGGCAAGCCGCGTCCGCCCGATTCCAGGCGATCAGGCTTTCACCGCTGTGCGCCGCGATCCCGTTGTTCGAGCGCCTGCACCAACGTGCGGAAATGCTCGCCGCGCTCCGCAAAATCTTCGTAGGCATCGTAGCTCGTGCCGCCGGGGCTGAGCAGCACCACGTCGCCCGGACGCGCCAGTTCCGCCGCCCGCTTGAGCGCCTCATCGAGGGTTTTGAACTGATCGATCGACTCTAAGCGCCCGCCGAGCATCCGCGCCATGCGTACCGCTTCCGCGATGAACGGGCCGTGCTCGCCAAATGTGACCAGATGCCGCACGCGCCCCGCCGTCAGGGTTGCCATCTCTTCCCAGGGCAGCTTTTTATCACGTCCGCCCGCGATCAAAATAAGCGGCTCGGTATAACTTTGTAGCGCCGCGATCACGCGCTCCGGTGCGGTGGCAATGCTGTCATTGACATACGTCACGCTGTCTACGACGCGCACCGTTTCCAACCGATGCGGAACGCCTTTGAACGTGCGGATGGTCTCGCGCATGATGTCGATCGGCACCCCCGCTGCGCCCGCCAGCGCACACGCCGCCAACACGTTGCGCAGGTTGTGGTCACCGCGCAGGTGAATCTCCTCGCGCGTGCAAACGACGTGCGGCTGACCATCCGGCGATCCGAAACCGACCACCATCAGTCGGTTGCCCGCCATGAACGCGCCATCCGTGACCATCTCGCGCTGACTGAAATACGCGACGCGACCCGGTGCGCTATCGGCCATCAGGTTCGCGCCCGGATCATCATAGCCAAAGATGCACAAATCATCAGCCGTTTGATTGCTGAAAATATGCGCCTTGGCCGACATGTACGCTTCCATCGTTCCATGCCGATCGAGGTGATTCGGCGTCACGTTGAGCACACACGCGATCTGCGGGCTGCGCGCCATGATTTCCAATTGGAAGCTCGACAACTCCATCACCACCGTGTGATTCGGCTCAATCTCGATCAGGTGATCGAGCAGCACATCACCGATGTTGCCGCCCACCCAGGTCGTGCGACGGCTGGCCTCGCACATCTTGCCAACCAGCGTGGTGGTCGTGGTTTTGCCTGCGCTGCCCGTGATCCCGATGACCGGTGCGCTACAGCGTTCCAAAAAGGTTTCAGCGTCGTTGGTTACCGCGATCCCACGATCGAGTGCCGTCTGCACAATCGGAATCGTGAGAGACACGCCGCCGCTGATGAACAACACATCGGTTTCGTCCAGCAGTTCCAATGGATGGCCGCCCAGCGCATAGCTGATCGGCGCATCGAAGAAATCGAGCATGGCATCGGCCAATTCGCCGAATTTGCGCGTATCTGAGACAATGACCTCTGCGCCGACGGTGGGCAGCCAGCGCGCGAGCGCCTGCCCTTGCCGCGCAAAACCGAGCACGACCGCACGCTTGCCATTCAGCGGATCGCTGGACGGCGTGTTCTGACTCTGATGAGGATCGCTGGACATGGCGTTAGTTTACCGACTCCTAGACATGCTTTAATAAATTCCGCCGGGCGACAGGATACACTCACAGGCAGCCGCGCCGCTCTGCCTCGGTGCGAACGATGGCGATAGCCGCCGCCGCCGACTGCGCCAGATCGACGTTGACAATTCGATAATCGCAGTACTGCGCATATTCCAGTTCCAACGGTGCGCGTGCCAGCCGGGTTTGAATCTCCGCCTCGTCCATGTTGCCGCGCTCGCGTAATCGCGCTTCGAGCGTAGCAAGTGATGGCGGCGCAACGAAGATCAAAATAAGGTTCTCGCCAAACGCCGCTTTCAACTTCGATGCGCCGATTACGTCAATATCGGCGATCAGCAGCTTACCCTCATGCAAGGCGTCGTCGATCTGCTGGCGCGGCGTGCCATAAAATCGGCCAGGATAGACTTCCTGAAATTCGACGAGCGCACCGTCGGCGTTCATTTGCTGGAAAGCTTCCGACGAGACGAAAAAATGTTCGCGCCCTTCTTGTTCGGTCGGGCGGATCGCGCGCGTCGTTGCGGTGGGCATCTGGCTTAGCGTGGAAAGCGCGGCCAGCGTACCCTGCATCATCGCATTTTTGCCAACGCCTGACGGCCCGCACAGCACGAACAACAGTCCGGTACAGGAAGCCAACTGAGATACCTTATTAGGCGAGTGTTGAATCAGCATAGGCGGTATTGTAACACGAAGCACATCACATCGCTAAATTAAATTCAGTGGAGCGCGCCCCACGTATCACATTCACCAGCCCAGCCAAAAATGATTGACAGCGGCGGCGACTCTGTTATACTTGTAATCAAACATTCATTTGATTATCTCATGAGGATGCGCCAGTGATGTCCGATAGTCTGCTCCAAGTGTCTGCCGAAACGTCTGTTGATTTTTACCAGCTCGATGATCTGCTCACGCCCGAAGAGCGCGATATTCGCTTCCGTGTGCGCGAGTTTGGGGCACGTGAGGTCGTGCCGATCATCAACCCATATTGGGAACGTGCCGAGTTTCCGACCGAACTGATCCCCAAATTTCCGGGCTTGGGGCTGACGGGCGGCATGATCAAGGGCTATGGTTGCGCGGGCATTACCGCCGTTGGCATGGGCATGATGGCGATGGAAATGAGCCGCGCCGATGGCAGCATCGCCACCACTTTCGGTGTCCACAGCGGCTTAGCGATGGGATCGATCGGCTTACTGGGCAGCGAAGAACAGAAACAGCGTTGGCTGCCCGCGATGGCGCGCTGGGAAAAGCTCGGCTGCTTCGGCTTGACCGAACCCAACGTCGGCTCGAATTCGTGGAATCTGGAAACGACTTTCCGACGTGACGGCGACGATTACATCATCAACGGTGCGAAACGCTGGATCGGCAACGCGACAATGGCTGACTTGGCGATCATCTGGGCGCGCGATGAAGAAAGTGGCAAGGTTGCGGGCTTCGTCCTTGAACTGCCCACGCCTGGTTTCACCGCCACCAAGATCGAAGGCAAGATCGCCAAACGCGCACTGATCAATGCCAATATTATGCTGAATAACGTGCGCGTCCCAGCGGCCAATCGGCTGGCGAACGCGACAGGTTCACGCAGTACGGCGGCAGTGCTGACCATGACGCGCGTCGGCGTTGCCTGGGAAGGTATCGGACACGCGATGGCCGCCTATGAAATTGCCCTCGCCTACGCCAAAAATCGCATCCAGTTCGATCGTCCAATTGCCAGCTTCCAATTGATCCAAGATAAATTAGTCAGGATGCTGGCTGGGATCACCTCGATGCAGTTATTTGCGCTGCGGCTCAGTCAGTTGCTCGATGAAGGCAAACTGACCGATGGTCAAGCCAGCCTCGCCAAAGTTCACAACGCTGCAACCAGCCGCGAAATCGTGGCTATCGGACGTGAAATCCTGGGTGGAAACGGCATTTTGTTGGAAAATCATATTGCGCGCCATTTCGCCGATATGGAAGCCGTCTACACCTACGAGGGAACGAACGAGATCAATACGCTTGTCGTCGGGCGCGAAATCACAGGGATTCAGGCGTTCGTATAAGGTTCGTCTCATCCCCGCCTGTCTGCTCGTTTATGGCAGACCGTTATCCTTACAAGAACGCCGTTTTTGTAGGGGCGACGGTCTGCTGCGTGCGCTGTGTGTCCACCTCAATAAAAATGGCCGTCACACATCGGACGTGCACAGCGTTGGAAATGTTCACCCCCATTAAACCCGCTTCTGACGGCGCGTTAATTTGTGATTTAATCCACAAGGCTTGCCACCGTCGGTGATTAGCCTCTATAATCACGGATAGCTTGTTGGGAATGATTCGCAACAAGCGCCATTTTACGAATTCGTTACAGCCGCGTCACAGTTTGGCATCAGGCGTGTTGTAGCGTGTAGCAGTATCAAGCGAGTGGGATTAGAAGGGATCGGGATGCGCAAATACTTGGCAATCGGCGTCGTGGCATTGATAGTGATCGTGACGGGTGTTTTGATCGTGCGGGGCGCTGCGCCTAGTGCGACTCCGCCGCCGAACGCCGCCAGTGTGAACGTGGCCGCCGAAACCACCGCGATCCGGGATACGCTCGATGCCGCCATGCGCGATTATCGGCTGGGCGACTATAAAACCGCCTTCAAGGATGCGCGGTCGGCGTACCTCGATCACTTCGAGGCGATCGAAATTCCACTGCGCGCGCTCGATCCCGATTTGACGCTCGATATGGAATACCGTTTCGCGGATTTGCGCACGAAAATGAACGCAGGTGCGGATTCGGCGGCGGTCGAAACGGCGGCGCGTAGCGTCCGCGATGGCGTCGATGAGATCGACACGATGTTCAGCGGCAATGGGGTGATCGCGCCGATGCTGGCGTTGACCAGCAGCTTTACGATTATTTTCCGCGAGGGGTTGGAAGCGTCGCTGGTGATCGCGGCACTGTTGGCGTATTTGCAGGCGAGCCAGAGTCGCGCGCTTGGTCGCTATTTGCTGTATGGCGTCGGCTTGGCCGGGATCGCCAGCCTCGCGTCGTGGGCGGTTGTCCACTATGTGATCAGCATCACGCCCGTCGCCCGTGAATTACTGGAAGCGATCGTGTCGGTAGTGGCTGTTGGCGTGCTGTTCTGGGTCAACTTCTGGCTGCTGCGGCGCGTCGATCAAAAGCGTTGGATGGAATTTATGCGGGCGCGCGCGTGGTCGGCGATGGCTTCCGGCAGCGCGATCGGCTTGGCCGTGATCGGCTTCACCGCCGTGTACCGCGAAGGGTTGGAGACGGCGCTATTTTACGAGGCGCTGGTGTTCATCAGCAAGCAAATGGAAATCTACGTCGGCATTGGCTTTTTGATCGGGCTGATCGCGTTGGGTGTGCTGGCCTACGGGCTGTTCCGCACGGGCAAAAAGATGCAAGTCGTCTCGTACCTCAAGATCGCCGTACCGCTGCTGATGGTGATGTCGGTGGCCTTCATCGGGACGGCTGTCGAGCAGTTACAGGAGGCGGGCTTCATCGGCGCGACCTCGCTGCTCGGCGTGTTTCCACGCCTTCCGCACGTCGTCGCGCAACTGACGGGCATTCACCCGACAATCGAGACGCTCACCGCGCAGATTGTATTGGCGCTGGTGTATGTAGGCGGCTTCATCTGGGTACGCACCCATCAATCGAAATCGAAGCCGACACCTACGCCAAGTACGCCGACGAGTCCGGTTGCGCATACTAGCGCTGCTTAATTTGATGCACCCGCTGCCGTGCTAAAACTCCTGAAATGGGTGAGCCTCCTCATCCTTGCTCTTGCCATTGTCATTGGCGTAATCGGTTTGATCGGACAGCGCGATAATACCCTGGCGCAATCCATTTTGAGTGTGAGTAGTACGTCGAAAACTCAGGCGTGCTGGTATGATATCTGTCCAAGTCAAATAACACTTGAACAGAGTATCGAAAAGCTATCAACCTTTGCAACTTCACATAACGCCAATTTTCTGAAAACTCCAACATTTGATTATTTAATTTATGCTGCATGTATCATATTTCAGTCGCATAAGTGGCGAATTTGCACCGAGGCATCGAGTGATGCTAAGCCGCAACTGGCAATCAGTCTTTATCTCTCCGATTCCGGTTTGAGGCTGGGCGATCTGATTGCGCTACTCGGAGAGCCGACTGATGTCCTAATGTGTTTGGATGTTTACGAAAGAAGCCTACTCCCAAATCACGTAACCAACATTCTTTTGGTTTTCCTGGGATATTCGAATGGCTTGCAAATTTCTGCTTATACGCCTGTGAACATCGATACAATCCCAATAGCGCGCGACCTTTGGGCACTAAGTCCGACCATGCAAATCATCGAAGTAGATTATGGTGTTGCGCACCCCGATATGCGGAAATTTATTGGAGACCCGAACACGCTATGGCACGGTTTTGACGTAGGGCGGCAAACGCAAAACATTTGTGGTAGTGGCAATTAACTTGACTACCAACTCTTCGCTGCGGATTGGCGTCGATGTGGGTGGTACGTTCACCAAAGCTGTCGCGGTGCGCCCCCGACCGTTCGCCATCATTGCGCAGGCCATCGTCCCAACGACGCACGGGGGCGCGGAAGGCGTCGCGCGCGGAGTCGTGCAGGCGCTCGCCGAACTGCTGCGCCACCCCGACGTAGCCGGATCGACCATTGCGGCGGTTTCGCACAGCACAACGCAGGCCGTCAATGCGCTGCTCGAAGGCGATGTGGTCAAGGTCGGGATCGTCGGGATCGGCGCGGCGGCGGAAGCGTCGCAACTGCGCAAATTGACGACGCCCGGTGATATTCCGCTCGCGCCGGGGCGGGTTTTGCAGACGGATTCGGTGTGGCTGGATAGTCCAGTCACAGAAGTGAATGTTAAGTCAGCGATCGATCAACTGGAGGCTAGTGGCGCGCGGGCACTCGTCGCCAGCGGCATGTACAGCGTCGATGATCCCGCCGATGAAGTGCGCGTGATGGATGCGGCGGCGGCGCGCGGGCTGCCCACCGTCGGCGGCCATCAGGTATCGAGCGTGTACGGCCTGGAAGTGCGCACGATCACGGCGGCGGTTAATGCCAGCATCCTGCCGAAAATGACGCAAACTGCCGATCAGGTTGAGGCGTGTTTGCGGGCGGCAGGCATCGACGCACCGCTGTTGGTCATGCGCGGCGATGGCGGCCTGACCGATGCGGCGGGGCTGCGCAGCCGTCCAATTTTGAGCCTGCTCAGCGGACCGGCGGCGAGTCTGGCGGGTGCGCTTCTATCGGGGCATGTGCTGGACGGCATCTTTATCGAGGTCGGCGGTACGAGCACCAACCTGGGCGTGATCCGGGATGGGCAGCCCGTTTTGCGCTATGTCCAAATCATGAACCATCCGACGGCGATTCGGTCGTTGGATGTGCGGGTGCAGGGCGTCGCGGGCGGATCGCTGGCGCGGTTGAAGGGAAAAAAGCTGATCGATGTCGGGCCGCGCAGTGCGCATATCGCAGGCTTGCCATATTTGTCGTTCAGCGAGCCGACGGGTGATCTGCGCATCGAACTGATCCCGCCACGACCGGGCGATCCGGTGGATTATGTGGTGATCCGGGATGCGGCGGGCGAGCGTTTCGGGCTGACGGTGACGTGCGCGGCCAATGCGCTCGGACGGGTGCCAGCGGGCGCATATGCGGCAGCGCGCTCGGAGGTGGCCTTGCGTGGATTCACGGCGTTGGGTGCGCAGATGGGCATTTCCGGAGAAAAAGCGGCGGAGTCGATGTTGGCACTGGCCTCCAAAGGCATCGCGGACGCGGTGGGGCGGTTGGCCGCCGAATACAAGCTCAAGGGGATCACGTTGATTGGCGGCGGTGGTGGCAGCGGCGCGCTCGTCCCGGCAGTGGCCGATCGGTTGCATATGCCCTATCGATTAGCGGAACACGCCGAAGTGATCTCGTCGATTGGGGTGGCGCTGGCACTCGTCCGCGAAGAAGTCGAGCGCGGCATCAGCGCGGCGACACCCGCCGAAGTCGCGCGCGAAGCGACTGATCGCGCGATCGCAGCAGGCGCTGATCCCGATTCGGTGCAGGTGATTACCGAGGTGATCGCAGAGAGGGCGACGATCCGCGCAATTGCCAGTGGTGCGCTCGCGCTCGACAGTCATGCGCACGATGGTGTGGCGCTGAGCGAGGCGGAACTGCGGGGCATTGTCGCGCGTCGCGTCGAAGTCGCCGTCGAGCAAGTCGAGTCGATCGACGTCAGCGGGCGTTTTCATGCGTTTCGAGTTTCGCCCCGGCGCGGAATATTTCGGCGCGGTTGGGCGGGGATCGTTGTGGCGGAGGTGAACGGTGCGATCCGCATCACGGCGCAACAGGGCGCGGCGATCGTTGGCGACGGTGCGGCAGTTTTGCGCGAATTGGACGCGCGCGCCAAAAGTGGTGGCACGCCGCCGCGCGTCACGTTGATAGAACCGCGCCGCCTGATTCGGCTGCCCGAATCGAACGATCCGGCGGTATTGCGAGCAGCGGCGGAGTCGGCCTTGCAGGATGCAGAGATGCCGTTGATCGCGGTCTTCGAGACGGTGGGGTGGCTGTAGATTTCGCCCCGACCCCCTCTATCCCCCAGCCCCTTTCCCCCACGCAAGCGGTGGGAAAGGGGAGTCCAGAGCGAAACAGAATTTGGACGTGCCGAGTTAATGGCTATTGATCTATTGATCCGATTGTTATTTCCGTAGATCAATTAACAATTCGAGCAATGGGGACGGATTCACCTCACCCCCAAGCCCCGTAGTATGCGAAAACTCGATCTACAGCACAAAATCAGGCGCTAAGCCGCTTGTCGCCAGTAATCATGAAGGATGCCACCCAGCACCTCTCGTCGGTAAACTGGACCATGAACTGGCTTCCGTTGAAATGGGATTGGTGCCTGTTGGTGGAGACCCTGATGAGGTCGCGCACGATTGTAATAGTCGACATATTCCGTCAAAACACGTCGCAAATGCGCCTCATTGAAAATCAAGAGCTGATCGAGACACTCGTGCCGCATCGAGCGTATCCACCGTTCGGCGAAGGCATTCGCATTGGGCGCGCGATAGGGTGTCAACACGACCGCAATCCCTTCGGACGCAAAAACGATGTCAAAGGGAGCCGTGAACTTGGTATCTCGATCGTGGATCAGAAAGCGCGTGTGGCTATTTTGCTCTTCTAGTTGCCAGGTCAATTGCCGGGCTTGTTGGGTGACCCAGGCTGAGTTGGGATGGCGCGTGCAGCCGGCTAAGTGCACCTTTCGGGTGCTCAGGTCAATGAAAAACAGGACATAAACGGTTTTCAAAAATACCGTTTCAATCGTGAAAAAGTCGCACGCCAGCATTTGCGTGCGGTAGTGATTTAAGAACGTCCGCCAACTGCTGTGAGCGCGGTCTCGTTCAGGCGCTGGTGAAATGTGATGGCGCTTGAGTACAGCACGGATTGTCGAGATTCCGACGTGGTAGCCCAACTTCATGAGTTCACCCTGAAGTTTTTCGTAACCCAAGCCGGGATTCTCGTTGGCTAGACGCACAATCAGTACTTCCAATTCAGCCGCAATGCGCGGTCGCCCAACCCTTGCGCGTTGTTGAAACGTCCACTTGCGTTTCACCAACTCACGATGCCACTTAAGCACGGTGGCTGGCTTGAACAGCAGGATGCTCTCATTGAGCCGTTTTCGACCATCCCGAACATGCGCTTTGAGCTGGTCAGCCGTGAGCGCCAACAGCAATTTCTCAATCCGTGATGGACGCACTGGCTTCCCCACACGACGTTCCAAAATGCGAATTTGTTGACGAAGTACGAGTACCTCGAGCGCTTTATCGTCCTCGGTTGAATGACGAAGCGTCAATAGATCAAGTACCAACGTCACGAGTTGGGCAATCAGAGACCAAATCATAAGAATGGTGACCTTGGGTTTCGGCTGAAAAGTCGCCTAATTCTACCCAGATCGGTCCAAGATGGAGTTTTCGCATACTACGGGCTCAGGATCAGAAGTTGCTGACGCAGAAACGCATTCTCCAGCACGAGATCGCTTTTGCTGCGCGTGACATCGCCGATCAATCCACGCATAGTCCCTTGCGACACAGCCACCGGTCGCGTGAGCGATTTTAGTTTCTGGTTAATATTCTTCGCGAGCTTGATCACAAATTTCAGCAGCTGAACGCTCAAAATAACCCCTGAATGATGCTCGCAAACACAGCCATCATTTTACCAGAGGATGGTGTTATTCCAGGCGGATGGAGTTTTCGGCCAGCACAGGTAGACAAAGGCGACATTCTTGGGCAAATTCGCCTGATTGAGCGCCCGTTTGGGGTGGCCGCCTAACCTTCGCCTCTCCTAGTCCTCTCCGACTCTTTTTCTAGTTCCATTCAATCATTGCGACAGATCCCTCAAGGCTACCCTCGGCACTGGCCGCAGCAACTCCGCAGCACTGGCCGAAAATAGGGTGGGCGCGGGCGTTTGGCCTGGCTCAGACTTGATCGCGTGCTTGTTTGCCCGAAAACAATACATTGATGATGAGTGCTATGAGCAAGACCAGCCCGGTGATAAAGCCCTTCATAAGCGGGTCAATACTCTCCATGTTATCCAGCCCATTGCGAAGGGTGCCATAGATCAGCATTCCAATCACAGTCTGCGGTATGCCACCACGCCCACCTGTCAACGCAGTTCCACCCAGTACAACCACGGCGATCGCATCGATCAGAAAACTATTGATGACCATCGGCAGCGCGCTACCCAGACGACCAATATTCGCCAGCCCAGCCAGACCTGCAGTAAAGCCGCAGATGACCATCGCGACCGTGATAATTCGAGCCGTGTCCACGCCTGCCAACCGTGCGGCAGATGGACTGGCGCCGGTCATAAAGATATACCGTCCAAAGCGCGTGTAGCGCAGCAGAAGATGCCCCAGCAGCAGAGTGAGCGCTGACACGACAATTAAGATGCGTATCCCTTTGCCAGGCTGCCCGATCCACCCACTGCCCAGGAATTTGGCGATAACGGGAATATCAAAGTATGTATGGCCCTGGCTTATCCAAAGTGTCAAGCCTTCAGCGATGAGAGCAACCGCCAGCGTCACCATAAACGTCTGGATGCGATAGCGCGTGCTGATGACGCCATTGATTAGGCCGAGCAGGGTTGCGACGCCCAATGCGATGACCGTCGGGATCGGCTCTGGAATCTTCAGGATGACACCCAGTTGAGTGGTGACCATGGCGCTTAAGGCCATCACCGCCGCAATGCTTAAATCGATCTGACCGGTGATAAGCACGATCGTCAATCCGGTTGCCAGGATCCCGTAGGTGGAGATCTGGACCAGTAAATTGTTCAGGTTAGAAGGCTGCAAAAATGTGGGCGAAGCCAGGCTGAAGATAATGATCATGACGAGCAGCGTCCACAAGGGGGCGAGCGCAGTGAAGCGGCGCACCCACACGCCCGATGTTCGCTCCGATCCGGCGCGGCCTGATTTATCTTCGGCGTACTCTGACTCGTTTGTCGTCACGCTCATACCAACCTCATCAATGCATCGCTGTCGATATTTTTGTTTTCTAAATGGGCGGTAAGTCGGCCACGCGCCATGGTCATAATCTCATCTGAGGCGCTCAATATGGTTTCAGGTTCAGAGGACACGATCAATATGCCATAGCCTTCGTTGCGCAGGTCACGAAGGATGCCCAACACCTCTCGTTTGGCCCCCACGTCCATACCGCGCGTCGGTTCGCTCACAATAAAGATCCGGGGTGGAAAGGTGAGCCAGCGCGCGAGGGCCACCTTTTGCTGGTTTCCACCGCTTAGGGTGCCGACGGCTTGATACGGGTTTGGAGGCTGCACACCCAGCCGTTTGATCACCGGCAGAGCGGCTTTGACCTCCACACTTGGGCGGGGCCAGAGGGCAGCGATCATTGCCAGATGCGGGAGCGTCACATTGACATAAATGGGTTCATCCATAAACAGGCTTTTACGACGCGACTCAGCGGCATAAGCGATGCCTCGTCGAATCGCATGACGCGCCGAATGATGGACGGGCAATGCACGCCCCTCCACGCTGATCGTGCCGCGGTCGAACCGATACAGGCCAAAGATCGCCCGCGCCACGTCGAAGTGTCCAGCGCCCACCGGGCCGTAAAGCCCAACGATGGCGCCAGCGCGGATCTGGATGTTGATGTCCGTGAACACATCAGCGCTCAGGTCTTTCACCTCAAGCAAGACATGCCTATCGTCCTTTGTAATTGCCGGAGGCAGCGCCGCACTTGCCTCGCGACCGAGAATTAGCGTTATCAGATGCGTGGTATTTGTCTCAGCCTTATTCAAAGTTGCGATGTTATGTCCGTCGCGCAGTACCGTGATGCGGTCGGACACGCGAATAACCTCTTCCAGAAAGTGCGAAATATACACAATGGTGCGCTTTTGCTGCCTGAGCAAATTGATCAGCTCAACCAACCGTTCCACCTCCGCCGGGGAGAGCGCCGAGGTTGGTTCATCCATGATCAAAATGCGCGCCCCGGAAAAGATCACTCGAAACACTTCGATAACTTGGTGAATTCCAAGTGGATATTTTTCGAGAGCCTGGCGCACATCAATATGCTCAAAGCCAACTTTAGCCAGTTCTTCGCGCGCTGCGCGCTGCATTTCCTTCCAATCGATGATCCCGAGTCGGGATCGGGGCTGCCTCCCCAAAAACAGGTTTTCGGCTACTGAAAGTTCTGGGATGACGCTCAATTCCTGATGAATCATGCCAATCCCATGTTCCAACGCTTCCTTGGGGGTGTGCAATCGGATCTGTTGGCCCTCCAGCAGATATTCGCCTTCATAATCCGCATAAATGCCGGCCAGAATGCGCATGAGCGTGCTTTTCCCAGCGCCATTTTCGCCAACGAGCGCGTGGACTTCGCCTGTCCTCAACTGGAAAGACACATCATCAAGTGCCTGTATCGCATTGAACCGTTTACTTATGTGGCTAAGTTCTAACAGCGGAATATCGGACATAAAAGCTGCTCAGTTTCAAAAATGCTTTTCGAAAAACGAACTAAAGCAAATCGTCATGATACTATACAACAAGAGTCAGCCTCCTGCTTGACTGGCGAGAGGCTGGCAGACAAGGGTACGTCGGATGTTCTGACCCTGCTCTTAAAGTAGGAAGTGTGCCTCCGCCCAAAGCTGGCCGGGGGCGCTGCTCAGCCCATAGTTCTTCAGCTTCCAGGGCGTGCTAGCCAGCGCCGAATTGCTATCGATATCGGCTGTGATTACCGGGCCGTCGGCTAGGATGAACGATGGAATTTCTTGGCGCGCCTTATCCGGTCCCAGCGTCGCGGCGATCACGCCTGCCAGGACAGCCCACGAATGGATGCGCGTCGGAGAATTGCGGGCCGTCGCGACCATCTTGCCCTGTTGGATCGCCTCAATCGCGGGTGGCATGGCATCGACGCCACCGATGAAGACCTGTCCGGTTTTGCCAGCGTTAGCGATCACCTGGCCGGCCGCCAGCGCCATGTCATCATTGTCGCAGAAGCAGCCCGTGATATCGGGGTGGCGAGTCATGATCGTTTCCCAGATGGTGGCAGCGCGCGCGGTGTTCCAATCGGCAGGCTGGTTATCCACGATCTGAATATCTTTGTACTTGCCAACAATATTCATGAAACCCTGTTGACGACCCTGGGCGCCGGTGTGACCTTCACCGCCTCCGGTACGCGCGATCTTACCTTTGTAACCCATCTTCTCTACAATGCGGCTAACGACCGCTTCGGCCAATGAGACATTGTCCGGCGCGATCAAGGTGATGACGCCCATTTCTTTCATCTGGTCGAGCGGCGCGATCAGGGTATCCATATCGATAATCGGAACGCCATTCTTGATCAAGGTCGTGATTGGCTCGACCAGGACGCCGATACTGGCTGGCTGGAGCGCCACAAAGTCCCACTTTTGGGTTGCGACCTGATCAATCTTGGCGCGCTGTTTCGCCACATCCTGTTCACCATCGAACCAGACAATTTCGACGTTCAGCAGTTTGCCCATATACTCGGCAGCGTCCTTGCCCTGAACATTCCAGGTGCCGGCCAGCGCAACGCTCGACATAGCAGCGCGCAACGGCTTTGAACTCTGGCGCAGGCGACCATTGACGACTCCGAGCGCCACTGGCGAAAGAAAGCCAGCTCCAAGCAAGCCACTCGATTTCAGAAAATCGCGACGATTCATCTCTTGGGACATGATAATCTCCTCAAACTATGCTTACTTTTGAGATCATAAACAAACGATAAACGAAGGCAAAGATAGACCAACTAGAGTCGGTGCGCACTACGCTCCTTTCTTATAAAACCCCGACAACGATAACACTCAACGATAACACTTATCGTTTTCACGATTATAATGGATTCGATCTGGCTGTCAAGTAATTTTCAAGTTGGGCTGCGCGCAGCTAGAACGCTGAGCGGAATCGAGGTAAAATA
Organism: Aggregatilineales bacterium; assembly: GCA_038230635.1. Classification (GTDB taxonomy): domain Bacteria; phylum Chloroflexota; class Anaerolineae; order Aggregatilineales; family UBA2796; genus JBBRMW01. The sequence continues at coordinate 3,591 of JBBRMW010000102.1, read as the reverse complement.
CGGGGTCTGCTTTTGCCCTCGAAGCGCGGCAGATTCCTCACAATGCGGTTAACAATGCAGGAGTATGAGAACCGTCCATGGCAGTCACTCTCAAACAGGTTGCACTTCAGGCCGGAGTGTCGATCACCACCGTTTCCCGCATCTTGAATGGAAAGGAGGTGGGCATTCCTATCCGTGAGGATACTCGTCAGCGGGTGCTGGCCGTTGCAAGCCAGTTGGGATACAGGCCGAATCTTATGGCGCGCAGCTTGCGGGGCAGCCCCAGTTCGCTGGTCGGGGTCATCGTACGCGACATTTCTGATCCGTTCATTAGCTTAATCCTCAAGGGTATGAATCAGGCGTCGCTGGAGCGCAATTATCGCCTTTTTCTGGGGCATGTCGGACAGCAGCCGAACCAAAGCATTGACTACGGCTCGATGTTTGAGCAGGCACACGCCGATGGGATCATGATCATCGGGGATATGCAAGGAGATGAGGCAGCGGTCGATTATCTTCTGAGCAAGCATCAGTATGTGCTGGGCGTAACTGACCGCAGCGAACGGCGCTCCTTTCCGGGCGTCTATTCAGACAGTGGGTTGGGCGCAGAATTGGCGATGCAGCATTTGTGGGAACTCGGCCATCGTCGCATCGTGTGCGTTTCCGATGCCGCCATCCATGACGGGCGCTGGCGTGCTGAGGGGTATGAGAGATTTATGCGTGAGCATGGCGACCGAAAATTCAGCCGGATCTACTGGGCGCCGCGGTCGTTTGCAGGCGGACACCAGGTTGGAAAACAAATCTTCGCCCAACGAGAGCGACCCAGCGCGATCTTCGCCTGTACCGACACAATCGCCATCGGTTTGATCGAAGCAGCTTACCAGGCGCATCTCAATATCCCAGATGACGTGTCTATCATCGGCTTCGATGATATAGAAATCGCCGCGTATACCACACCGCCACTCACGACGATCAGTCAGGCTGGGTTTGAAATGGGATATTCCACCACGAATTTGCTCATTACGCTGATTGAGCAAGGCGCTGATCCTACCGATGTACAGGATGTCTTGCTGACACCGACCTTAATTGCCCGGCAATCGACTAAGGTGTGTCTGCAAACTATAGCCACATGAGAATGCAAGCGATAGTAATCATTGCCAAGTAGTTGACTGCGCGCTTTTCATAGCGGGTCGCAATGCGACAGTTCTGCTTGAGGCAGTTGAAAACTCGCTCAACCTGGTTGTGCTGGCGATAGACAGCCTTGTCAAACGATCCGCGACGGCGCTCATTGGACTTGCGCGGTAGGGTGATGCGGATGCCGAGACGACGCAAGAACTGACGAAACGCACGCGAACTGTAGGCTTGTCAGCCACAATACACTTGGGACGCTTGCGCGGGCGACCATGTGGCTGTTTGACTGCAGTGCTGGCTACCTATCGTAACTGAGTGTAACATTGGATTTATATCGTCCCCAAATCGAAATCCGTGAAAATTCCACTCAGGGGACGGCTATCGTCCGGAAAAACAATGAAGTTCAGCAGATCACGGCCAGCTCATCAACTCCGACTTCCAACAAGTCGAGATGTTCGCATACTTGCTTGGCAAACCCGTTCCAAGCCATGGTCTTTTATCGCGCCGTCCAGCCGCCGTCAATCATAATCGTATCGCCCGTAATAAGGGAGGCCGCAGGCGAGGCTAGAAACACGACGGCTCCTGCCACTTCCATAGGATAGCCAATTCTATGTAGACCTGCGATACGCTCAATCACGTCGGCGCGAAATTCCGAATCCCCCAGCGCCTCCTCGGTGCCTGGTGTGTAGATGAAAGTCGGGGCAATTGTGTTGACCGTGATATTGTATTTACCCCACTCTACAGCGAGGCATTTTGTTAGATGTGAAATGCCGGCTTTAGTCATACAGTAAATGGATTCCGTGGGTAGCGCCACAAAGCCTGCTTGTGACCCAAGGTTGATGATACGCCCATATTTCTGTGCCATCATGATGCGGCCCGCTGCTTGGCTTGCGAAAAAAGTTCCCTTCAAGTTGACGTTGAGCGTAAGATCGAAATCTTCTTCAGTTACGTTTTCGGCTAGGTTAGTGGCACCCAGGCCAGCATTATTTACCAGGATATCAAGCCGTCCGAAATGCGAGGCTGCGGCTTCGATTGCGCCGCGTACCTCATCGAGCTTTGTCATGTCCATTTGTAGTGGCAGCACGTGTCTACCCATCGCCTCGATTTGGCTGGTAAGCTCGCGGCCGGTGTTCACATCTCGAAAGCCGAGTACAATGTCGGCGCCAGCGTTCGCTAGCGCCAGTGCGATGGCCTGTCCCAGTCCCCGCGCTGCTGCTGTGACAAGGGCTATCTGCCCATTCAACTCGAAACTTGGAAATTCCTGATTCATGATCGCTCTCCTGAAAAAGGTGACCAGCTATTTGGCTAAGTTGCGTGGGGTCAGTTTGTAAGGCAGTCCCCATACTACCATTGCTACAATAACTGCCGGAAATTGTAAGTGATTGAAAACCAGTCTGGTACGCTGGTTGAAACCTCATTTGCACCCGTGGCACTTGAAAATCGCGTAGCTCAGAACATTTGATATTCAATATTTAGTTGTGTTTCAGATTTGCAATCTGGGACAGCATATCGAGTTCCAATCGCCCTCGACGACAGAATAATACCCGATTTATCCGAATAAATCTACCGGTGCACCGAGGCCTGAAACAATGAGGTGCCTACTATATACCCCTTTTTACGTCAGAATGACTTCGCCACCAGTATTATCCTTTGCTCGCACCCTTCCTCACCCAGATGTTGACAAGACATATAGTTCATCCTACTATATGCAAAGTTCAGTTTCGGTGCGTCAAAAGTTATTGATTCAGCGTTGTTCGTCGCGGTGCACGGCTGAATGATTCCTTTTTAGATATTTTGGGAGGTTTCAACAATGCGTTCATTTACTCGCAAATTCGCGCTGCTTATTACGTTGGTGCTCGTCGTGGGCATGGCAGGCCCAAAGGCGACGGCATACGGTCAGGCCAAGATGAAGCTCGGCTTTGTGGTACACGTTAAGGGCAATCCATTCATTCAGCAGATCGTTGAAGGCGCACAGGCCGCCGCCAAAGACCTGAACGTCGATCTGGTTGTGGGTGGCCCAGAAGGTGGCGACCCGGACGCGCAGCTTAAAGCGGTTCAGGATATTGTGGCGGCGGGCGCTCAGGGTGTGGCCGCGTCCGTGCCGGGTGAGTCGATGGCGAATGGCCTGAACGATATCATCAAGAGCGGTATCCCCGTCGTGCAGTTCAACCTGATCAGCACCAAAGTGAAAGCGCCCTATGTCGGTGAAAAATCGACGGAGAGCGGGCGCATCCTGGGGAAGATGATCGTGGATAAACTCGGCGGCGAGAAGGCAACGGGCAAGGTCATCATCGGGAACTGCTTCCCTGGCTTCCCGGCGCTCGAAAATCGCGCGAAGGGTGTTCAGGAATCACTGGCAAAAGCGCCCGGCCTCAAAGTGCTTGGCCCGTTCGATGTGAAAGTCGACGCGGTTGAGAACTATGCACACTGGGAGCAGCAGTACGCCGCCAACACAGACGTTGCCGCCATGATCGGACTGTGCGC
>JBBRMW010000101.1:0-18561 GCA_038230635.1 Aggregatilineales bacterium | reverse complement strand
CCCCGGAAACGCGACACATCGATCTCGTAGCGCGTCCCCTCGAAATCGATGATTGCGCGTCCAATATCGCGTTCGGCATCCAGCGGATAAAACGCGCCGCCAAACTCATTGGCGATGATCCGCGCCGCCCGTGCGCCATCTTGCGCAATGACCAGATCGAGATCGTGGACGGCGCGATTCAGCAGCGCATCGCGCACCGCGCCGCCGACGAGATATATTGGTGAGCCAAATTTGGGCGTGAGCGTTTGCAGCGCAGCAACCAATGGCGGCCAACTGAGGGCGCGCGGCAGCGGAATCGGCGTCAGGTCAGTCATGGGCGTGATTGTTATTGACGACGCCGATAAATGGCAGATTCCGGTACAGTTCATCCAGGTCGAGGCCATAGCCAAATACGAACTTGTCGGGAATCTCGAAGCCGACATAATCGATCGGCATGTCGATCTGGCGACGGCTCGGTTTGCTGAGAAGGGCGCAAATTTTGATCGCGGCGGGGTTGCGGGCGCGCAGCATTCGCAAAATATACGAAAGTGTCGTGCCGCTATCGACAATGTCCTCGACGACCAAAATTGTGCGCCCTTCAATGTTCTGGCGCAAATCTAGGTCGATCCGTACCGTGCCGCTGGTCTGGCGGGCATCGACGCCATAGCTGGCGACGGCCATGAAGTCGATCGCGTGCGGGATGCTCAGGCGGCGCATCAAATCGGTCAGGAACACCACGCTGCCCTTGAGCACAGCGACCAACAGCAAATTTTCGTCGTCGGCATAATCACGCGAGATTTGCGCGCCCAATTCGCTGACGCGCTTTTGCAAGGTCTGCTCGTCGATCAGCACTTCGCCCAATAGATCGGGTTTGAGGCCATAATGGAGCGGGTCAAACGACATGGGTCGCCTTTCGGTGAATTTTTCGGAATGGTGACGGATTATACCCGCTTATGGTCATGTTGCGGGTTCCGTTGGAGTGGGATCGGACGGACGCGGCTCGCCGCATTCCTACAAGAATGGTGGTTTTTGTAGGCACGACGGCTTGCCGCGTCCGCTAACTGCCTCAAGACGAACGATTCACTGTTCTCAGGCGACAACAGAGTCACGATATTAGTTATAAACTAATTAGAAACGATAGACAAACGATTCGAATCGGTCAGCGTGATCGTCCGCCGTAAAATTCGTAACTCAGTTCGGTATCGTGGCCTTCATGCAGTACCCAGCGGGCAAGTTTGCCCGCGTCCTTATGATTCCAAATTTCTTTTTCGCCGTAATAAATCGAAAAGGTAATCTTTTCATTGCAAGTCTTACACGTAAGAACAAGCTGCACGCGCGGCCATTTGCCGGTTGGTAGGTTCGGCATTTGATTATTTCTCCACGCTGTTTACCCCGGTGGGCAAAGACGGCGCAGAAATTCCCAGGTGTAGATGCCCGTGTGGTGGCCGTCGTCCCAGAAGAACTGGAGCGCATAGTTGCCGACCAATGATACATTTTCGACATGATAGGAGCGCGCCGGAGTCAGTGCCAAAATGTGATCGGGATCGCTCTGCCGCCCCATGTTGGCATGACCGCCCCGACACTCGACGCACGGGCACGCCTCGCGCAGATTGCTCAGTGGGTAATGGCACATCGCGCCGTCCGGCCAATTGATGATCAGCAGCCCCGATTTTTTATCGAGCGTGATATTGGTCGGGCGCGTGATGGCGGGCGGTGTTTGCATCGGTGGGTTCAATGTACTTTACGCGGCACGATCGTGACCTTGCGTTTATCGCCATCGCCGACGCTCTCGGTGGTCACGGCAGGGTTATCGCGCAAGGCCAGATGGATGATGCGCCGTTCGTGAGGCGGCATCGGTTCGAGCGACACCGTGCGGCCACGCTCGATCGCTTGATCGGCCATGCGTTTGGCAAGCCGTTTGAGCATCATCTCTTTGCGCGATTTGTAGCCTTCCACGTCGATCACGATATTGGCACGTCGCCCCAACTGGTTGCTGGCGATCAGCCGTGTCACATATTGGAGGGCGGTGAGCGTCTCGCCCTTATAGCCAATTAGCGCGCCCAACTCTTGACCGCGCACATCGAGCATCCAGTGCGGCGACTCGCGACCATCGGTTTCGGCGCGATGAGCGACCACTTCGGCTGTGAGTGCCATATGCTTGAGCAGTTCGCGTAAAATCCCGGCGCTAACTTCCGCTTCTTTGTCGAGTTCTTCGCTGGTGGCGGGCAGCGCGTGTTCATCATCTTCCGCGCCAAAATCGAGATCATGACGGGCAGCGGGTTTGTTGACAGATGGCTCGACGTGCGGCTTCGGCGCGGGTTTAGTCGTGCGCGGAATCTCGCGTTTGGGCGGCGGCGCTTCCGGGGTGATTGGCTCGGCAGGCGGCATCGTTGGTTGCGGTGCCGCAGCAGCAACGGGTTCTGGCGCGGCAATCAGTTTTTCGATCTGTGGCGACGGGATCGGTTCGGGCACGGACTTCGCGGGCATCTCTGGTTCATCTACCATGAGCTGAATGCCCGTTGAGCGATGAATCACCGTCACCCGGACGCGCGCTTGCCGTGTCCCCAGACCGAGCAAGCGGCGGGTCGGCTCTTCGAGCACATCGATGCGCACCGAGTCGCGCGCCACGCCCAACTCGGACAGGGCAGCCGCAACCGCACTCTCAATATCCGCACCAGTGGTTTCGATGAAGTCGCTCATGTCGAAATAATCCTTATTTTTATTTGGCGCGCGCTTTGGCCTTCGCCTTCGCTTTAGCAGGCGTCACACGGCCTTCGTCAAGACGTTCTGCGCTGCTCGTACCCGAAGTCGAAGTGACGGTTGGACGACCGGCTGGCCCGCTGATTTCGGCCTTGCCCTTGCGTCGCGTCGTTTCGACGATCGCGGGCGTCGGCGCAGGTCGCCCGAACAGGTTGCGAATATCGACACGCCCCATCGCCGCATACTGAAGGATACTCGCCAAGTTGCCGACGATCCAGTATATGGTCAAACCAGATGGCACTTGCGTCGAGAAAAAGCCCACCATCAACGGCATCATCACCGTCATATTGCGCGTCATCGCCACCGTCGGGTCTTTTGGATCGGCGTTGGGGTTGGTCGGCGTCAGCAGCTTTTGCTGGAGCCACGACGACGCCACCACGAGGATCGTCAGGATGAACGTGGCATCCGGCAGCGCCAGATTCCATACCCAGAACGAGTTTTGCAGCGGGATCAGATTGCCCAGGCCAGGGATCAAAATACGGTGCGAAAGATCGAGCACTTGCAGCGGCGTCGCAGCGAGCGCGCGGCTGATCGCGGCATACAGACCAATCAGGATCGGAAACTGAACGACGAGTGGCAAACAGCCCGCGAACGGGTTGACGCCATTCTTCTGATAAAGTTCCATTTGGGCGGCGGCCAGTTTTTCGCGGTCGCCCTTGTACTTTTCCTGAATTTCCTTGAGCTGCGGCTGGATGGCCTGCATCATCTTCGTCGATTTGATCTGCTGATAGGTCAGCGGAAACGTCAGCAGACGAATGAGCAGCGTAAACACGATGATCGTCAAAACAATGTTCTGTCCCAACAATTGGTACAGAAATAGCAGCGCTGTGGTAAACGGGTTGGTCAGAAAATCCATCGGGTTACGCCTTTGACTGTCACTCTCTCAAAAAAACGGTTCTCGATCACGCCGATCGAACGCTTACAATACGGTTTCCTGTCGTCACGAGCCGGGCGTGGCGGTTGGCAAGGGCTTCAGCGGCTGATTCAAGTTGATCTGCCAGTCGATCTGGCCGCTGATCACATTGAGTGCTACGACGATCTGGTTGTCGTCCAATGTGGTAAAAATCGCGTCATTCTTGACGACGAGCACATCGCTCAGGATTTTGTCGTTCATCACCAGTGCCGACTTCCAAACCAGTGAGCCATCGCGCGCATCATAGGCATAGACATTCTTGCTTTCCGAGCCGACGATGATCACTTTGCTCGCGTCTGGCTTGGTCAGCGGCTTGATTCCAGTGGCAATCGCCACACTGCCGCGAATGCCGCCTGCGTTATCTTTGTCGGCAGCCGTCCATTTGGTCGTGAATGTTTTGGCATCCACTGCATAGACCGCTCCATTCAAGTCTCCAAAGTATAGCACGCCCTCATCGAGTTGGGGACTGCCCCATATCCAGGCGTTATCTTTGGTCGAAAAGCTGCGCACCACACAGGGGACGTGATCTTTGCAGGCCGGATCAGCGCCCGTCGTGTCGATGGCGAGCAGCTTGCCGCCAAAGGTGCCGACAAAGAGCGTGCCATTATCGAAAATGGGCGTTCCGGCGCTGCCATCGCCCAATGCCACTTGCCACTTATAGGTGAGCGTGCCCGCCGTCAGCGCATACAGGCTGTGATCGAGCGAGGTGAAATATACGCTGTCACCGATGACCAGCGGCGCGGACCACACACCAAATTGCGTACCCGCATAGCTGGCCGTCTGCACCCCGGATTTGGCATCGAAGGCGCGAATGCCCTTGTTGCCCATGCCAACGTAGACGAGGCTGCCCGCAACTGTCGCCGGGCCAATAATCTTGTCCTCAGTCAGCGGAGGTGCCCAACCACTCAAAGCGCCGCCCTTGTCGCTGTTGAAGGCATACAACTTCTTATCATACGCGCCAACGTAGACCGCGCCATCGGGCGAGACAGCCGCTGGAGCATAAAAATGCGGTTTGCCCACAGCCTGACTCAGCCAGTCGATCGCCCGATGGGTCGGGTCGCCGGCATTGCCAATCGTATCGACGCGGAAAACCTGTTCTTTGTTGGAAACATAGACGTAGCGCCCATCGGTCGAGATACCTGCCCAGCTTTCGCCGACAGGTGCGGTGCAGCCAGCCAGCACCAATACCAATATCACCGCCGCGCCGAAACGACGCGGCCAAATTTGCAGTTTCAAGCGCACTCCTTGCCGGAACAACGAACTAGGGCACGGGATCGTAGCCACCCTGCGTGAACGGATTACAGCGCAAAATGCGCTTGAAGCCCATCCACGAGCCACGCAGCAGCCCATATTTATCGATCGCTTCATAGGTATAGTGGGAGCATGTCGGCTCAAACCGGCAGCTTGGCGGCAGCATCTTCGAGAGCGTCATCTGATAGATGCGAATCGGGATCAGCCCCAGATATTTCACAACTCACTCTCCGATTTCACCAATCGAGCGCGACGCAGTAAATCCTCTACTGCATCACTGATCAGATTATACGGTTTATCGGCGATTTCGTTACGGGCAATCCACACGAGGTCATAACCGACCTGAAGTCGCGGATGCAGGGCGCGCATCAGTTCGCGCAGGCGGCGACGTGTCCGGTTACGGATTACGGCGTTACCGACGCGCTTGCTGATGATGTACCCGTACCGATTGTGAGGCAGCCCATTAGGGATGGCGCTCAGGGTGAGCAGCGGATGTCGCCAGACTCGCCCAGACTCGCGCAGGCGCGCAAAATCGGCGCTGCTGCGGAGTCGGAGCGGGCGCTGCATTATCGGTTAGCTGTTCCAGTTGACCTTCTTGACGTGAACCACCTGCACGGTCAACACATGCCGACCCTTGCGACGACGCGCGGCCAGCACCTTGCGACCACCCTTCGTTTGCATCCGCTGACGGAAACCGTGAACACGCTGACGACGGCGTTTCTTCGGTTGATAAGTACGCTTGACCATGCTTGAAAACTCCCCTAAACCCGTTCTTGCCGGGCAAAAACAGCAAACCACGCGAACGCGGCCAGTTAACCGATCGGGCAAAACGGGAGAAGTATATCGCACGCGAGGCGTGCGGTCAAGATAATCAGGGCGATTGCATCTAATTTTGCGACAATTAGCGGACGCGGCAGGCCTCGTCCATCCGATGCCGGGGATTTAGATGCAGTTGCCTTGAGGAAACTACCCGTTTTCACGCTTTCCAGAGCAACCGTACTGTAATAAACTACATACACCATTATCGTGATATTTTGAACGTTCAAGCGTCGCATCATTGTCGAATCATTGAGATCGCCCTCGGATTCTGTTAATACTTTAATATATTCCCGCATTGTCGCTTATTGTTAATTCTGGTACAATGAGTCGGATCGTCTGCACCGTTCTTTTCTAGTTGTTTCTCAGTCGATACGCAGCGCAAAAATCCGGCTAATATCGGATTTTTCGTTTGATTGTCTCGAAAAAAATTTAGTGAGGGGGAGTATGTCTGCCTACTTGATCGTCGATGTAGACGATTTGTTAGATCGTTTGCGAGAACGTGGTTTATCGATAGATACGCATGACTTGGCGACGAAACTGCGCGGTGGCGCGGCACTGGCCGCTGGGTTACTTGGCCCCGAAGAACTGAAAGCCGTCGCGGTCGCCAACTGGAGCGCCTACAGCCAGAAGCCGAACATGGCCGCTGTCGAACGCATCTTCGAGAGCGTGGGCTTTGAAACGTTCAATATGCCCGATCGGCAGCACATCGCCGACGCGCTGATCATCCAGTATTTCTCATTCGATCCGGAGCCGGTCGATGAGCTGATCATCGTGACCACCAGCGCGGACGTAACGACGCTGATCCGCCGCGTCAAAATGCAGCGCAATGCCCGTGTGCGCGTGTGGTCGGATACCAGCCAGCGCATCGACGGCGTGATCTTCCAGCCGCTCGAATCGATCCTGGGCATCCAGTCGAAGACCGTGTCGCTCTACATCGATTTCGAGAACATTGCGATCAGTCTGAATGAGCAGCACTATATCGTCAATCTCGATCAGATTATCGCGGGTTTGCAGCGGCAAGCGGGCGCGCACGGTCAGATTATGCGCATGGCCGCGTATGCACCCTGGGGACAGCGCGGCACACTGCCACCGTTGATCGATACGGTAGGCCGCGAAGTGAGCGATGAAGCGCCTAGCCGTCTCGCGCTCGCCAACATCGATCCGGTGTATAACCTGCCCGGCAAAAACAGCGCCGACATGCGCATCGCCAAAGATGTGTTGGCTGACAGTGTACAGCCCACCGCCAGCGATGTATTCATTATCGCCAGCGGCGACCGTGATTTCAACGATGTGTACAGCGAACTGCGCTTGCGCGGCAAGCAGGTCATCGTCTGGGGCGTCCGCGAGAGCACCAGCCGCCAGTTGGAGAACAATCCGGCACTGCACGTCGAATACCTGGATGACTTTTTGAGCTTGCAGCGTCACGAGACGCTCGGCCAAGTCTATCAGGCGTCGATCACCACGCCCGCCGGTGCGGCCACCGCTTTCACGCCCTCGCAGTGGTCGAGCGTCGTCTTGCAATTCGATCGGCTCGCCGCACTGACACCCGGCGACGGTATCCCGGTCGAGTCGCTGCAAGATCAGTTGCGGCGGGTGAGCGCCGTCGTCTCCGATGCGCGCGCACACGATCTGGTGATGCAGGCCGTCTCGATTGGCATTCTGCGCCTGACGCCTAACGGCAGCACCGATCTGGTCTCGCCCGTCGCCGATCACACGATCGTGGAGCGAACGCGGTTAGTGCGCGATCGGATTCTGGCGCGCGTCTCCAATACGCTCGAAGTCCGCAGTTGGGAATACGTCAATTACGGTTTCCTGCTCAAGGGGCTGGCGATGGATCGCGCGCTCGAACGCCCTGGTCTGAACATCGATGACGCTTGGCGCTCCGATTGGGTCGATTGTCTGGTACGCGAAGGCATCCTGGTGCGTGAGATGGTGCCGCACCGCCACAACCCGGAAGACCTTGTGCCCGTCCTCAAAATGGCAAAAACCAGCGTCGGCAGTGCGCAGCGCGTCAAGCCCGGCACCTATGGCGATATCGATGACGATGCTTTCGACGCGACTTTTGACATTCTTGACGGTGAGAGTCCGACGATCCAACCGCGCGATGCCGAAGTCGATACGATGATGAAACGCATCATCGTGAGCGTCGATCAATTTACCAGTTATCGCGGCTTTACGTGGTGTCCGCTTGGTTCGCTGCATCGCCGCCTGCGCGCCTATGATACGGGCGTGGCCTTTCAGCGCGCGGTCGAGTGGCTGCTCGAATTGGGAGCGGGCGGCGTCAACGAGTTCGATAACCCGCAAAGCAGCTATCCGACGAAAGGAATCTCGCTAATTCCTGAGAACGCTCTCACCCGTGAGGTATTGCAAGAACGCGATCAGTTTATCTTGGTGCTGCTCGAACTCTATGATCAACATCTGCCGATCAACTTCGCGGCGCTCTCGCGTGATACCAACCTGACCGACGACGCGCTCGAACTCTGGATCAGCATCATGCAGGTCGAAAACGTCATCAATCCGGTGCCCGGTAAACCCGGTCTGTACAGCTTGTTCCGCACGCACCATACCGTCAACCTGATAGCGGGTATGCGCGGCGAATGACGGTGCCGGCTTTTTCCGCTGCCCGCAGCGACATCGGTAGCGGAGTGCCGGATCGGTTATAATCTTGCGACGAGGCTTTATCGCCGCTCAAGGAGTCGTCGCAAAAAACTATGATGCAGTTGTCGAGTGTGCTGTGGATGATCACCGCTTTGTTCGCCGTGATCGGCTTTTTGCGCGGCTGGACACGAGAAGTGGTGGCGACGGCGGGCATCATTCTGGCGCTGTTCATTCAGCAGCAGTTCAGCAGTATCCTGTTCGATCCGCTGACGGCGGGCGCGGGTCCCGAAGCCCGTTTCTACCTGTACAGCGGCATTCTGTTGATCGTCACGTTTTTTGGCTATCAGACGCCGCACCATGCGGCCCGCATCTCGCGCGATCGGCTGTGGAGTTCGCGCCGCGAAGGCTTCCAGGAACGGCTGCTTGGTACAGTCGTTGGTGCGGTCAACGGCTACTTGATTGCAGGGTCGATCTGGTATTACCTGGACGTGTATAACTATCCGTTCATCCCCTTTATCATTCCCCCAGCCGCCAACTCAGCCAGTGCCGCGCTTCTGGCGGCGGGCGTGCTGCCGCTATCATGGTTGGCGCAATATAATTTGCTGACGGTCGCCGTGATCATCCTGTTCCTATTCGTGCTGATCGCCATGATTTGATGCGGCGTGCAGGGATCAGGTCGAGAGTTTGCCGATCGCAATGATCGTCCCGGATGGCGTATCGCTTCCGCTGCTTGGTTCGGCGGTGACGCGCGCCCACGTATATTTGTCGATCGGCTGCGTGACATGGAACAACAGCGATCCCTTGCCCTCCCCATCGACGCGAAAAACTCCCGCGCTGACCCGCTCCTCGCCGCGTGTCAACCACAATTGATACGTCTTTCCCACCGCCAATGCCGGAAAACCATACGCATACATCAAGCCGATTTCGCTCGCGGCATTCCACATCAAAAAGGCGGAGGCAGTCTCATCGCCCTTTGAGGCCGGCAGCCGTACCCACCGTAGATCGCCCGTGCCTGTCAAGACGAAGGCATTGCTGCCCGCGCCGCCCAGTCCGCCGAGTTGCGTCAGCAGTGCCTCCTGCCTGGTAGTGAGATCGTTGACGCGCGTCAGCCAGTACAAATTCGTGGCGGCCAGCGCAACGATGGCTATCGCGGCCACCAACCCGGCCACCCGCGATAACCCGATCCACGTGGAGCGTGGGCGGCGTGCCGTGGCAGGATTCGCGCGTGCGGCGGCTGTCGCCACAATGGGCGCACCGATCGCCGCCATCAGCCGATTCTCCAGTGCTATTGACGGTTCGATCAGTGGCACATTCGTGCGCATAGCGGCCTGCATCGCGCGGAAATCGCCCAGTTGCTCGACTGCTTCCGGGCAACCCGCCAGCTTCGCCTCGATCCGCAAGTTGGTGTCGGCATCGGTCAGCCCGAAGGCATAGTCCGGGATCAGATCGCGGATGGCCTCACAATCGGATTCTGCGTCGTTCAGATGGTTGGAACTTATGGTCATGCTGTTTTACTACGGTTCATATCAAGCGCTTACTATACAATACGCTGGACTAGCGATGGCTGGATTGTTTGATCGAATCCACCCACAGTTCGCGCAGCCGCCCCAGCCCCGTGCGCAGCCGAGTTTTAACCGTGCCGAGCGGGATATTTGTTTCACCCGCGATCTCGCTATGGCTCATGCCTCGAAAAAACGCCAGATCGATCAAAAATGCCTGTTCTGGCGGAAGCTGGCTGATCAGGGCGCGCAGGACCACGCCATCTTGCCAACCCGCTTCGTGACCGGGCAATGGCAGCCGTTCCTCGATGTCTTCGATCGATTCAAATACCGGGTTGGGTTGACGCCGTTCGCGGCGGAGTTGATCGATCGCGGTAAAGTGGGTGATCGCCAACAACCAGTTTTTGAGGCTGCCTTTGTCCGGATTCCAGCGCGCTGTTTGTCGCCAGACTTTGAGGAATGTTTCTTGCGTCGCTTCTTCGGCCAGCGTCGTGTTTTGCAAGATACGATAGGCGAGGCTGTAGCTCAGTTTGCCATACTGCTGGTAAATCGCACGAAAGGCTTGCGAGTCCTGAGCCGCGACTCGCCGCATCGCTTCGATGTCATCAAATGGCGCATCCATGTTCATTCGCCGCTTTTTCGCTCCACCCAGGAGTCTAGCGAGTCCGGGCGAGTCTGACAAGCGCCACAATCTGGCGGGCGCATCCGGGATTGGGCGCAAAACTCATCGAAATACCCGACCAACACGCCGATGTCTGCATCAAATCAAAAAAGTCCTATAATAAATAGCGTTGCTTATTGCCAACTGTACCGAGGGGGAGAATGACATGAACTTACCGCCCGAATCACCAATGGTTAGCTTTTCTAACCCGCCGATTCCTTGGAGCGAAGCGATGGTCAACGCCATGACCAAGCCCGCGCCCTCAACTTTCGCCGACCTTGCCCATAACCCAAGTGCAAATATCACAACGGGCTTGGGCTGGATTTTTGCATTTAGCGCGCTTGGCAGCGTGCTCAGCGTGATACTTGGCTTGATACTCGGCGCATCGTCAAATCTGAGCACGAGCGGCATTTCGACCAGCGCGGCGGGCGTTTCACGGTTGTGCATTGCACCATTGGCGGGCATTCTTTCGGTCATCGGATTCGTCATTAGTACCGGGTTACAAAATATCATCGCCAAAGCTATCGGTGGCACCGGAACTTACGAGCAGCTCGTTTATGCAGAGGCCGCATTTACAGCGCCCATTGGCGTGATTACGTCGATCCTCAGCGTGATTCCGGTCGTTAACTTGTTGAACCTGCCATTGGCGCTGTACAGGCTTGTGCTGTCAGCTTCGGCCATAAAAGGTGTTCACAACTTTGGTTGGGGCAAAGCGGTGGCCGCGCTCATCGTGATTCCGATATTCCTTACGATTCTTATTGCAGTCGCTATTGTGCTGCTTTTGGCTGTCAGCGGACCCGCGATTGGAAACATCTTTTCAAACATTCAGCGCGGTTTGTAGACTGAACGCACGACCCGATTTCCCTCGTCCATTGTGGGCGAGGGAAGATGCTTTTAGCGGGTGAAAGCGGATGGCAGCCCGCCGCGTTCATCCAGATCAAAATCCTCCTGCTGGATACGGCTTCGGTGAGGGCGAAGCCGGCTCGGTCATCCGTCCCGGCTTCCTACGCACCAGCCAGCGACTCCGCCTGCGTCACCAAGGACTCAATCTCGGCCAAGCCCAGCTTCCAGAAATCCGGATCGTTCAGATCGACGCCCAACTTACTCAAGATCGAATGCGGCCAGTCGGAGCCACCCGCCTTGAGCACTTCGATATATTTTGGCGCGAACGATGGCCCTTCCTGCCGATAGCGAGCGTACAGAGCCAGCACCAGCAGTTCGCCGAACGAATAGGCATACACATAACCCGGTACATGCAAAAAGTGGGGAATGTAGCTCCACCAAATGCCGTAATCCTCGGTGAGCGTCACGCTGCTGCCGAACATCGCGCGCTGCGTCGTCAGCCACAGTTCGCTGATACGCTCGCTGCTCAGTTCACCTTCAGCCCGACGTGCCGTGTGAATCGCGTTCTCAAACCGATTCATACTCGTCTGGCGAAACACAGTGGCAAACGTATCTTCAACTTTCGTCGCCAACATCGCCAATCGCGCCCCTGGATCGTCTTCGCGCGCGATCAGATCGCTGAACACGAGCATTTCGCCAAACACCGAGGCCATCTCTGCCGTCGTCAGCGGCGTATGTGCCTGCAACATGCCGCGTTCGCGCGAGAGATACTGATGTACGCCATGACCGAGTTCGTGCGCCAACGTGGAAATGTCCCGTCCCGTGCCGGCGAAGTTCATCAAAATATACGGGTGAACCGACGGGACACCGCCCGCACTGAATGCTCCGCCGCGCTTGCCCGGACGCACCGGCGCATCGATCCAGCGTTTGTCGAAAAACATCCCGGCGATCTCGGCCATTTGCGGGCTGAATCGTTCATAACCGCGCAGCACGATCTCTCGCGCCTCGTCCCACTGGTAACGCGATGTGGTCTGCGATGGCAGCGGCGCATACCGATCGTAATCGTGCAGTTCTGGCAGGCCGAGCAGCCGCGCCTTCAACTTGTAATAGCGTTCCACGATGTCATAACGCGATGTGACTGCCTCGATCAGCGCCTCGACCGTCGCATCGCTGGCCTCGTTGGCGAGATTGCGCGACGACAGCCAGTTCGGATACTTGCGCAGCGTATCGTCGCTGGCCTTATCCGCCAGGATCGTGTTGAACACATACGTCAACGTCCGTAAATTCGACTCTAGCCCGACCGTCAAGGCGTGCGCCGCTGTTTTGCGCGTCTCCTGATCGGGCGCGTACATCCGCTTGAGCACCGCTTCCTGTGTGACCGTCTGCCCGTCTAATTGATAACGTGCTGCGCCGAGCGTCTCATCGAAAAAGCGATTCCAGGCGGCGCGTCCAGTCACATGCTTTTCGGCGAGGATTTTTTCCTCCGGCTCAGTCAGCAGGTGCGGACGATAGCGCCGTTCCGCCTCCAGATAGTGGCGATAAAAGGCCAGCTTCGGATCGTTGATCACGGCTTCTGCCTGATCATCGGGCAGCGCCGCCCATTCGAGGCTGAAAAACACCAACTGTTGCGACAGTTTCGACGACCGTTCCGTGATCTTTTGCAGCAGCGCGCCATACGCCTTGTTATTGGTATCGGTCGTCCATTGTAGGTTGGCAAAGCCCGCCACTTTCGACGACAACTCGTAGATCGCCTCGTATTCGCGCAGTGCCGCGAGCATATCATCCGCGCTGAGGGTGGCAAGTTGCCCGCGATAAGTCGTATCGAAGTCTGCCGCGCGCGTCTCGCATAGATCAAGATCGCGTATCAGTGCTGGATCGTCGGCGCTCGCGTACAAATCGGACAAATCCCAGGCGATGGCTTCCGCGCCCGTCATCTCCGCAACGTAATCACTCATCAGGAAACCCTTTCCTTAAAGTAGAATGTGGCGAAATTATAAGATAGGTTCAAGCTGCCCGCCAACGGATTTGATCCTTCGTGATGCGGATGCGGCAGGTCCGCCTCCTACACTATTTGTTAGAAGTCACAAACAATCACGGAAAGTGATCAATCTGTTTGATGTATTTGCCCAGCACGATATACAATTCAACCATGAGCACCAAAGTCTTGATTGTCGATCCTGATGTATCCTTCGCCATTGGGATCAAAAAAGCGCTGGAAGGAGCGGGTGGCTACCGCGTGACTGCCTTTGCCAACGGCGGCGCAGCGCTCGATTTGATCCGTGCCGAGCCGCATGAGGTGGCTATCCTCGATTTTGCTATCGTCGACATGGACATCGCGGCCTTGATCACGGGCTTGCGCGATTTGCAGCCCGGTCTCTTCATTCTGGTCACGCCGCGCACGCAGGGTCATATCGCGCGCGTACCATCGCTCGATACCCAGGGTAGTGTTACTAAACCCTATTTGGCGCGCCAGTTGATTTCGGTGATAAAGGAGGCGGCGGCGGCTCAGTCACGTTTGGCGAAAAAGGCCAAAGCGACCCCACCCGCCCCAGCGACGCAGCCGATCAGCACGCCTGTCTCACCTGATTTCGATGCGGCGCTGGCGACACTCCCTTCGATTTTGGACGAGCCGCCTATCCAGCCCGATGACACCTTTCGGCGGCACATTGCGGCGATGGTGCCCGAAAAACCTGCGACACCCACCGGCCTCCGTAAGTCGCTGGAAACGGTCGTGCTCTCCTCCAATTCGCCGATTTCCGAAAACGCGACGATCGGCGATCTGGTCAGCGGCAAGCCCTTGAGCGATCCGCCCGATCGACCGCCCAGAGCACGTCCCGCCGCACCTGATTCGCTGCCGGAGCCGCTCCCGCTGGAAGGCATCGCCTCGGCAGCGTTAGATGCGCTGGATACCATGCCGCTCGATACCTTTTCCCTCAAGACGTACATCGATCAGGTCGAGCAGCAGGCAGGCAAACCGCTTCCCAAATGGGTGCGCGCTATTCCTGGCGAACTTGATCAACCCAGCCTCGGCGAGCCATCATTTGTCGAAAAAGCCGTTCCACCGATTTTGCCCCAATCCGTCGAAGCCACGTTTGATCCGCCATTGGAGCCGTTCCCGACGCTGTGGGCCGATCCACCAACGCTGGATATTGATACGCCGCAAGTGGGCGCGCCACCCGTGATACCCACTGAGCCGCTCCCGCCTGAACTTGTCCAAGAGGTCGAATCGTCCGCCGAGCCAGTCGCCGAAATTGCGCTGCGCCTGACCCAGCTTTCGTTGCAAATGGCATCGCGCGCCACGATCCTCACGCGCGACGATCAAGTCGTGGCCGTCGCGGGCGACCTGAGCGGCTATGCGCTCGCGGGCGTCGTCAGCGTGATTGCTCAGGCGTGGCAAAATACGGGTGATCCGGGCAGTGCCGTCATGCGCTATGTTCAGGTGCCGGGCGTGAGCGACTTTCTGCTCTATTCGACTCAGAGCGTAGATGGCTTGCGGTTGTCGATGCTGTTCCCGGCGGAAACACCCCTGCGGCTCATCCGCAAACAGGCGCAGCAGCTCATCGAGGCGCTCGAAAAAACACCCGCAGTTGAGGATGAAGCGCCCGCCCGCGAATCTGAGGCCGCAAAGACGCTCCTCTCACGCCCGACTGATCCCCGTGCGCCCGAAGGTTTGCGAACGGCGGCGCGATCATCCGCGTCTGTGCCGCCTATCGACGGGACCTCGAGCGTATACTCGTTCGTCTGGCTGCCCCACACCAATGAATTCGAGGCAGGGACCCCTGATTTGATCCCTGGCTGGCTCAATGACGCGGCAACAGGCCACAGTTGGGTGATCTTAGGTGTCGATGTGCAGCCCACCTATCTGCTGATGCAGCTCAACGCACCCGCTAACGAAACACCTCGCACGCTTGTCGATACGCTCATGCAAGCCACCGCCGAGCGCGCTGGGACAGCCAATTTTTGGGCCGATGCCTATTACGTCGTCGCCCAAGATCGCCCGATCGCGCCTGATGAGATTGCCCAATTTATGAACTACCGAAACATGGTCGTCCAACACCCTGACGATTGATCGACCTGTCTTTATGGTGAAACCAATCAAACTTCGCGCATTCACCTCACCCCCCGGCCCCCTCTCCGTAATCACGGAGAGGGGTGCCTGACTCGACTCTGTCTCGATCTTTGGCTTTGGCGGATGCTGTGTGGATTGACACCCCCTCGCTGTGGTAACGGAGAGGGGCGGGGGGGTGAAGTGAATCTGTGGGAGAGGGGAGGGGGTGAGTGCTCTCCAGCGACTTTGCACGTGCCCTGGCTCCCCGTGCAATTGCTCTTGAAGCCGCGCCCGCTTTCGGTTACGATCTCCACTCAATCTAGCGACTAGGACAACCGATGTTCGCCAACAGCCCCGATTTGCTCGAAATCCTCGAAGGCTCGATCGAGCGCATCACCTACTACAGTTCCGACAGCGGCTATTGCGTGCTGCGACTGCGCCCGAATCAGCGTGGTAAAGCGCGCAACGCCGATGATGATGGCCTAGTCACGGTCGTGGGCGTGATGCCCGAATTGCAGCCCGGCGAAACGCTCAAAATTTCCGGCCAGTGGACGACTCACACCGATTATGGCAAGCAGTTCAAGGCGCAAGTCGTGACGCAAATCGCGCCGACCACCATCGAAGGCTTGAAACGCTATCTCGGTAGTGGCTTGATCAAAGGCGTTGGCAGCCGCACCGCCGATAAGATTGTGGATTACTTCGGCGAAAAGACGCTCGATGTGCTCGACAATCATCCCGATCGCTTGCGTGACGTGCCGGGCGTGCGCGATGCCGCGGTCGATCACATCGTCAAGGCGTGGTCAGAGCAGCGCTCAATCAAAGATGTGATGATCTTCTTGCAGAGTCACGGCATCAGCACGGGCTTGGCCGTCAAGATTTACAAGCAGTATGGCAACGAATCGATCGCTAAAGTCAATAGCGATCCATATCAACTGGCACGCGACGTAACGGGTATCGGCTTTCGCACCGCCGACAAGATCGCGCGCGATTTGGGTATTCCGCCCGATGCGCCGAGTCGGCTGGCGGCTGGGGTGATTTTTGCGCTCAACGAGCACGTCGATAACGGTCACACCTACGCCCCACGCGACGAACTGATCGAGCAGGCCGCCGAACTGCTCAACGCCGAACCTACTGCGATCGATATGGCGATCGAGCGCTTGACCGCCGAGCGCGATCTGATCGCCGAGGAAGTCCCGCGCAATGATGCGCCCGTGAACGCAGTCTATTTGCCGGGCATGTATTACAGCGAGATCGGCGTGGCAAAGCGCTTAGCCGCGATGGTCAACAGCCCCGTCAGCAGCTTGCGCACGGCCCGCACCATCAACTGGGAAGGCTTTTTCAAGGCGCTCTTGAGCGAAGATCACATCAATCTGACGCCGCAGCAGCAGGACGCCGTAAAAGCCGTCATGACCAACAAGATTAGCGTGTTGACAGGCGGTCCCGGTACGGGCAAAACGACGACTCTGCGCGCCGCCATCCGCCTCATGGAAACGCAGCACAAAACTTATGCGCTCGCCAGCCCGACCGGACGTGCCGCCAAACGACTTGGCGAAGCGACTGGGCGTCCGGCACAAACGATCCACCGCCTGCTGGCCTATTCCCCGCAGGATGGCTTTGGCTTCGGCGAGGACAGTCCGCTCGATATTCATATGCTGATCCTCGACGAGACTTCGATGCTCGACCTATCGCTGTTCTACAACGTGCTCAAAGCCCTGACGCCCGAAACACATCTGCTGCTCGTCGGCGATGTCGATCAACTACCAAGCGTCGGTGCGGGCGACGTGCTGCGCGACGTGATCGGAAGCGGCGTCGCCCATGTGACGCGCCTCAACACGATCTTCCGCCAATCCGAGCAGAGTTTGATCGTCGCCAACGCGCACCGCATCAATCGTGGCGAAATGCCCGACATCACCAACAAAGGCACGGATTTTTTCTTGTTCCGCGAAGAAGACCCCGATGGCGCCGCCGATCTGATCGTCGATTTGGTACAGAATCGCATTCCGGCGCGCTTCGAGGGGCAGTTCAAACCCGATACCGATATCCAGGTGATCGCGCCGATGTATAAAGGCAGCGTCGGCGTGCGCGCGCTCAATGAGCGGTTACAAGCGGCGCTGAATCCGCCCGGTCGCAACGCGGAGCACCGCATGTTCGGTGTGGCGTGGCGCGTTGGTGATCGGGTCATGCAGACGCGCAATAACTACGACAAGGATATATACAACGGCGACATTGGGCGCATCAAGGCGATCGATCCCGCTGAGCAAACGCTGCAAATCCTGGTTGATAACCGCTACGTCGATTACCAATGGGACGAGTGCGACGAATTGACGCACGCTTTTTGCATTTCGACCCACAAAAGCCAGGGCGCGGAATATCCGGTCGTGGTGATGCCGGTGATGACGCAACATTACGTGATGCTCCAGCGCAACCTGATTTACACGGCGATCACGCGCGCGCAGAAGGTCGTGGTGCTGGTTGGCTCGCAGCGCGCACTGGCGATGGCGGTCAACAACGATCGCGTGGCCGAGCGTTACAGCGGCCTCAAGCATCGGCTGATGTGAGCCGCATTTGAGGCTACAAAATTGAATTAATATACTGGTACCAGATTTTTTGCTTACCACCATCTATAGTGCTTTTGATCTGATCAACAAACTCTCGCTTACCTGTTAAATTACGGATAAATGTCAACCATTCCCCATAATCATTTGTGTTACATATTTCATCAAACAACCACTATTTCGGCATCTGTCTCTTAAGGACGGTATACTCCCAATCTTCCCATTCTTCTTCTTCTTCAGAATTTGGCAAAAATTCAACTTTGGCAATACATTTACTATTTTCCAAATCATTTGCTCGAAATTCCCAGCGCATGGCTGGTTCGATATCTGCATTAGCCGTTTCTGTTAACTGATCTTCCCAATCATCGTCCGCCCGAAATTCTCGATCATATTTTGCAGCGTTATAGGCTTCATCCTCATCATTTTCATCGTCTTCAATGTTTAAGTCCGCTTGTTTGTCTAATTCATCTTCCTCTGTATAGCTGGACTTTATTGATATAGTAGCCGAGAAAAACAGGGCAGGATAAGCTGATGATGTTCCAATCATGACAAAGGAAATCGAATGCCTATCCTGCCCGTCGAGATTATGGCGCTGTTGAATGTATTTGCGCCAGTGTTCAGTGAGCGCGTATTTG
>JBBRMW010000100.1:0-18635 GCA_038230635.1 Aggregatilineales bacterium | reverse complement strand
CGCCCATGCCCCCCACCGCCCCCGCCCACCCCCCCCCCCCAACCCCCCCCCTGTTTTTGCTGGCCCGGCCCCCCCCCCGCGTCCGCCTTTGTTGAAAATACCGACTCTTATGGGGCGTGTGATTGGATCGCATGGTGACGCACGATCTCCGCATAATCGTCGGCGCGATCAGCCGGCAAGCTGGCGGCGGCCACATGCGGCGTCAACAGCAGATTCGAGCGTGGGTCACGGGCGAGTATCACCAACGGATGATCGGGTTGGAGCGGCTCAAATTCATAAGTGTCCAGCGCCGCGCCCGCCAAGTGTCCGCTTTGCAGCGCATCGACCAACGCGCCTTCATCGATCACGCTGCCGCTACCCGCATGGACGAGAATCGCGCCGCGCCGCATCGCCGCGAACGTCTCGGCGTTCAAACTGCAATCGGTTTCCGCAGCGTAGGGCAGCAGCGAGATCAGCACATCGGCCCGCCGCACGCATTCCGGCTGATCAGCATAGGTCAGGCCAAGTTCTGTTTCGACAGCCACCGGATAGCGCGTCCGCTTGTTGTAGAGCACTGCCGCCGGACGAAAGCAAGCGATCCGGCGCGCGAATTCGACGCCGATCTCGCCCATACCCAAAATGGCGATTGTCTTTCCAACGAGTCCGCCAATATCGTTGATCCCCAGCCAATTGAAGGCGAAGGTGTCTTCGTCGGTGCGGTGTGCCGCTTTCCCGTGATCGGCGGTGTTGGCCTGCCACAACGATCGCCCCAGCCGTTTGGTCGTCGCCAGCGTCATCATCAACACATGTTCGGCCACGTACATCGTGCCGATAATCGGCTGTACCGCGACCTGTACATTATGCGCGCGCGCCGCTTCCAGATCGATCCCGACCGCCAGCGAACCGAGCCGCACGATCAGTTTCAGGTTCTTCGCCGCCGCGATCATGGCTGCCGTGACGGGTTCGCTGCGCTCGCTCATCATATAAGTGACGGACGGCAGCACATCGGCGATTTCCGCGTCGCTCGGACGGCGTTTGATGATTACGTTGAAGCCAGTGGGCGCGGCTTGGCGTGCCCATTCTTGCTGGCGTTCCCCGCGATCGGTCAAAAACAAAATGATCGGATCTGTCATGTGCAGGCGATGCCATTATCGTCGGCGGTAGGCGGATCGTCCGCGCCGATGGTGAGCGTATTCGCCTTATCGTCCGTGCGCGGCAAAACATGGAACTCCGCGCCCTTGACGCGCAGTTGCAAAATGATCTGCGAAAGCGCCTGGGGCGTCAGTTTATCGCCATCGTACATCTGGACGATCACACCCTGCGAAGCCTGGAGCGCGCGTTTATGATTGCTGGCGACGCATAAAAAGGCAGCGACGCCCGCCACATCTTTGCCGCCACTGACGATACGCCGTGAGAGTGAAAATGATGAGCGCCCTTTGGTCGTCTTTGAAGTCACCTCGTCGCCCGCCGTGACGCCCCAACCCGAATAATCGTAAACCGTTTTGAGCCAATCGATCACATCGACATACGATTTCAAAAATGGCTCGTGTGTCAGCGTGTCGTAGTTGGTCGGGTCGAGGAAGCTGCCGATTGCGTTATCGCCACCCGGACGACGGTACAGCTTGGCTTGCGCCGTGTAGGCCGCCGCCGCGTCTTGATTGGAACTCTGGATCAGCGCGCGGATTTTCTTCTCGGTTTTGAGATACTGCTCGGCCAACTGCGAAGGCGTCGATTGATCGCTCGCCAAGTTGCCGCTCTCCTGCCACAGCCGATTGCCAATGGCGTGGCCTTCGCTCAGCATCTGCGAGAACAGCGCGCTATCCCAATCGTGTAAGTTGTGACCGCTCACGAAAAAAGTGGCAGGTACTTTGTACTTTTTGAGCACCTTCAGCACATCGAATGTCAAGCCTGTGCCGTCGGCTTTGGAACTTGGACCCCCGTCGAACGTGAGATAGACCGGGAACGGCGTCGGATCGGCGGCGAGCACGGGTATCGCACCCGTCAGCAGCGCCCCAGTGGTCACGGCGGAAAGTTTGAGGAAGGTACGACGCTGCATCATCGTGTGTAATCCTTTCAGCTAACTCCAATCGGGCATTTCAAAAATCTGGGCGAGCGTCAAATCGAGACCCGGCAACAAGGGCGTCTCGATGTGCTCGGCGGGATCACGATAAACACGCACCGTTTGCGGCGTGTTGCGGCGATACTGGTGCAATTCACGTAACTGAGGAAAGAGAACCCACGCTTCCGCCGTACCAAGTTCCAAATATTTGCGCATTTTTGCTGCCAGATCGAAGGCATTGTCGCTAGGTGATGCAATTTCTACTGCCAAAGTTGGTACACCGGGGAATGGTTCAGCAATATTCCAATCCTTCGGAATCGATTCTTTTGCCGTGAAAGACACATCTGGCACAAATGAATCTTGTAAATGAGATTTACGTTGCCCCATGAGGTATATCAGGCCATCGGTCATCGTGAAACCCAGCTTATCGGTCGATACAACGATCTGAAACGCATCACGGATATTTAGACCAATAAAACCATGTTCGCCACCCACTGGAACCATCTCGCGTATTTCTCCATCGATCACTTCGACGCGCGCATCTGAACCGAGCGCCATCAGATCGTCGTAGTTGACAGTTTTTGTGGGTGCCACCATCATAGGGTTATTCATAGTCTCATTCTCCGGGTTTGGCCTCGTTAGCCCAATCGGGCATTTCAAAAATCTGAGCGAGCGTCAAATCGAGTCCGGGCAATAGGGGCGTCTCGATGCGCTCAGCAGGATCACGATAGACGCGGATGATAGTGGGTGTGTCGCGTCGATGCTGATTCAGTTGGCGGGCGTGCGGATATAACGCCCATACTTCCTCGGTGCCCAATTCGAGATAACGGTTGATCTTGGTCAGCAAGGCGTCGGGATCATCGTTGGGCGACATGATTTCGACAGCGAGCGTGGGCACACCAGGAAGCGGAGCTTCGGGCGGCCAGTCTTTTGGAATTGATTCTTTCGTCGTATACGATACATCAGGCACAAACGAGTCCCGCAAATTGGCCGTGTGTTGGCCCATGAGGAAGATCAGTCCGTCGGTGGCCGCCAGTCCTGATTTATCGCGTTTGGCGCACACTTTGAACGCATCATAGATATTGCCGCCCAGGATGTTATGTGCTCGGCCAGTTGGACTCATTTCGCGTATTTCTCCATTCACGACTTCGACGCGCACGTCCGAGCCGAGCGCCATCAGATCGTCGTAGTTTACGCTGCGCAGTGCGGTATCAACCATTGGCTAGTCTTCCTTGCTCGGGGTTCGGTTACAACCAAGTCGGCGGCGCGAACACATCGGCCATCGTCAAATTAAGAGTTGGCAGCAGCGGCGTCTCAATCCGCTCGGTTGGCTCATGATAAACGCGAACCGTGCCCGGCGGGTTGCGGAAATGTTGATAGAGTGCTTTGGCTATCTTATCCAGCACCCACACCTCGTCTGTGCCAAGTTCAAAATAACGCTGAACTTTGAGACTCAGCTTTTCACGGTCGTCGTTAGGCGAAATGACCTCAACGGCAATGGTCGGAACACCGGGAAACGGCTCATCCGAATCCCAATCTTCGGGGACGTATTGCTTGGCAACGAACGACGCATCCGGCACGAACGAATCGCGCAGATGGGCTTTTTTGAACCCCATCAAGTAGATCAAGCCGTCGGTGGCCGCCAGACCTATCTTGTCGCGCTTGGTACAAACTTTGAATGCGTCATAGATATTGCCCGCCCCGAAGTTATGATTTCCGCCGTTAGGCGACATTTCGAGTATTTCTCCATTGATCACTTCGACGCGCACGTCCGAGCCGAGCGCCATCAGATCGTCATAGTTGATAGTCTTGGGTGGCGCAACAATCACGGGATTTGCCATCGCCTGATCCTCCATAGCCAGCCTCGCTAGAGCCAATCGGGCCAATCGAATATCTCAGCCATCGTCAATTCAAGATCGGGGAACAACGGTGTTTCGATGTGTTCGGTAGGATCACGATAAATACGCATCGGCGTGTCACGGCGATGCTGATTGAGTTGGCGTTCCGATGAATACAACGCCCATACTTCCGCAGTGCCAAGTTCGAGATATTTGGCGATTTTCAACTTAAATTCGTCAAGGTCATCGCTGGGCGAGATGATCTCGACTGCCAGTGTCGGTACGCCGGGAAATGGCTCTCGGACACGCCAATCTTTGGGAATCGATCCCTTTACAATAAAGGCTACATCAGGCACAAATGAATCGCGCAAATTAGCCTTGCGCTGCCCCATCAAGAAAATAAACCCATCGGTTGCCACATATCCAAGCTGCCGAGGATAAGCGTGGGAGCGGAACGCACTGTAGATGTTGCCACCCAGATTATTGTGTTCGCCGCCAGTCGGACTCATCGCGCGTATTTCTCCATTCACGACTTCGACGCGCGCGTCCGAGCCGAGTGCCATCAGATCGTCGTAGTTGACGGTGTGGAGAGCGGTATCGACCATTGGTTAATCCTCATCATCGAGCCGGAGCACCGCCATGAACGCTTCCTGCGGCACTTCGACGTTACCGATCATTTTGAGGCGTTTCTTGCCTTTTTTCTGCTTCTCGAGCAGTTTCTTCTTGCGCGAAATATCGCCGCCATAGCACTTGGCGAGCACATCTTTGCGGATCGCTTTCACGTCGGCGCGGCTGATGATCCGGCTGCCCACCGCCGCCTGGATCGGTATCAGGAACATTTGGCGCGGGATCAACTCTTTGAGCTTGCTGACCAGCCGTTGACCCTTGTGATAGGCATCGTCGCGGTGAACGATCATCGACAGCGCATCGACGGCCTGGGTGTTGACGAGCACATCGAGCTTTACCAAATCTTCGGTCTGGTACGAGTCGAAAACATAATCGAGGCTGGCGTAGCCCTTCGTCAGTGATTTGAGCTTGTCGTAAAAGTCGATGATCAGTTCGGCCAGCGGAATTCGGTAGGTAAGCAGCACGCGCGATTTGTCGAGGTATTCCGTCGTGAGGTATTGACCGCGCTTTTTGGTGACGAGATTCATGATCGGGCCAATATAAGTATCGGGCGAGAAGATCGAAATTTTCATCCAGGGTTCGCGGATTTCGGCGATGCTGCCTTCATCCGGCAGATCGGCGGGGCTGTCAATGTTGAAGACTTCGCCTGTGTGCAACTTGATCTCGTATTCGACACTGGGCGCCGTGGCGAGAATATCCAGGTTGTATTCGCGTTCGAGCCGCTCCTGCACGATGTCCATGTGGAACAAGCCCAAAAAGCCGACACGGAAGCCGAAGTTGAGCGCGGTCGAGGTTTCCGGCTCGTAAGTCAGTGAGGCATCGTTGAGTTGCAGCCGCGCCAACGACTCGCGCAGTTCCGGGTAATCTTCGCTTTCGGTCGGATAGAAGCCCGCAAAGACCATTGGCTTGACCTTCTGGTAGCCGGGCAGCGGCTCGGTCGCGCCATTGTGCGCGGTCGTGATCGTGTCACCCACGCGGCATTCCAGCACGGTTTTGAGGCCAGTCGCCACGTAGCCGACTTCGCCCGCGCTCAAAGTGCCCGTTTCCTTCATGGTCGGGTTGAAGACGCCAATTTCGAGCGGTTCAGCAGTAACACCCGTAGCGATCATGTGCAGTGCCACGCGCGGCATAACCGTCCCGTTGATGACGCGCATATAGGCGATCACGCCCTTGTAGGCGTCGTAATGGCTGTCAAAAATGAGCGCTTGCAAAGGTGCATTCGGATCGCCTTTGGGGGCGGGTACGCGCTCGACAACGGCTTGGAGCACCGCCGCGACATTCAAGCCGGTTTTGGCACTGACGCGCACCATATCTTCTTTGGCGATGCCGAGCAGGTCTTCGAGTTCCTGGGCGATGTCATCGGGGCGCGCCGACGGCAGATCGATTTTGTTGATGACCGGGATGATCTCCAAGCCCGCATCGAGCGCTAGATATAGGTTCGCCAGCGTTTGCGCCTCGATGCCCTGGCTGGCATCGACGACGAGCACCGCGCCCTCGCAGGCTTGCAACGCGCGACTGACTTCATACGTAAAATCGACATGGCCGGGCGTGTCGATCAGGTTGATCTCGTAGATTTGCTGATCAGCAGCCGTCCAACTCATGCGCACCGCCGACGCCTTGATGGTGACGCCGCGCTCGCGCTCCAAGTCCATGCTATCGAGAAGTTGCGCGTGCATATCACGGTCAGCGACCGTCCCCGTAACTTGCAATAAGCGATCGGCAAGCGTGCTTTTGCCGTGGTCGATATGCGCAATGATGCAAAAATTCCGAATGTGTGACGAATCCACTGCATACTCCGGTACAAACAATAATCCGAAGTATATCACACGGCGCGTGATTCACGTTACCGAACAGCCCGCCGAGGTACATTCAGAATTGGCGGCAAGGTTTAAGCGAGCAAGCGACCAAGCCGGGTATTTCGATGATTTTCTCTTCATATCCGAATGCACCCCCTTCATAAAAGGGGCTAGGGGTGAGGCTCCGCATGTGGCATAATCTCATCGATTAGAAATTTTTAATCGAGAGGACTTTTTCAACGTGGATCACATCCGAGTGACGGTATGGGGCGAATTTCGCCATGAAAAGACCAATCCGAAAGTCGCGGAAATCTATCCCGATGGGATGCACGCGGCGATCGCCGCCGCCTTGAAAATGCACCCCGATCTGAGCGTGCGCACGGCCACGCTCGACGAACCCGAACATGGCCTGACCGCTGACGTGCTGGCCGCCACCGACGTGCTCACGTGGTGGGGACATCAGGCGCACGGCGATGTTTCGGACGCGGTGGTGGAACGGGTCAAGGCGCGCGTGCTCGATGGCATGGGGCTGATCGTGCTGCATTCCGGGCACTTCTCGAAAATCTTCAAAGCGCTGATGGGCACGAGTTGCGATCTCAAGTGGCGCGAAGCCGACGATCACGAGCGCATCTGGGTGGTCGAACCCGGTCATCCGATCGCCGCTGGGCTGGGCGAAACGATCGAGATCGAGCGCGAGGAAATGTACGGCGAGCGCTTTGACATCCCGACGCCCGACGAGTTGATCTTCTTGAGCTGGTTCACGGGCGGTGAAGTGTTTCGCAGTGGCTGTTGTTACCATCGCGGCGCGGGCAAAATATTCTATTTCCGCCCCGGTCACGAGACATACCCGACCTATCATCACCCTGACGTGCAGCGGGTGATCGCCAACGCCGTTCATTGGGCAGCACCAGTCGGCGGCCCGAAGGTCGTGTTTGGGAACGCCAAGCCGCGCCAATAACCCTCATCCCCCGACCCCTGCCCGCGTCAGTGGAAGGGAAAAGCATCCGCCGAGCTTCTCGCATCTACCTGCGGGAGAGGGGCTTGGGGGTGAGGGTATTGCTCAAAAGTTAAGGAGTGAATTGGTTTGTCAAGGCCATTTTTCAGCCAAAATCGACCTGAATCGGAAGCTAAATTGCCTTTCAGCGGCAACCGACTAGCCAGATTCGGCAGAACGCGACGAAATATGAGCGCCGTTTTGAGTTTTTGTAACTGAATCAGACATCATCTGATTGATGAAGTTTGGGATTGACAATCACCGTTTTTCCTTAACTTTTGAGCAATAGGGTGAGGGCTTTTCAGAGAGAGAAAACACTCATGCCCATCCCGATCATCATTCGTATCATTGCCGCTTGCGTGGTCGTGATTCTCAGCACGAGCGCGGGTAGCCCGCTCGCGCCGCGCCTCAAACTCGATACGCCGCCGACGCCCATATCGCGTTTTGGCGCGGTCGAAGCCTTTTATCGGGGCGACGATGCGACTGAACTTGGCGTCGGCTGGGATCGCATGATCTTCGAGTGGCGCTATCTACAACCGAATGGCCCCGACGATTGGGACCCTTCGGCCATCCCCGATAAGTGGTTGCAAACGGACACCGATGCGCACCGCGAGATCGTCGGGCTGATCAAAAATGCACCGCATTGGGCAACGGGCAGCGAACTGCTCGGTGCGCCGCCGCTCGGACTCGACAAGCCGATCAATGATCCGGAAAATCTGCTTGCGGCGTTCGTCAAAAAGCTGACCACTTACTACGCCGCCCACTGGAACATCCACCATTGGATCATCTATAACGAGCCGGATATTAGGCCCGAAGATACCGATCAGTTCGAGTTCAGTGGTGACGAAACCGACTATTATCACGTCGTCAAGGTCGCCTACCAAGCCGCGCACGCCGCCGATCCCAAAGCCGTGATCCATTTGGCGGGCTTCACTTGGTGGCAAGATGTCGTCCATAAGCGGCTGCTCTATTTCGAGCGCTGGCTGCGCATCGCCGCCAAAGACCCGGACGCGCGCGCCCATCATCTGTTTTTCGATGTGCTGTCGATACATGTCTACACGGACACGCAGTTGGTCTGGCGAATCACCAACCAACTGCACAGTTTGGCCGTCTCGGTGGGTTATTCGCCGCCCGTTTGGATCGACGAAATGAACGCGCAAGTGACGACCGACGGCGACTGGCGTATCGATCCCCGTGACAAACCCATCACGCTCGATCAGCAGGTAGCGTTCATCGTGCAAGCCTCCGCGCTCGGTTTGGCGCTCAACGCTCAGCGGATCGGCGTGTATCGGCTGTGGGATGACACCGATCCCGGCACGGACGCAGAATGGGGCCTGGTTCGCCACGATGGCAGCCGCCGTCCCGCCTACGACGCTTATCACACCGTGATTCAGGAGTTCAGTGCGACGGTCTCGGCCAGCCGCATCAGCAATCATGGCGTGACGATCGTGACCCTGCGTCAGCCGAAACGCAGCCTTTCGATCATCTGGAACGAGACCTACGAACCGATCACGGCGCGCGCATTGGTAACGCCCGGGGCGCGCCTGCTGCTGCCGAACGGCGATGACGTGATCACCAACACGGTCAGTCATGGCACGGAATTCACGCTGCCGCCTTGTAGTATTCCGTGTGCGGTACAGGGCGAGCCGCGTATCCTGATTTTGGCGGGCGCGTCGCAGGCCATCTATCTGGTACGCAAGGGAACGCTGCTGAAGATCAACTAGCTGAAAGAGTCCTCCAGATGAGACGGGCGAACCCGGCGTGGTCGCCCATCCGTCGTCTGAATCTGGTGCACGAACTAGGCGCTTTTCATGCCTTCTTTGACGAGTGCGACTTTTCCGGCCACGCCCTCAATCAGTTTGCGGAACGAGTCGGTGAACGATTCGACGCCATCCACTTGCAATTGGTGCGTGACCATATCCAGGTTGACGCCTACCTCGGCCAGTTTGGCGAGCGTCGCTTCCGCGCCATCCAGGTCTTGATCGAGCGTCGGCGCGACTTTGCCATGATCTTTAAAAGCGACCAATGTGGCGGGCGGCACGGTGTTCACCGTATCCGGGCCGATCAGCGCTTCCAGGTACATCGTGTCGGCATAGGCTGGATTCTTGGTGCTGGTGCTCGCCCACAACGGACGCTGCACCTGCGCGCCAGTCGCTCGCAGCTTGGCGAAGCGCTCGCCGTAGAAAATCTCCTTAAAGCGTTTGTAGGCAACTTTGGCGTTGGCGATGGCCGCTTTGCCGAGCAGGTCACTGTTGGCGGTCACGCGCGGAATATCACGCCCCTGCGCCTCGCGGATGTTATTTTCGAGCTGCTTATCAACGATGTTGTCGATGCGACTGAGGAAAAAGCTGGCGACGCTGGCGATCTTATCGACTGGCAAGCCCGCCGCGACCCGCCGTTCGAGCGCGCTGATATAGCGATCGACGACTTGCAGATAATTCTCGACGCCAAATAGCAGCGTAATGTTGATATTGACGCCCGCGAACAGCGCTTCCTCGATGGCAGGCAGACCTTCGGGCGTGCCGGGGATTTTGATCATCACGTTGGGGCGATTGACTTCCTTGAACAGGCGCTTCGCCTCGCTGAGCGTCTCTGCTGTATTACCCGCCAACAGCGGCGATACTTCCAGGCTGATATAGCCATCGATGCCGTGCGTGCGCTCGAAGATCGGGCGCAGCAGATCGGCGGCGTGCTGAATATCATCAATGGCGAGTTTATCGAAAATCTGGTCGGTGGTCAGATCGACGGCGCCGCGAATCGCCTCGTCATAGGCGGTGCCGTGCCCGATCGCTTTCTCGAAGATTGTCGGGTTGGAGGTCATGCCCAGAACGCCGAAATTGTCGAGCAGGTTTTGCAGTTCGCCAGACTGGATCATCTCGCGGCTGATGTTGTCGTACCAAAAACTCTGACCGTACTGCTGCACGTCAACGGTGGGATTTCCTGTAGATGTCGGCATAATTACGTCGTTTCCTTCTTCATGTTTTCCGATTCGATCGCTTTGACTTTGCCCATACGCCGGACGTGGCGTTCTTCATTCGTGAATTGCGCGTTCAGAAACGCCTTGACGATCTCTCGCGCCAGTTCGACGCCGATCACGCGCGCGCCGATGCAGATCACATTCATATTATCGTGCTCGACGCCCTGATGTGCCGAATACGTATCGTGACACAGACCCGCGTAAATGCCATGAATCTTGTTGGCGGCAACGCTCACGCCCACGCCGCTGCCGCACACCAGCACGCCGCGTTCAACTTGCCCACTGTTGATCGCTTGCCCGACGGCCTGCGCGAAATCCGGGTAATCGGATGGCGTATCCGCGGTATTCGTGCCGAGGTCGATCACCTCGAAGCCGTTCTTGGTCAAAAAAGGCAGCAGTGTTTGCTTGAGATCAAAGCCAGCGTGATCGCCAGCGATTGCAACTTTCATACCAGTTACTCCTGTTCGTTGCTACCATTGTACGACGCTTCGGCTGGAATTGGAAAACGTTTTTGAAAGGTGAATGCAAATGACGTCGGGCCCTGCGCGTGCAGGTGATCGAGCCGCACTTTGACGTGCTCGGCATTAGGCATTGGCTCAGTCGCGGGCAGCCACCACAGCGCCAAATGTGGATAATCCATACGCTCGAACCATTCGGCACGGCGCTGTAACACACCGAGGTGATTGGTGTGGAAGGTGAATGCGAATAACGCATCGATCGATTTCCAGACCGACATATTCACGATCATATGAGGATCATCGAAGACCTGGATCGACGTGGCATTGTTCGAGTCGTCTCTGAGCCGCCATACGAACCCCGGCGACGACTCAGCCAGGGCGTTTATAGTGTTCAATTGCGCGTTGAAATCGGCCATGAGCGGGTGATCGATCCGCTCGCGTCCGCGCGCGATGTTGCATTGAGCGATGAAATAAGCTGTCATGACCTTGTGCCTCCCATTAACCGCGCCAAAAACGCCTAAACAGCACATACACGGGGCAAACCCGGCGTGGTCGCCCGCTTTTCGATTTCGCTTCCTTATCGCAACGATCAGGCTTGACCTTCATACGCTTCGACGAGCTTGAGCGCCGCCGCATATTCGGGGCTGTCCTCAGCCGAGGTATCGAGCTTTTTGCTGGCTTCGAGGTAGGCTTCCATCGTAATCTGTGGTGAATCCGATCGCGCCTTGTCGTGGCGCTCGGCGCTGAGCCAGATTCGCTCCTCGTCGGTCAATGTGCTGTCGCCCAATTCTTCGTCGGTGATTGTCCCGGCGGCCAGCTTGGCTTTGAGTTTGTCGAATGTATCGGTCATGCGGCGCGCTCCTTCGTCATCACAAGGAAGATGTTCGGCGGGTAAGTTAACGTATTCGCCGCGTCTTGACAATCACAATTCGTTAAAATATGGCAACTCTGCTCAGGTACGATACACAATGTCGCGGCGATTGAGCATCCCCAAAAATCGTCCATCCTGAAACACCGGCGCATGATCCTGACGCAGCGCATCGAGCCTGGTCATGGCGGCTGCCAAATCATCGTCAGGTGCCACGAAGCATACCTTGTCGCGGCGCAGCATCACTTTTGCCGCCCGTACCGTGCCCCATTCCAAGCGTGGGATCGACGCGACCTCGGCGGCACTCACGATCCCCACCAGATAATCGCCTTCCATCACCGGGAAGGCCTGATCGGGGGCATGATCCATGTAACGCCAAGCCAGGATCGCCAGCGGCGTATCGGGCGCAATCGTGGGTACATTGAAGCGCATCACACTACGTATCGGCGTTCCCATCGGCAGCGACGCACCGCCGGCCATGCGGAGCGTCGCCGTCGCCATCGAGTACAGAAACGCCGCGATCAGGAGCAGCCAGATTCCGCTGAACAACCCGCCACCCGCCAGAATTAGCCCGATCGCGCCGATCGCAAACAAGATCGCCACGCCCTGTCCGACTCGACTCGCGCCGCGTGAGGCGCGCTTATAGCTGCCCCATATCTTCCAGAGAATCGCCCGCAGCACCCGTCCGCCATCCAGCGGAAAACCCGGCAGCAGATTGAATACTGCCAGCGACAAGTTGACGGTCGCCAGATATGACGCTGCTGCCGCACCGATCCCGCTAACCAATGCGCCGATCGTCCCAAATATCGCGGCCAAGAGCAAACTGGACAGCGGACCCGCGATTGCAATCCAAAATTCCTGGCCGGGACGTTCGGGGTCGCGTGCAATCTGTGCCACGCCGCCGAAAACATATAACACGATTTGCACGACCGGAATCCGATACCGTTGGGCAACGATCGCGTGAGCCAGCTCGTGCCACAACACCGAACTGATGAATAGAACCGCTGTCAGCATCCCGGCCACGATGTACACGATTATGGCGTAATCGGGCGCGGCGGACGGCAAGACGCTCCCCGCCGTAATCGCCGTGACCAGCAGTGCAATTATGATCAGGCTGATATTCAGTTTGATCTCGACTCCGAAAAGTCGCCCGACGCTCAATCCCTGGAACATAGCGCAGCATCCTGTCTTATTTCACCCAATTTCGATACGACCGCTTCTCGTGTTAAAATACGCATTCAATCGATTATTTGCGTTTGATCTTTGGAGATTTTAATTGAGCAGCCCAAACTTTGCACAGGTCGATTATGCCGCCGCCGCCGATTTGATTCGTGGACGCACCGCACAAC
The DNA here is from genome assembly GCA_038230635.1 of Aggregatilineales bacterium. Classification (GTDB taxonomy): domain Bacteria; phylum Chloroflexota; class Anaerolineae; order Aggregatilineales; family UBA2796; genus JBBRMW01. Next base: position 5,690 of record JBBRMW010000100.1, on the reverse strand, counting down.
AACCAACCGTTGGGCTGATCTTGGGTTCGGGTTTGGGTGGTTTGGCCGATACTATCGAGGACGGGTTTGTGATCGCCACCCAGGATATTCCAGGCTGGCCGCCCTCCACCGTCGAGGGGCACAAGGGGCGACTCGTGATCGGACGCCTGGAAGGGCAGATCGTGTGCGCGGTGCAGGGGCGCGTCCATTTCTACGAGGGTTATGCGATTCAGCACGTCGTTTTTCCGGTGCGGGTAATGCAGGCACTCGGCATCCGCACCCTGATCGTGACTAACGCGGCGGGTGGGCTGAATCAGAGCTATGAGGCGGGCGATCTGATGCTGATCCGTGATCATATCAATGTGCCGGGCATGAGCGGTCACAATCCGTTGATGGGGCCGAATGATGCAGCACTTGGCGTCCGTTTCCCGGATATGACGGTCCCCTATAATACCGAACTGCGCAAGCTGGCGCACCGTATCGCTGCGGCGGAATCGATCCCGCTGCGTGAGGGAGTGTACGTCTGTCTGAGCGGTCCGACCTACGAAACGCCGGCGGAGGTGCGGATGCTGCGCGCCTGGGGTGCTGATGCCGTGGGCATGTCCACCGCTCCCGAAGTGGTGGTCGCCCGTCAGGCGGGAATGCGCGTATTGGGTATATCTGGCATCAGCAATATCTGCATCGATGTCAATGACAGCCCGCGCAAAGTGCTCCATGAAGATGTGATGTCGATCGGCGATACCCACATCGTTCCCGCGCTTACCCGGCTCCTACGGGGCGTTTTGCGCGAACTGCCTGCTGATTCGAGTGCTTAGCCCGTGAATTCGTTCGTATTCTTGATCGAGCGAACCGCGCCCGGACTCTACTTGCTCGGTGCGTTGGGCATTTTGATCAACCTGTGGACGCTGTGGCGGACGCGCCGTCGGCTGGCCTTAGCCGAGTTCGAATTGGAACGCGAAATGAGCGCCCGCCGCCAAGCCGCCCAGATCACCTGGGTCATTGGGTTAGTCGAAGTGTTGGCGGCCATCTATGCGATCGCCAATGTGGTCGCGCCAACACTTCTGAACGATGTCGTCCCTGGTACTGGCGTCAGTAGCAATAACGGGCCATTCTTGACATCGACACCCGGTCAGGCCACGCTCGTAAACGAACTGGGTACGCCGATCTCCAACGACGCCCTGAACGGCCCGCTGCTCACACTGACCGCGCGCCCGCCCGATTTTGGCGGCCCCATTCAGGTGACGCTGGTCGCCTCTCCGACCCCCCCTAACACCATCGAACCCGGCCCGACGCCGCCCGTCGTGGGCTGCACGACACCCGATGCCCAATTGCAAGTACCCGTCAATAACCAAGTTGTTTTTGAATCGTTGACCGTGGTGGGCAGTGCCAAAGTCGCCAATTTTGGACTGTATCGCTTTGAACTGAGCGGGCCGAGCACAGGTGGCGCGTTCGCGCCCTATGGTGGCGATAAGCGAGCCGCCGTCGGCAGCGTGGGTACGCTCGGGCAGCTTTCGATGACGCCTTTCAGTTTTGGCAAATATCTGTTTCGGCTGGTCGTGTTCGATAACACGAATCAGCTGAAGGCCTCGTGTACCGTAACGATTTACCTCCGCGCGCGTCCACCGACGCCAACCGCTATCTCGACCGCTCCCGGTGGTACGATACAACCGTAGGAAAGCGAACCATGTCCGACGTAATTTTTGATTCGACTGAGCCGATCGATTTCACGACGTTGCTGGTGGCGGCGCGCGAAGGAACCGCCCTCGAAACGGTTATCTTGACCGACCGCGCGGGCGTCGTGCAAGGCGCGGATTATTCGGCGGCGGTGTCCACGCTAACACTCGATGCACTGCTGGCGTTGGCGCGGCGCGTGATCGATGATACCCCGCCAACGGCACTCGGCGCGGCAGATGAGACGATCTTCTTCGATTGGGAAGGTCAGCAGGCCATCTGTCGTCCGTTCAGCGCAGGCGGGGGAGCTTGGATATTGACCGCCCTCGCCCCACATGGCAAGGCGCATAAACAAGCCACGAGCCGAGCGATCAAGGCGATCCAAAGTGCGCTGAAGCCGCCCACCGCGCCCAAAAAATCAAAAATCGCGAAGCCAAAGTCCGCACCAAAACCCAAAGCCGCACCGAAGCCAAAATCCCCATCCAAACCGAAGGCAGCACCAAAGGCAAAATCCACGCCAAAATCGCGCACGGCCAAAAAGTGAGCGTTAGGCCAAACCGGCCAAGCGACGCTCACGATGATAATCATCGGGTGTATCGATGTCGCGCAGGATGCTGTCTGAACTCACGCGAACCTGACCGATCGCGTCCTTGTGTGCGTTGATCACATCGCGGGGTGCGCCACCACGCGGCAGATCGAGTATTTCCGGCCAAAACACGCGATCGATCAATATCGGATGCCCGCGCTGCCCGCTATAACTGGGAGCGATGATTGCGCCGCGCCCTTCGGCATATGCGGTGAGCACCTCGTTGATCACCCGTGTCTCGATCTGCGGTTGATCGCCCAGCACGACCAAACACGCCGCAATCTCCGGGCCGAGCGCACGCAGACCCGTTTGAAGAGACGACAACATATCGCCCTCTTTGTAATCGGGGTTGTGCGCGTGCCGAATGCCTTCCCGCGCGATGGCCGCCCGCACCTGATCGCCCTGATAGCCCGTCACCACGACAATATCATCGAGCCGCGCGCCTCGCAGTCGATCAACGATCGCGTTTATCACCGGGCGATTGTCCCAGGGCAGCAGCACTTTGAGCTGCCCCATCCGACTCGATAAGCCCGCTGCCAGAACGATCGCAGCAACACGCCGCTGTACTTCGTAGACGGGCTGCGGTGCGTGCAGCGCTCCCAACGCGACACCGCCGATACGCGGTGAACGCAGCGCCAGCCGTGCAATCAATCGCGCGCGCCCCCTTTGATAACCCGACGCGGGCACTTTGTTGATCAGTGCCATGATCCGCGCCGAATCGGGAATCCCTTTGAGTCCCAGATCATCGTCGCGCAGCACCGAGGCGATCCACGGCGCTCTGACCCGCTCACCCGCCACATATCCGAACTGATCGATCATGGCTGCCGGGTTGTAGATATGCTCATCGTCGAGCGGCTGACCGAGCACATCCAACCCAGCCATCGGCACGACCAACGACGTTCCCGCCGGAATCAGCGGCTCATCGAAATACGGTGCTTTGAAGGGCAGCCCGCGCGCGTGATCCGCTTCGATCAGCGTCACGTCGGAGTCGATCGAATCGGCCAATTCGCTGATCGTGGCAGGGTCGAGTCCAATGGCTGAACCGTCGCTGATCCGGCGATATAAAAATACGAAATGGTGTTCGGTCAGCGCGCGAGAAATTGCCGCCGGACGCCGTGCCTCACCAATTTCGAGCACGCCCGGCGTATTCGCCAATTCACGGGCTGAAAGCGCCCCAGTTGTCGTCCCGACCACGCGCCACCCCTCAGCAGCCAGTTCCGTGCCGAGCCGAAATAACGCCGCCGTTTTGCCCCCTGCACCGACAAACGCGACCATCTCGCCGCGCTGAATATTCAATGCCGATCTGAGCCGCATGACCCCATCCGCTCCGTCTACCCACACTGGCGATCGTACCACATTCGCATCTCAATTCACGCAAAAAAAGTTTTATAGGTCAACGACTCGGATTTCGATCAAATTGACCGCTCTGCGTTTGATCACGATCTTGATGGAGATTTTGTAAGTGAAATCGGTTTAACCGCGTCCATATCAGGTAAAGCCTTGACCGAACGAGTCTTATTGGAGTTGCTGCATATGGCTGAAACCTGTACTCACCTCGATCAAATTCAATTCACCGAACCAGCAGCCCATGTTTGCGAAGAATGCCTCAAGTTGGGCGATAGCTGGGTACACCTGCGCATGTGCCTGAACTGTGGAAAAACCGGCTGCTGCGATAGCTCCAAAAACCAGCACGCCACCAAACACTTCGGGGAGACCCAGCACCCGTTGATCCGTTCGATTCAGCCAAGCGAGCATTGGGTTTGGTGCTATGTCGATGATATGATCGTCGGCGAACTAGATTAATCCGACTCCTTTCGCCACTGTTTGCTCACCTTCGCTCATCTTGGGGGATTTCGATCGACCGCCGCACCAATAAGCGCTATACTCCCCTTAATCGATTTTTCTCACTCCGGATGTGAATCGCACATGTCACTGACCGATTTAACGTTGACAGAGGCGCTCGCCAAACTGCGTGCGGGCGCGATCACCGCCGTCGCGCTGACACAGGCGCACCTTGACCGAATTCGCGCGTTGGAGCCGCAGCTTCACGCTTTTTTGACCGTCACTGATGAGCAGGCGCTCGAATCGGCGAAGCGTGCCGACGAACGCCGCGCCGCTGGCGAAGATGCGCCGCTGCTGGGCATTCCGCTCGCCATCAAAGATGTGCTGTGTACCGAAGGTGTCCAAACCACCGCTGGCTCGAAGATTCTGGCGGGTTTCAGACCACCGTACACCGCCACTGCTGTCGCCAAATTGTCCGAGGCGGGCGCGATCGTGCTCGGTAAAACGAATACCGACGAATTTGCGATGGGATCGTCCACCGAGAACTCTGCCTATGGCCCGTCGCACAACCCCTGGAACACGGAGCGCGTCCCCGGTGGCAGCAGTGGCGGCAGCGCGGCGGCGGTCGCGGCACGGATGGCACTCGGCGCGCTTGGCTCGGATACGGGTGGCAGCGTGCGACAACCCGCCTCAATGTGCGGCGTGGTTGGCATCAAACCGAGCTATGGACGGGTTTCGCGCTGGGGCTTGATCGCGTTCGCCTCGTCGCTCGATCAGGTCGGAACGATGGGACGTACTGTGCAAGATGCGGCGACACTGCTCAGTGTGATCGCAGGCTACGATCCCAAAGATTCGACCAGCATGGATATGCCCGTGCCAGATTACGCGGCTGCGCTCACAGGCGATGTAAAAGGTTTACGAGTCGGCGTGCCGGACGAATATTTCATCGCTGGAATGCAGCGCGAAGTCGAGGTTACGATCCGTGCAGCGATCGATAAGTTGGCCGCGCTGGGTGCGGAGATCAAGCCGATCAAACTTCCTCATACGAATCACAGCCTGAGCGTGTATTACTTGATTGCACCCGCTGAAGCCTCGGCCAACCTCGCCCGTTTCGACGGCGTGCGCTACGGTGCGCGCGTGACAGGGGGCGGCATGTGGCCGACCTACAAGGCGACGCGCGGCCAGGGCTTTGGCGCGGAAGTCAAGCGGCGGATCATGCTCGGCACGTATGCACTGTCGGCGGGCTATTTCGACGCCTACTATCTCAAAGCACAGAAAGTACGCACCTTGATCAAGCAAGATTTCGAGCGCGCCTTCGCCGAAGTCGATGTGATCGCCGCGCCGACCGCGCCCAACACGGCCTGGAAAATCGGGACGAAGGTGAACGATCCGCTGCAAATGTACCTCGAAGATGTGTTCACGCTGCCGACAAGTTTGGCGGGTATTTGCGGTCTGAGCGTGCCCTGCGGCTTCGATAACGAGGGCTTACCGATCGGCTTGCAGATTCTAGGACCAGCTTTCGGCGAACCGACGATTCTGCGCACGGCACATGCCTATGAACAGGCGGCGGGCATTCTGGATCGCAAACCTGCGCTGGCATTATCCTAATGGTGAAACCAGATAAAGGCCACGTATGTCTAGGTTTGCCTTCCGACTCCCCCTCTCCGTGATT
>JBBRMW010000099.1:0-18701 GCA_038230635.1 Aggregatilineales bacterium | reverse complement strand
TCGCCGACGTTCACGCCGCCGCGATAACTCCATGGTCCCTTGGGGTACAAAGTACGCATTTGCGGCGTGGTCGTGCCCGCGGGCAGCAACTCGATCACCAGGGCGGCGGGCAGCAGCAGTTCGTATTCTTGCCATACCTGGAAATGGTAAGGCTGATTCTGACCCCACCAATACTCGGCGAATGTGTCGTACAGCGCGCGTCGGATGAACTGGCTGAGGTTGCGCGCACCATAGCGGGCCGCATAGTCGCGCAGATTGACAGGTGAATCCGCGCCAGTTTGGTGGACAAACGTGTAGCGAATACCGCCGATCGCCAAATCGGCGGGCAGTGTCGGTTCATCGACAATGCGTGCCGAGGTCGGCGGCAAAATATCTTTGACCAGTTGGTCGTAACGCAGTTTCTCGTATTGAATCGACTGCCGCTCATCGATTTTGACCACGACGGGCGCATACGATAGTGTCTGGCGCACGGGCTGCACCAGCAAAACGGCGGCCCCACTGTAGCCATCTTGCAAGGCACGCTTGACATGAATACGGTTCACATCGGGGAACATCTCGCGCAGGATTCTTTCTTGTGCGCTGCTCAATATCAGACTCGGCTCATCGATCTCAATCGGGATGGTCGGAGCAACGACCGGCGCGCCGCCCTGCCACTCGGCGACCGCTTGCCGCAGCGCGTTTATATCTGTACTGAGTTCTTCGAATACGCGCACCGGGAGGCTATCGCCCTCATCGAGAATCGCCAACAACAGGGCACGATCGTCGGGCGCAATACCTTGCTCGATGGCGCGACGGGAGGCACTGATCACCCGTTCGGCGCGGAGCGTATTATGGAAATCCGGCCAATAGCGCCGATCATCGCTGTGTCCCGATGTATCGCGCCCCATTGTCTCCAACACATAGCCAAGCAAGCCACGCTGCGTCAGAATTTCCAACGTTACGCCGCCGGTAAGTTTGGTCAGTGCCAGAAAGAGGTGCTCGACTCCCACATAAAAATGCTTGAGTTCAACTGACTCCTGGCCTGCGATGAGAATGATCTGCTCAAGCGTCACACTGTCCATCGATTATCCTGCGCTTCGCTACGCCCCTTGGATACGTATCCAGAGGCGACCAAGTTGAATAAGCTGCCGAGCGGCGACCGGATGCGCTTTCTCGATCGGATCGCGGCCAGCGAACGTCCCATCTGGGCGCTGCTTGCCCACATAGGTTTTGTTACGACTGACAAGGTCTTCGATATACCAGACAGCATCGATCTGGAATAGACGGGCGTGCCGCGTCGAAACCCAACGATCGTAGGGAAACGAAAAGTCGCATCCGTCATGGCGACCCAAAATATACCCAACTGCCGGATCGTGCGGCGCGGCGGCCTGCAAGGTCGATCCATCGTAGGGTCCACTCATCACCATAATTTCGACTGGGCCAGTCATTCGTGCCTCCAAACCGAGATTATACCTTTTGTATACAGGTTTTAACAAGTCCGGGTGCTTAAAGAACGGATGAGGACGCGATTTCTCAAGAGAATCGGACGGACGCGGCAAGCCGCTTCCCTACAAAAATCGCCGTTTTCGTAGGGAAGTCGGTCTGCCGCGTCCGCTGTTCGTCTCCTAAAAAGGGGGTTGCCTCGCTCAGACGGCGGCTTCGGCTTGCAAGTCGCCATGCCAGAGGCGCTGCATCTCCTCACAGGTGATCAGCAGATCATCGAGTTTGCCCTCCGCTTCGATGTGACCGTCTTTCAGCACGATGATATGATCGGCGCGGCGCAAGGCAGTATGCCGATGCGAAACCACCAGACATGTCGCGTTCGATTGCTCGAATACGCGATCCCACAACTTGGCCTCGGTCGCCACATCCAACGCGCTCGATAGATCATCGAAGATGAGCAGCTCCGGGTTGCGCACGAACATACGCGCCGCCGCGCTGCGCTGCATCTGGCCGCCCGACAACCGCACACCCTTCGGTCCGACCAGCGTATCCAGCCCCTTTTCGAGTTCGATCAGGTCTTGATCCATGACCGCCGTTTGAATCGCGGCATTCAGATCGAGTTGATCGGCGGGCAATCCCATCAACAGGTTATCACGCAGTGAAAGGCTGAACAGGCGCGGGACTTGTGCGGTATAAGCGCTGCGGGGCGGCACGAAAAAGTTATCCGGTTCGATGATCAATTCGCCATTCCAGCGAATCTCTCCGGAGTCGCGCGGCAGCAGCCCGATCAGAGCACGCAGCAGCGTCGTTTTGCCGGAGCCGATCCGCCCGGTGATCACGGTGAACGAGCCGCGTTTAACGGTTAGGTCGATGTGCTCCGCGCCACGTCCCGAATCTGGGTGAACGTAGCTCAAGTTTTTGACCGTCAACGTTTCGAGCCGATGTTCTGCGCTGCGCGCGACATACGGGATCGCGGGGAGATCGCCGCGCTCGTAGACCGGACTGTGAGCGATGATCTGATCGATCGGCGCGCCCTGCATCAGGTTTTGCATCCGCTCGACTGAGACGCCCGCCTGTCGATAGCGCGCCAACAGGATTCCGAGCAGCCCAGTGAACTCTGCGATGAAGGCGAGGTTATACACGAACAGCGCAAAATCGCCGACCCGGAATGTCTTGTCGCGGATCGCGCCCGCCGCCAGGATCAAGATGATACCAGTGCCGATATTGCCCGCGTTCCAGAACAGCGAGTGCAGCATTTCCTCGAACAGGCGATCTTTGACAGCGGCTTTGCGGCGCGTCTCGTTCAGCTTGCTGAAGTAGCCGACCATGTGCGCTTCGGTGCCTGCGACCTTGATCGCCAACCCGGAAGCGAAGGTCTCGCCAATGAAACCGATTACCCGGCCTGTCGCTTCGCGGGTCGCCTTACGGTAGCGCTCGACGCGCTCCATGAACAGGTTCGCCAGGAACACGACGGATAGCATCGGCACGACGGCCACCAACGTGATTTGGGCGTTGATGAAGACCATGATCGTGATGGCGATCACGAAATAGAAGATGCTGCCGATCAGATCGTTCGACCACAGCAAGAACTCTGGCATTTCGTTGACATCGTTCTTGAAGCGGTTGATCGCTTCACCGGGCGACTCCGGCAGCGATTTTGCGCCGGGCTGTTGCAAGATACGCCGCATCAGGTTCTTGTGCAGCAGGGCATGACTGATGAAACGCAGCGGCACGTTGGCACGGATAATGCCATAGACACCCAGCATCTCGAACAGGGCTTCGACCACCAACAGGGCCACGACCGTCGGCAGATTGATGGCCGCCGTGCCCTGCGCGCCAAGTGTATTGAAAAAGTTCTGTGCGACCAAGCCCGGAATCTGCAAGACGGCCATGATCATCAGCACCGAGCCGAGATTGATGATATAGAGCCAGGGGCGATAGGTGAGTAGTCGCCACATAAACTGCCACGTTGGCAGCGTTTCGAGTCGTGCTTCTTTGGTGTTCAAGCAGCCACCTCCTCCAAGCCAACGCGGAGCAGTTCGGCAAAACGCGAGTCGGGATTCGCCGCCAGCGCGTCATAACTGTCGTGTTCCAAGATATGCCCGCCTTCGAGCACCATGATCTGATCGGCGCGCTGGACGGTCGCCAAGCGGTGCGCGACGATGATCCCCGTCCGATTTTTGAGCAGTTTATCGACGGCGCGCTCGATCTTTTGCTCGGTGGCAGGGTCGAGCCGCGACGATGCTTCATCGAGGATGACCAGGCCAGGGTTTTTGAGGAATACGCGCGTAAACGCCAGCAATTGCCCTTCGCCCGCCGACAGTCCCTTGCCGCCGCTCTCCAACTCGGTATCGAGACCCGCCGCGAGCGTCGAGAACCAGTCCATCAGTTCGAGGTCTGCGAGCACCCGCATGATCGCCTCGTCGCTGATCGTGGTATCGAAAAAGGTCAGGTTGTTGCGCACACTGGCGCGGAACAACTGGACATCCTGGGTGACCATGCCGATATGGTGTTGCAAATCGGCCAGCGGCACCATCCGAATATCCACCCCACCCAGTCGGATCGCGCCGTGCGTGACCTCGTACAGGCGGAACACCAGCCGCGTCACGGTCGTTTTACCGCTGCCCGTGCGTCCGAGCAAGCCGAGTACCTGACCCGGCTGCAAGTGAAAATCAAGATCGGCGAGAATTTTATCGTCGGCATTGTAACTGAAGGTCGCATGATCGAATTCGACGGCCAATGCGCCTGACGGTAGATGATCAGTGCCAGTGTCCTTGATCTTGTTTTCGATCTTGTACAGTTCTTCGATGCGTCCGATGCTCCCGCCCGCCTTTTGCAGATTTTGAATCTCATTGGTGATCTCGCGTAGCGGACGGAAGATCGCGTCGGTGTAATAGACGATCAGATAGGCCGTACCGAGCGTGATGGCGTGCTGCTGAAACAGGATGAAGCCCGCCACGAAAGCCAGGATGCGCCCCACGCCATATAAGGCGATCCAGGTTTGAATGACGAGCGTGTTCATCAGGCCAGCTTTGCGCTCTTTTTGCAGGCGCTGCCCATTGAAGCGATACAGATTGTGCATCACGTAATCGGTCGCGCCGCTCGCCCGGATGTCTTCAGTACCGGAAAGCTGCTCTTCGAGGAAGCTGAACAAGTTGGAACTGGCGTCGCGGGCGGCCTTCCAATGCGGCACGGACACGCTGCGCAACTGATTGAACGCAACCAGCGAGATCACGGAGTAAACCGTGAGCGCGAGGCCGATCCGCCAGTCTTCCAGGTACATGGCAAACAGGATGCCGACGAGCAGCAGCAGATTCCCCAACACGCGGATGATGAACTGCGCGAAAAAGATTGCCAGATCGAGCACATCGCCATCGAGGCGCTCGATCATTTCGCCGGGGGTATGCTCGTTGTGAAACGACATATCCAGCCCCAGGCAAAACTTCATCAAATCGCCCCGCAGTGAGTTGGTGGCGTACCAACCGATATTTTCGCCGACATACGTGGCGACGACCGACAAGCCCTGCACGATCAAGGCGAAGATCAAAAACAATACCGCTGCGGTCGTCAGTTGATCGAGCGCGCTTCCCGTCTGGGCGGCATCAATAAAATAGCGGATGATCTGCGGGTTGATCACCTTGAGGCCGATGGTCGTGAGCAGCAAAAGTGCGAGCAATAGCACGCGGCGTTTTTGCGGCTTCAGATACCGGAGCAGAAAACTCCCGTAACGCTGGACTGTGATTTGCACGTCGGCGTCCTCCCTGTAGGTATTCAATTGTGGATAGCGAATGAGAATGCGCCGCCCTCGTCGGTCAAGCGACGATGCCAAAGCGCGCGTTCGGCGGCCCCACGCAGCTAGGCGCAGGCCAATACGGGCGACTTAGTAAATAGGGGGTTTAACAGGGAGTCTGGTCATCATGGGCGCACCTCCAGAGATTAAGTGCAAGTCTAAGCAGGATAGCAGACAGTGTTTAGGTTGTCAAGGTTCGATCGGAAGTCAAAATGAAAATTGAATTAGACATTGAGTTTTTCAATATCGATATAGATATTTACATATCAAACAGCGAGATCTGTCAATTTTTGAACTTTATAGGCAGTATATTGGGGCACGCGAAATGCTGACCACACCGTTTGGTGTTATGCTCAGGAACGGATCAGCAAAACGACGGATATGTTCATCACAAAGTTTTTGAAATCAAATGCACGCACGATAATGATCGTGTTGGGCTGCGTGTTACTCGTATTTTTGCGGGGCTGTGCGTTGCGACCCGCGTCTCGTTATCTGGGCAGCCACTTCAATCACGGCAAAAACGGAATGTGGCTGGGCGTTGAATGGGTCAACGAACCCCATGCGGATGCGGAGTTCGTGGGGCTGGCTAACGATCTCGCGCGACGGCAAATCCGGTATGTCTTCGTGTATACAAGCCATTTGCGCACAGATACGGGCGCATTCAATAACAGTTATGCGCACGCCGCCGAATTTCTCCACTCCTTTAAGAAGGCACAACCCAGCCTGAAAGTGCTGGCGTGGCTAGGTCTACCAATGCCTTCACTCGGGGGGATCGTAAACTTGGCCGACGCCGCGATTCGTCAGCAGATCGTCACGCTCAGCACCTACCTTGTGAAAACAGTGGGCTTTGACGGCATCCAACTCGATCCAGAAACGGTGGCGGATGGTGATCAAGGGCTGGTCAAACTGCTAGATGAAAGCCGATCGGCTATCGGGTCAGGCAAGCTGCTGTCATTGGCTGCGGAGAAGATTCAACCACTGTTTCCAGATCAGTCAATCGGGGGACCTTTTGTAGGTTGGAGCAACACTTATTATCGCCAGATCGCGGGGCATCTCGACCAGATCGCCGTGATGACCTACGCTCCGTAATCACGGAGAGGGGGAGTCGGAAGACAAACCTAGACATACGTGGCCTTTGATTGGTTTGACTATCAGGTGGGCGGCGTATTCAGTGTGACGAGTGTCGTGGCAAGATAGGCCGCTTGGTTTTGGTAACTGATCTGATACCAATCAGCGGGTGTCCCGGTGGTCGAGACCTTGCCGGTGATTACGATCGCCGTCCCGCTGGGGAGCGTAGCAATTGGATCATTATTGTCTGTCGTCGGCACCTTTCGAATATGCACATTATGCGGGCCGATGACACCGCTGGCCAAATAGGGTTGCACAGTAAATGGCGTGCTGATCGGCTGGTAAGCCGTCGTCAGCCGGAAAGGATCGACGGGTACGCCATAGCTTGCCAACTGCGTTTTGATGTCGCCAAAATCGCCGAAGCGCCCACCGCAGCCATCCCCATCGCATACGCCGATGTCCATCGATGAACAATCGAATGCCCAGGGCATCGCCAGAAACGCGCCTTTATTTTTCCAAGCGTCTAACTGTTGCTTATAATAGGCGGGGCGTCCACCGGAGTCATATTTGGCACCAAATTCGCCCAGATAGAACGGCTTTCCTAGCGCATTGGCGGCGGCGATATCGATGTTCGCGTAGGATTCCTCGCCGTCGTTGAGATAATAGTGAACTGAAATCGCATCCAGGGAGTTAAGACCATATAGTTTTTGCGCAAAGGCGTTCAAATCGCCCCCATCATAGGCGCTGATTTGCCGACTGTTCATTAAGCCCGTCGAAACCAGATGCGTGGGTGCCAGAGACTTGATCAATTCGCTGGCCGTCTTCGCAAATTGGTAGAAGGCCGTGCTGCGTGCGGTCGTGGGACTGCCGCTGGGCGGTGGCAGGACAGCCAGATATTCGTTACCCAGTTCCCACATCAGAACGCCAGCGTGATCTTTGCACGCGCTGACGATCGACGTAACTTGCGGAATGTAGTGGGATAAATAGGCTTTATCCGTCCAATAATTGGCATTCAAATGTCCCTGCGCTTGATTGTGGTAGTTATCCGAGCCGGGGATGTACAGCGTGGCTCCGGTCAAACTATCGTCCAGGCACACGATCGCCTGCATCCCGTGCGCCAAAATCAGATCGAGCGCATGTTTGACGGCGGCGACAGACGCTTGAAGGGTCGAATCATGCTGACTCGCCCAAAATCGCACGACCTTGACATTCAGCCCTTGCAATGCCGCCAGTTGATCGTTCTGGAGTTTGGTGGTCGTGTACTGAAATGGATGGGTGCCATAGTAAGCGAATTCACGCATATTCACGCCAGTTCGCCACGGGATATGGAGCATGATGATGTTCCTCTTTCAAAATGCGGGTGCGCTGTCTGAGCCACCATTTGATTGTACGACTGAAATTGATCAAAATTTCGGCAATGCCATCATTCGACCGTTACGCTTTTCGCTAAATTGCGCGGCTGGTCGACATCGCAGCCACGCCGCACCGCGATGTAATAGGCCAGCAGTTGCAGCGGAATGACGGTCAGCAGCGGAGACAATAGCGGCGGCGCGGGTGGAACATACAGCACATGATCCGCTTTCGTGCCGATCAGGGTATCGCCTTCGGTCGCCACCGCGATTACCACACCACCGCGCGCTTTGGCCTGTTCGATCTGGCTGATCATCTTGTCGTGTACCGCGTCGCGGATGGCAATCGCCAGCACGGGCATCGACTCATCGATCAGCGCGATCGGGCCGTGCTTCATCTCGCCCGCCGGATAGCCTTCGGCGTGGATGTAGCTAATCTCTTTGAGCTTCAGCGCGCCTTCCAAAGCAATCGGATAGTTGATACCACGCCCCAGATACAAAAAGTTTTCGTAACTGTGCAGCTTTTCAGCCAGGGCGCGCACTTCCTCGGCATGGTCGAGCGTTTGCCCGACCAGATCGGGCAGACGCATCAGCTCACGGGCGTGTTGGCGCAGTTGATCGGCGGTCAGTGTGCCGCGCCGTTCACCCAGATACAAGGCCAGCAAAAATTGATCCATGACGCTCGTCGTGAACGCTTTCGTCGAGGCGACTCCAACTTCTGGTCCGGCCTGCATGGCGATGTAGCCATCGGCGATGCGCATAGCCTGACTGCCGATCGCGTTGACGATGCTCCACAATCGCGCGCCTTTTTCGCGCGCCTCTTCCATCGCAGCCAGCGTATCGACCGTCTCACCGCTCTGCGTAATCGCCAGCACCGCGCAAGTCGCATCGAGGATCGGGTTGCGGTAGCGATATTCGCTGCCGTAATCGACTTCGACGGGCAGCCGCGCCAATTCCTCGATCATGAATTTGCCGACAAGGCCGGAGTAGGCGCTCGTCCCACACGCTGTCGTGATCAGCCGTGTAATCCCGCGTGCTTCAGCCTCGCTAAGTGGCAGATCGGGCAGCCGTACTTGCCCCGTCTCGAAGTCCACGCGGTCGCGGATCGTATCGGTCAGTGAGCGCGCCTGCTCGAAGATTTCCTTCTGCATGAAATGCTTGTATTCGCCGCGCTCCGCACTCACCGCATCCCAGGCGATGGCGTGCATGGTGGGTGTGATCGGCTCCCCCGCAAAGTTCTGAATCGTGACACCATTCGCGGTGACGGTGGCAATCTGCCGCGATTCCAAGAAGATCAGGCGGCGCGTATATTCGAGGATGGCGGGAATATCGGAAGCCACGTACATTTCACCCTCGCCCAGCCCGATCGTGATGCCGCCCGCATTGCCGATCCGCACGATCACCAGCCGATCGGGTTGGCGTGCGCTGAGGATGGCGATGGCGTGTGCGCCGCGCAATCGTTGGCAGGCCAGCAGCGTTGCCGCCGTCACATCATGGCCTTCATTCGCCAGCCGCTCCACCAAATGAACGATCACCTCGGTGTCGGTATCCGACTGGAACGTGACGCCCAGCGCGCCCAATTCTTCGCGCAGTTCGAGGTAATTTTCGACGATGCCATTATGAACAACGACGAAATCGCCATCCATGCTCAGGTGCGGATGGGCGTTGCGTTCGCTCGGCTTGCCGTGAGTCGCCCAGCGTGTGTGGCCGATCCCGATAGTGCCTCCGATCGGCTGTTCGCGGACGCGGCGCTCCAGATTTTCGAGCTTGCCGACATCGCGCCGAATCGCCAGACAACCGTCAGCATCGATCACGGCGATACCAGCAGAATCATAGCCGCGATATTCAAGCCGCATAAGGCCGCCCAGCACAATCGGCGTCGCATCGCGCGCGCCGATATAACCTACAATTCCGCACATCGATCAGACTCCCTATTCGGCGGGCGCTTTATACGATTCCAGCATCTCGTTGTTCATCGGCAGCCCCATGATGTGATAGCCCGCATCGACGTAGATCGTATCGCCCGTAATCCCTGATCCTAGATCGGAACTGAGCCACAGCGCCGCGTTGCCCACGTCATCCTGGGAAACCAGACCCATCGGTGAGGCTTGTTCGGCAAAACGCAGCATTGTGCGGAAGCCACCGATACCCGCCGCCGAGAGCGTCTTGATCGGCCCGGCGGAAATCGCGTTAACGCGAATCCTGGCTGCGCCCAAATCGGAGGCGAGATAGCGCACGCTGGCTTCCAGGGCAGCTTTTGCGACGCCCATTACGTTGTAGTGTGGCATCACTTTTTCCGCACCGTAATAAGTCAATGTCAGGATGCTGCCGCCATCGGGCATGAGCGGACGCGCACGCTGCGCCATCGCCACCAAACTGTAGACGCTGATATTCATCGCAGTTTGGAAACCCGCCCGCGAAGTGGTGACGAACTCACCTTCGAGGTCTTCTTTTTGGGCGAAGGCGACCGCGTGAATCAACGTGTCGATCTTGCCGAAGCGTTCCTTTGCACGCGCAAAAGTCGCATCCAACTGTGCGTCATCGGTCACATCACACTGATCGACAAAATCGATAGCGAGCGAGGCAGCCAATGGTTCGACGCGCTTTTTGAGCACTTCACCCGCGTAACTTAATCCGATCGTCGCGCCTTCGCGGTGGAGTGCCTCCGTGATACCCCAGGCGATCGATCGATTGTTCGCCAAACCGAAGATCAGGGCGTTCTTTCCGGTCATCAGACCCATCGTAAAATGCTCCATGTCGCGTGAATATATCGTGAGAGACCAGTATAGCGCACTTTGTTTGTTGTGTCGGCGGGGCGTATAATCAGCGACGCGATCGAAGTGAGCGGAGTTGATGTTTATTATGTTTGATAACGTTCGCAAAAGTGGCCGCGTAATGGCGGGTGTTGTATTGGTGGCTGCCATCTTTTTTGGCGGATTCGTTCTCGGCAGCGCGCATCCGACACTGCTGGCGCTGGCGCAGGATGGCACGCCCGCCGACAGCAAACTGTTCGCGCCATTTTGGGAAGCCTGGAACTTACTCCACCAAAATTACGTTGATCCGCTCGATGACAACAAGCTGCTGCAAGGTGCGCTGGCGGGTATGATGGCCGCGCCCGGCGATAAATTTACCAACTACTTCGATCCCGCGTTTTACAAATCGACTACTGAGCAGTTGGCCGGGCAGTTCAGCGGCATTGGCGCGACTGTCAAAAAAGATACAAAGAGCGGCGGCTTGATCGTCATTTCGACCATTTCAGGCGCGCCCGCTCGCACGGCTGGCCTGCAAGACGGCGATTTGATCGTGCAGGTGGACGGTAAAGACATCACAACGCTCGCCGAAAATGACATCGTGAGCAAGGTGCGCGGGCTGGCGGGTACTATCGTCAAACTCGGAATCTTGCGCGGCGATGCGACGACGCCGATCGTGATCCCAGTCACGCGCGGCCAGATTGTGATCCCGGATGTGACGACCCACATGTACACGGGGCAGGTTGGGTATATCGCGCTGACCGAGTTTGGCGATCATGCCACCAAAGATTTTGAGGCAGGACTCAAAGCGCTGCACCCGGATAAGCTCAAAGGGCTGATCCTTGATTTGCGTGGGAATCCCGGCGGTTATGTCGAAGCCGCGGTCAGCGTCGCCAGCGCGTTCGTCGATTCGGGCGTGATCCTCACCGAAGAGGAACATGGCGGTCATATCTCGACTTTTAATGCGAAGGGTCATCCACTGGTCGCGCATGTGCCGATCATTGTGCTGGTCGATGGCGGTACGGCCAGCGCGGCAGAGATCGTATCGGGCGCGCTGCGCGATTATGGGCGCGCTAAACTGCTCGGCACGCAGACGTATGGCAAAGGCTCGGCGCAGATCATCGAGCAGCTTTCGGATGGCGGCGCGGCACATATCACGATCGCGCGTTGGTATACGCCCGCCCATCACACGATTCAAGGTGTTGGGCTGACGCCCGATTTCATCATTCGGTGGGACACCAAAGCCGACCCGGATGTCGATGTGCAGCTTCGGCAAGCGATTTTGATCTTGCGAGGTGAGATGTGACCACGATGAGCGAGGTTTCGACGGCGCGGCCACTGGCAATGGATCAGGCGCGCGAATCGTTCGCGGTGGGCGCGTTGGTGACTTTGGTACTGGCGGGTACGGAGTATGCGGCGCGTGCCGCGTTCCATTTGCCGGTATTTGTGCCGCGCGCCTGGGCGGAGATGCTGGCCGACCACGTGACGATGCCATTGATGCTGCTGACATTGGGCGCATTTGTGGCGTTTGGCGGCGTGTTAGGGGCCGCGTTCGGGGCGATTCGTGCCCATTTACCGGGTGGAACGGCGCGCGGACTGGTGATCGGCGTGGTGGCGTTCGCCCTGTGTACGCTGGCGGAGTCGGCGCGCGGCGGGTCGATCCCGGCTAATATCGGGAACGTGACTACGCAAATCGCGCTGCTGGTGTTGTTCCTGTTGTGGGGACTGGTACTCGATCAATCGCTGAGCGGTGCGGCGATCCGTCCCGCGAGCGTGGCGGCCACTGACAGTCCAATGTTGACGCGCAATTTATTTCTGATCCAAACAGCGGCGGGCGCACTCTTGATCGCTGCTTTGTGCGTACCCACCGCGTGGCTGATCGAGAAACGTCCAATCACGCTGCCGCCGCTGCCCTTCCCGTTCCATTTGCCCACCCAACCGACTCCCATCCCGAAAGATCGCTTCTTTTGACCGCGGCGCCGCTCCCATATTCGATCGATGAGATCATGGCGGTGTGCATCGCGCGGCAGATCGGCGATGGCGAGATCGTGGCGCAGGGCATCGCTACGCCGCTGGTTGCCGCTGGCTATATTTTGGCGAAATGCACCCACGCGCCGAATTTGCGATTCGCCAGCGCGATCGGGCAGAGCGTGTGCGAAACGTGGGGCGCGCTCGGTGTCGCGCATATCGAGGATGTGTGGCTGGGGCGCGCATTGATCAACGTTGGATTCGTGACCGCTTCCGCCGATCTGCTGCCACGTTTTCACCCGCGCGAATTTTTCCGTCCGGCTCAGGTCGATGCGGCGGGCAACTTCAACAATATCGCGCTGGGCAAAGATTATCAGCATCCGCGAATGCGACTGCCGGGCGTCGGTGGCATCCCCGATGTGACGGTGAATGGCGACAAAATCTCGCTGTATGTGCCGCGCCACAGCCGGGTGACGTTCGTCGAGAGGTGTGATTTTGTGAGCGGACTGGGCCATTTCCCGGAGCGACGCGCAGGAAGCGGCCCGATTTATTTGATCACCGATCTCGGCCAGTTCGATTGGCACGCGGGGCGAATGCGGCTGATCAGCTACCACGCTGACACAACCATCGAGCATATCCGCGCCAAAACAGGCTTCGCGCTCGAAGTTGCGCCCGATGTGTGCATCACGCCGCCGCCGACCGCCGATGAGCTGCGCCTGCTGCGCGGATCGATCGATCCGCTGGGCGTGCGCAAATTGGAGACGCTCGGCGGTGGAGCGCGCCGCGATCTATTACGCGAAATTCTGGCGGCGGAAGGAGCGTTGTGACGCTTTCGCCGATTCCGCTGCCACCCGAACGCGCGTGGCCGATCGACGCGGAATTGATGCCCCGCAGCGAGTCGAGCCTGCGCAGTCTGATCTGTCATGTCGCGCGGCTGATGCACCAATTTCGCTTTGTGGCGGGCGCGGCGGGCAGCATCAGCGCGCGGCTGAGCGAATCGCGGGTACTGATTACGCCAGCGGGCGTCGCCAAGAGTCTGCTGCAACCGGATCAACTGATGATCATTTCGATCGACGGATCGCATCCGAACCCCGACGGCGAGCGCGGATTGCGCGCCGATGACGAACTGGCGATGCACGTGGCTTGCTATGCCGCGCGCCCCGATATAGCGGGCGTCGTCCACGCCCATCCACCAATGGCCGTCGCGCTGACCCTGGCCGGGATCAGCCTGCGGACGTGTATCGTGCCCGAAGCGGTTGTGATGCTCGGCTTGATTCCGACGACACCCTTTGCCCCGCCCGACAGCCCCGAAGCGGCCAACGCGATTCGGCTGTTGATCGCGCAGCATGACGCCCTGTTGATGGCGGGGCATGGGTCACTGACGGTTGGCGCGGACGTGTGGAATGCCTATCTGCGATTGGAAACACTCGAACACACGGCGTTCATCGTTCATAGTGCGCGGCAATTGGGGCCAATCGCGCCACTGCCACCTGATCAAGTCGCTGTGTTGTTGGAGACTCGGCGCGCGCTGCATCTGTGGCGCGAAGGTGACGCGGAGCGCTTTTGCGAAGCGTGCGGCGTGTGCTAGTGGGTCACTTGTGTCGGAGTTGATAGTGCGTTACAGGCCAACTTGCATACTCCTACGGGATCCGGTTGAATACTACAGGATTCACCTCACCCCCCAGCCCCCTCTCCGTAATCACGGAGAGGGGGAGTCGCAAGCGCGGGTGCGATAGTCTTTACCCGGAACCCCTATCAGTCGATCACGATTTGGCGGAAAACCCCTCTATCCCCCGACCCCTTTCCCCCACGCAAGCGGGGGAAAAGGGGAGTCAAGCCCCTCGCCCCGCCTGCGTGGGAGAGGGGTTTTCCGCCCAAACACTTTGCAGACACGCCCTACTGCGCAGCGCGGTGTTCCGTCCAATAGTGGTGCGTCTTTGCCACGACCGTGATCACGTTTTTGATTTCGTGCTCCAGGCGAAATTGAGGCCCGGCGGGAAAATACAACACGTCGTCCTCACGCCGGACGCTGATATTTTCGACGATAATTGCACGTAACAGCCAGAGCGCCATCGCTTCATCGGTGCAGCGCATTCCGATCCAACCGGGCGATCGGCTCACGACGATCGGCAACTGCGTGATCATCGAGATGCCCCGCGCCAACTCGGCCAGCACCCGCGCATAATCACCGGGATTTGCCGCGATCGTTTCCGGGGAAACCGGCTCCAGCAGTGTGCCGCGATGAGGGGGTCCGCCGGCCAGCGCCAGATCGCAGAAATCGCCCCAGATTTGATCCCAGGCGACCCGCCCATCGGCATCGAAGATCAGATCGGCGGCGGCCATTGGTGCGGCACTGACCGTATTGCCCGCCTGATAACGCGGCGGTAGCGTCACGCGCCAATCCGAATCAATGGCAGCCGTGCCGTTGCCATGCGGATGGTTGTGTCCGGCGCGGCGCAGCGTGACGCTGAGCTGCGGCAGAGCCGCCTGATACCGCTCGCCAACGGCTCGAAGAATCCCGTTTTGAACAGCAAGCGGCGCACTGAGAAGAATTTCTATGTCAGGCTGCTGCACTGCCTGCGCCTGTATGCGCGTTTCAATCACCGCGTGGATTTTTCGATCAAATAGCACATACGGTACGACCACGATCCGCCGCGCGCCAGTTTGGATGCACCGTTTGATCCCGGCTGCGATGTCCGGGCTGGTGGCTCCCTGAAAGGCAATCTCGACTGACCCAAAACGATAGGCTTCCCACATCAGCCGCGCCATTTGATAGGTTTCCGCGCTGCCTAATGGATCGCGGCCACCACGTCCGATAACCAGCAGGGTCGTTTCAGCGATCGGAACATCCTGCGCGCCCGTTTTGAGGGTCTGGGCGATCGATCCGCAATATGCGGTAACGAGACCTGCGTGTGTTCCAGGTGGCTCGGCGCACGCGACTTCCACGCCGCCCCAGCGATCGGCGGCAGCATCAGCGATCAGTGCGAGCGTATTTTTTTGTGCCGCGCTCACGGGCAAAAACAGCGGCAGCAGGATCGCGCGCGTCGCATTGTGTTCGGCCACGCCAGCGGCAATTGCTTCGCCGATGGTAGGGCTGCCCGACTCCAAGAATGCAACCTCAACCGGGGTGTGCAGCCCCTCGCGCACGGCAGCAGCCAGTTCACGCAAAGCATCCGCCTCGCCCGCGCTGCCACCATTGCCAACCATCACCAACAAATTGGGTTTCGATCGATCGCCCATCATGCGCTGGTATTCCTCATCTATGCCGCATCTGAAAGTGTACCCAAGAATCAGAAACCCCTCGATCGGCGATCGAAGGGTTTCTGGAAAAATCAGCGAACTGCGCGTCCGGGAGCGCTTATTGTGGGAGCGTCCCGATCACGCCATCAACGAGATAATCCATTGCTTGCAAGGTCGTCTCGTCCGGCTTCTCGCCGTCCTTGACCACGATATCACCCTTCTGATTCTTGATCGGGCCAGTGAACGGGAAAACCGTGCCCGCGATCACATCAGCCTTAAGTTTGAGCGTGGCATCCTGGACATCTTTCGGGACATCCGTGCCGAACGGAGCCAGATCGACGATGCCTTCCTTCGGCCCGTAGAACAACACCGACGGCTTGTAAGTGCCGCTCAGTACCGAATCGACCAGTGTGAGCATGGTGGGTCCCCACACCCACATCGAACCCGTGATCCAGGCTTTGGGCGACACGCTGCTGCCATCGGCGTGATAGCCGACCACATGCACGCCGCGCCGATCGGCCACTTCGATGACGGGCTTCGGGCAGTCCTGGTGCATGGTCAGCACGTCGATACCCTGATCGACCAGGTTGTTGGCGGCGGCGGAGAGTTTGGCCGGGTCGCACCAGTTGGCCGTGAACACGACGGTGGTGGTGGCATTCGGGTTGGCAGCTTTCGCGCCCAGTTCAAAGGCATTGACGTTGAGCAGCGTCTGGGCGATCGGGAAGGCGACGATATAGCCGAGCTTGCCGCTCTTGCTGATTTTGCCCGCTGCGTATCCGGATACGTAGACCATCTGCCAGATGTCGCCGAAGAAAGTGCTCAGATTCGTGACGGCCTTCGGGCCGCCCATGTGGAAAAAGCTGACGTTCGGGTATTTCTTGGCGACGTGCGTGGCTGGATCGTAGTGACCATAGCTGGTCGGGAAAAGGATCGTCGCGCCGTCGTTTTTGATCATGTTTTCCATGACGCGCTCGGCTTCTGCCGTTTCGGGCACATTTTCCGCATAAACGGTGCTGCCCGGATAAACCGCTTCCAGGCACAGACGCCCTTGATTGGCGGCATAGTTGTAACCGAAATCATCGACGGGTCCGACGAACAAAAAGCCGATTTTGACTTTCTTGGACGGATCAGCCTTGATTTTGGCGGCCAGATCGCGGATGGTGCCGCTGGTTGTGCCACAGGCGGCGGGCAGACCATCGCTCGCGGCGGCGGACATCGTTCCAGCCATCGTCGCGGCCATTGTGGACGCGGCGGCCATCGTCGCAGCCGGGGTGGCATTTGTTTGAGCGGTGATCGCCCTGGGTGAGATCGCCAGCATTGCGATCGCAATGGCTACGAAACTCGTGAGGATCAGCGTGATACGTTTGGAAGAGCGTTGCATGAATCGTGATGTCCTTTCTGAGAAAATACGAGAAACATTACGGCGAACGAGCCGCCATAAGAACCAGCCAGTAGGCGAACGGTTTGGAGCACTCGCCTAAGCCTGAGAACCAAAAGGGAGTCCCAACTCGGAAGGCATCGCGCGTTTGCTGGCTTTGCCCCACGCCAGCAGAATCGCCAGCGTCAGCACGTAAGGCAGCATTTGCAGCAGCGACGGCGGAATGCCCACGCCCATCGTTTGGAGCGTCAGTTGCAACGAGTACGCGCCGCCATACAGCAGCGCGCCCACCATCGCCCGCATTGGACGCCACATGCCGAAAATGACCAGCGCGACGGCAATGAAGCCCGCGCCCTGTGTCATGTTTTCGACCCAGAAGTGTGTAAACGCGATCGAAAGCTGCGCGCCGCCCAAGCCCGACAGGACGCCGCCGATAAACACGCCGAGATATGCGATGCGAGCGGGATTGCGCCCCGTTGAAAAGGCGACGGCACGGCTTTCACCCACCGCGCGCATCGACAATCCCCAACGAGTGCGATATAGGACGAACCACAGCAGCGGCCCTATCAGAAAGCCGAGATAGGTCAAAATGTCGTGCTTGAACAGGATCGAGCCGATGAACGGAATATCCGACAAAAATGGGATTGGGATCGGATTGAAGCCGACGATATTCTGCTTCACATAATCGCGTCCGAGCAGTGCGGTCAAGCCCAGACCCAGGAACAGCGTCGCCAAGCCGCTGGCAAGCTGGTTCGCGCCGCAGTTGATCACCAGATAGCCATGCACCAGGCTGAGGATGCCGCCGGCCAATCCCGCCGCTAATACGCCTAGCCAGGGGTTGCCCGTCTGGTAGGTAACGATGAAGCCGAGGCACGCGCCCATCAACATGGAGCCTTCGACGCCCAGATTGACAACGCCGACCTTTTCGCTGACCGTCTCACCGAGGACGGCGTACATGACCGATGTGCCCGACCGGATCGAGCCAGTCAGAATCAGTTGGATGAAGGTAATTGGATTCATCAGGCTGTCACTGTCCGGGCACGCAGCCCTTGATTACGCAGGACGAAAATGAGGATCAACGCCATCAGGATATTCACCGTCGAGGCTGGCAGGTTGTTGGCGATTTGGAGTGTGTCGCCGCCGAACGAGATCAGACCGAGCAGCGCGGCCATCACGATGATCAGCCAGGGATGCTGCCCCGCCAGCCACGCCACCAGAAAGCCGATGTAGCCGTAGCCGTTGGAGATGCCACCGCGCAACCGTCCCTGAATGGCGATCACTTCGATCATCCCGCTGAGTCCGGCGAATGCGCCGCCGAGCATCATGGCAATCACGATATAGCGCCCGATCTTGATCCCGCTGCGTGCCGCCGCCTCTGGGTTGCCGCCCACCACACGCATTTTGTAGCCCCAGCGCGTGTACCGGAACAACCAGAAATAGAAAACGACGCCGATCAGCGCGAACACGATGCCCAGGCTGATGCGTGTGTCGAGGAACATGGGCAGCGTCGCGTTATCCGGGAAAGTCGGACTGTAGGCTTGTCCCTGCGCCATCGGCGAGTGATCTTTGAGCGGGCCACTGACCAAAAAATCCATCGTCAAGCTGGCGATGTAGGTCAGCAGCAGCGATGAGATCGTCTCGTTGAGGTTGAGGTACGCGCGCAGCACGCCACATAAGCCGCCCCACAGCGCGCCGCCCAGCATCCCCGCGACGACCATCACCGGGATCAAAATGAT
>JBBRMW010000098.1:0-18767 GCA_038230635.1 Aggregatilineales bacterium | reverse complement strand
GAAGCTCCCTGCTCGCCGCCGCCTCGGTCGTAGGTTTTGGCGGCATGTTCGGTATGCGCAGCGCCGCCGCCGCCGCCGATGACTCCGTGCAGGACATCATCAATATCGCCGCCACCGCCGAAGCATTCGCCATAACTCATTACCACCGCGCCCTCCAGTCGACCACCAAAGCGCAGTTCAGCGCCGCCGACAAGGCGTACCTGCAGGCGGGTTTGCTGTCCGAGAAGGCGCACTTCGACTTCTTGGTCTCCAAAGGTGCGAAGCCTCTGTTTACGACGTTCTTCTTCCCGGTGGGCACCTTCGACAATGCCAAGACCTTCGGCACTGTCACCAGCATCGCCGAGACCGTGTTCGTGGGCGCGTACATCGCCGCCACCTACCAGTTCGCCGTGATGAACCTGCCCGAACTGTCCGCGATTTCGGCGCAGGTCGCCGTTGTCGAAGGTCAGCACCTCGCGCTGGTTCGCCAGATCGCCGGCCTGTTCCCGAACGACATCGCGCTGGCCGCCCCCGTGTTTACGCAGGTTTCGCAGGCCGTCCCGGTCGTAATGCCGCTGCTGGATGGTAAGAAGGGTGCCTTGGGCGACATGGAAACCAAGTCGGTCGATTTGCCTTCCGACGCCGAAATCACCAAGGCCGCTGGCAAGGTCGCGTTGACCACCAAGTTGTCCGCACCGTTCAACACCGTGATTGCGCCGTTCTCCGCCGCACCCGCTTCCGCCGCCACCATGGCTGCTGGTGCCGCCACGCCCGCCGCGACCAAAGCTCCCTAATCCGACTCACGGGTCGTTTTAACTAAAAACAACGCTGCCCTTCTCAAACGAGAGGGGCAGCGTTGTGACTCCCCCTCGCTGTGTTACGGAGATGGGGAGTGAGGTTGTTTGGCGTCTGGACTCGCCAGCGCGCCAGTCGCCAATTCCGTATATTCTGCGCCGCTCGGATGCAGGTCGCTTTGCATCAGGCTGACCGCACCCACCGTCCAGGTCGTGATGTCGCCCACGTCGAGTTGGCCGATCTGTTCGCCCAGTTTGCCGACGGCAGCGCGGCGCGCATCCGACCGCACACGCCCCAACGTCAGATGCGGACTGAAGCCGCGCGCGTCGCTTGGATAGCCGAGCGGCACAATCGCGGATTCGATCGCCACTTGCAGCGCGCTTAGTTTTTGCGTCTCGCCGCCAACGCCTGCCCAGATCACGCTTGGCTTGGCGAAGTTCGGGAACGCGCCGAGTCCCGTTACCGCGACATTGAACGGCGCGATCTTATAAACGGCGAACTGCATGGCCGCCGCGATCTCGTCTATCTGCGCGGTGGGCACATCGCCCAAAAATTTGAGCGTCAGGTGAACACCATCCAGCGCGCCCCAGCGCACCACATGATTCGTGTCGATCTGGCGCAGCCGCTCCTGCATATCTTCGATGGCGCGGCGCGATGCAGCGGGCACGTTGATGGCGATAAACAGGCGGCGCGCGTCGGATTCGTCAGATTCGTCGGTTTCAAGGGATCGTGGCATAGGATTTTGCACCTTTGAGAGACCAGAAAACCATCGTACCGTAATTTGATAGGGACACGGCCTGCCGCGTCGGCTGTTCGTCCGCTTAGCCAGACAAGCCGATTCGCCACAACGCTCGATCTTCCGCGTTCCAGAACACGATCGACCCGCCATCGGGCGACACTGACCAATCGTCATTCAAGATCGTCAACGGCTGCGTTTTCGGATCGGTCTGTGTGCGCGATTGACCGCTCACCGTATCGTAAACGACAAGACTATCCGGCGTGCCCGGCGCGAATGGCCGATAGATGATGCTCTGCGAATCGCGCCAACGCCAGCTTCCAAAAAATGGCAGTTTGATCGGGGTCGCGCCCGCTTGCGCCTTCAAGAGATACATCCCGCCCGCCGTCGGATCGGCCTGGAACGTCACATAGTATAGCAAGGTCGCGCCGCCGGGTGCGACCGACATTCCGCGCAGATTGGTCAGGCTGGCGAGCAGCGTTGATTCGCCCGTGCTGATCGTGTAGATCGACACATGCGTAATGAGCGTTTTATCCAGGCGCGTGGATAGCAGCAGGTGATCGCTATCTAGCCAGCTTGTCGAACCACCGCGCACTGTGACGATCCGGGTGCGATTCGAGCCATCAACGTTGGCTATCCAGATTTCGGTATCCGGGCCAACCGTGCCCGGTACGGCATCGGCGGGCGAATATTGCCACAGCAGGCGGCGGCTATCCGGCGAAAAACGCGGCCACGCACCGCCCGATACCAGCGGCCACGTCATTTTATCGGCTAACCGGACGATCGAAACGTGACTACCGTCCTTGAGGTCGAGCGTGGCTTGCAGCGCATACTTGCCATCGGGTGATTCTAAGCCCGGTTCAGGGATAGTCACGGTCACGGGTTTGCCATCCAGTCCGACCGCTTGCAACGTCGCGCGCTGACCGTCTGCCCCATTCCAAAAGCGCACCGATCCGCCGTCGGCTGCCCACCACGCCTGCGAACAGCAGTTGACCGCCGTCAGCCGATTGAGCTGCGGCGCGGCGTTGATGGGCGACGCACTGAGCGCGGGACGAGCCAGCGGTGGTGGTTGCAACCGTGCGGGCGGCGGCCAAACGGCTGGGTAATTGTTCAGGATATTGTCGCCAAAATGCACGTTGGGTTGATCGGCCAGCGTCTGCCAGCGATTCGGATAATATAAATCTTTGGCGAAGCCGCCCCCAAAACCACCAATGCTCGACAGCATCGTCCAATCGGCATCGATCAACTGTGTGGGGTTGTAGGTCGTGCCATAATCGAGGCTGCGAATTTCGAGGTGCAAATGTGGACGTGAAACGCAAGTGCCTTCCGGGTCGCCGCTGAGCGCGATCACCTCGCCGCGCTTGACGGGCTGTCCGCGCACGACCGTCGGTTTGCTGTACAAGTGGCCGTAAAACGAGAGGTAGCCGAGTGCGATGTGCCGGATCGCCAGATTGTGCGGGGCCGCGCCGTGACTCAGGTTATCGACGCCATCGACGAGGCCATCGGCCAGCGCCACGATCGGTGTTTGACACGGCACGGAGAAATCGAGTCCGAAGTGCAATCCTTGCCCCGCTGCATATTGAAAACGTCCCGAATTGAAAGCGCCCGTCGTATTGCCATACTGCTGGGCGATCAACCACGAATTTGGGCCAGGCGCGCCAGCAAATGGCAGCCCAAACGGACGATCCGCCGCGCGACTCAGGCTGGGAACGCCACCGAGCATGAACCATACCACACTACACAGGGTCACAGTCAGGAATCGGTTACGCATCATGCACACCTTTTGCCGCATACGCTTACATTACAACACAGTTCAGCGGCGCATAGAATTTTAGCAGAATCGTAGGGACGCGGCTTGCCGCGTCCGTTAAGGCGAAAACATGGGCAAAAAACGCCTAATACGGAATTGCTTTGCGCGGACGCAACTGCGCGCGCGTGCGATACATGGCGTAGACGGCGAACGCATCGCGGACGGTCTCGCTATCCTGAATTTGCGGGATCAGCAGACTGCGCTTGATCACGGCCATCGCGTCGAAAAACCAGTACAAGCTCATCAACGGCGAGATGAACAGCGATTCTTCCCGTGCTTCGGGATACATGTGGTGATTGCCGAATTCGCCGTGAACCGCCGGAATGATCCGCGTACTGATGTGGCTGCGCGCATGTTTCGGCATCTCCCACACGTAGCGCCCCGCCGCCTCGTAAAGCTGAAACGCCTCCATTTGCGAAGTCAGCGCGCAACTTCCCAGGAACGCGCCAAGTTTTGCCAGCGCCGCGATATTTTCGAGTGCATGATGGTGACACACGCCCTCCTCGACTTCTGTGCCGAAGCCCACACACGCCAAAATCTTGACGGGTACGTCCAGCGACTCGATTGCGGCCAACGAGATCGCATCTTCGATCAGCGTGCCGGGACCGGTTTCGTCGCCGCGCATCAACGAATCGACGCCGCCATCGATCAGGATAATCGCGTCAATGCCCAGATGTTTCACCAATGTTTGATAGGCTTTGCGCAATGGCTCGACGCCCGCATTCTTGAACAACCAGATCGTCGTCTTTTCGCCGCGCACCTGCTCGAACCACTGCGCCAAGTAGGCTTCCGGCGCGGAGATATTGCCCGTCCGTTGGAGCGAACCGCTCAGCCCATAGAGCAGATCGCCTTCGAGCACTTCGGCGGTGCTGATGATGCTGGAAAACAGATAGTCGGAAAAGCTATAGTTCGCCAGATGGACGTTTTTGCCGAGTGCTTTGAGCGCGAAATAGACGGGCAGCCCGGCGTAGACATCAAAGCCGCCGCCCGCGCCCGCCACGAGGATACTCTGACTGTCGCGTAGTTGATCGAGGATGGGAAGATTAAGCTGCATGGTCGCCATTCAGATGAAAGTTGATGGGCCTCATTATACACATGTGTGCGCCCCTCACAGATTCACCTCACCCCTCAATCCCCTCTCCGTCATGACGGAGAGGGGAAGCCAGACCATGCACAATGGCCGACGGTAAATGTACATCGAATCTAAATGGTTTGACCGTTAATCGAAGGCCAGCGTCGGGATTTCGCCCACCACGCCGGGCACGCGCTCAGCTTCGATTTTCGGGGATTCGGCGGCGGGCGCATATTCATAACGCAGGATCGCCGGGCGCAGGATCACCATCGCCGAAGCGCCGATCACCAGCAGAATCGCGTTGATCTGAATCGCCGTTTCGACGCCCAGGTGCTCCGCAGTTTGCCCTATCCACACGGCAGCCAGCGGCGTCATGCCGAAGCTGATCACCGTGAACAGGCTGATCAGCCGCCCGCGCATATCGAGCGGCGACATCAACTGCACCAAGCCCATTGCCATCGTCATCAGCGTCGGTGCGCCCATGCTGCCCATCATTAAGGCCAGCATCGAGAGCGGCAGCAAGTGTGAATGGGAGAACACGCTCAACCAAAAGGCCAGCCAGAAGCACGCGCCCGCCATCACGACGCCGCTCCGTTTGAACGACTGCGTGATCGGCACGATGATCAGCACCGCAATCAGCGCGCCCACACCCGATGCCGACATCAGTACGCCAAGGGTCGCGGCATCGCCGTTCAGGAGCTTGGTCGCCACGGCGGGCAGGATGTTCATGATAATCGAGAATACGAAGAACGTCAGCAGCGTCGCAAACAAGAACAAATCCTGCAAGCGCGGCGTGTTTCGCAGATAGGTCGCGCCTTCCGCGATCTGGCGCAGCGGGCTGACCGTGCTGGGCGCTTTGGGTGCTTTGGCGGCGGTACGCACCAGGATCAAGCTGGCGATCACGGCCAGGAAACTGAGTCCGTTCAACCAAAAGGCGGGCGCGATCCCCACGCGGGCGACGATCAGCCCGGCCAGCGACGGCCCCAGGATGCGGCTGATCTGCAAGATCATGATATTCAGGTTGATCGCTTTGCGGACTTCGGACATGCCCGACAGATCGCCCAGGAAGGATTGCTGCGCGGGCATATCCAGCGCATTGGCGATGCCGAGGCAGATGCTCAAAAAGTAGACGTGCCAGATTTGCACCAAGCCCGTTTGGCTGAGTGCGGCCAGGATGAACGCCAACAGCATCGCTGTAAATTGCGTGCCAATCAGCAGCCTACGCCGATCGATGCGATCGACCCACACGCCCGCGAACGGCCCCAAAAACAAGACGGGGAGCGTGCCGAGCATGTTGACCACGCCCAGCGACGCCTCCGATTTGGTGAGAGTCCAGACGACCCAGCTTTGTGCGGTGAATTGCAGCCACGTACCGATCAGAGAGATCGCTTGGCCGCCGAGGTAGAGTCGGAAGTTTGGATATCGTAACGGCGCGAAATTATCGCGCACGGTCCGCAGGGTTTGCCCCAAAATCGCCATGCAAGTCATCTCGTTTTGTATAAAGTGCGGTGCTTATAGAAGGCTTTCGATAGCCGATTCCTTACCGCGTGAAACTTTTTGGCATTGATAAACAATGCAGGATCAATAAAAATAGTTATAAATTTGGTAATATATCAAAAAAGCAATATCGATGTGATCGAGCAGACGCGGCAGGCCGCATCGCTACCGATAATGTTCGGGAATCGACAGCCCTGGCCGCTGATCATCCCAGGCCATCGCACTTATTTTCCAGCCCGCCGCCGTCATGATAAACTGAGTCGAGATCATGCCATGCCCGACAAACTCGCCAGCCGAGTTGACCCCACGCTTTTCGTAAGTGCTAAAGCGATGAGCGACGTTACCGAAAAGCTCCGTGATCGCCGTTATTTCCGATTCTCTGAAATAGGTTAATTCGCCCGTATCGACGAGCCGTTGACGCGGTTCGATAAATTGGCTCACGGTAGAGATTTCGGGCAGGGCTGAGCTGTTTTTGATGAGATGCCCGCCGTCGATGAACAGCCTGTACAGATTTTGATAGGCAGGTTTGTGCCCTTCCTAGAACGATACTGCCTCGAAAAACTCTGCTGTGAGCAATTCGATCTCACGCTTGCTGAGTGACTCGTCGCTATCCATTTTCATATACATTCCATTCTGGCTCCATGCGATTCGCCCTGGTCGCGAAACCATATCCATTCACCGGGCGCTGTATCAGGTAGCACGCGAATGCCATGTAATTCTGCATTATTTGACGACGCGAAATTGAAGATGAGTCACCCCCGTGGATTCGATTACATCGATCGCTTCCAATGTGGTACGTTCGATATTCAGTCGATCAAATAAGCGCACGCCCTGCCCAAACAGCACATGAACAAGCTGGATATGCACTTCATCAACCAATTTAGCCTCAAGAAATTGTCGGGCAATGTCTGCACCACCACCAATTAATATGTGTTTATCGCCAGCCACAGCTTGTGCTTGTCGCAGGATACTCTCAACCCCATCGGTGACAAAGACCAACCAATCTGGTTGCTGGAGCACGTTTTCTGGGACCATGTGAGTCAAAACAAAATTCGTCACATGATACGGATTTTCATCGAAACCCTCTTCTTCCGCACCATTATCGTAAGTCCGCCGTCCCATGACGATTGCGCCCGCCGATTTCAAACTTTCTTCCAAAAATACCTTCGTGTTCGCCGACGGCGTAAAGAAATAGTCGTGAAGTCCCCAATCTTCGCCGTGAGGACCAGACATGAAACCGTCTAACGACATCGCCATATCTAAAATGACTTTTCCCATTGCGCAGCACTTTCTTGGTTTCGTATCCTGAGCTTTGGATTAAGCATAGAGCATTTGTTCTTTGAACGCAAGGTTAAACATCATGACGTCGGGGCTGTTTCAAAGCCGGGAATTGAGGGCTTTGTAGCCTGTTTGTGAGTTTGCATCAGTCCTGATCCTGAGTTGAGTCTGAGGTGGATGACACCACGGGATGCGCCGCGTTGTGGCTTATGGGCGGTGGTTCGGATGACCCTGATACACGGCGTCGGCGAGCACCTGCCGTGCGCCCGTATCGACGTAACCCAAGCCCTTCGCAAGCCCGATCGATGCCTCGTTGTTGGCTTCCACCAGATACAGCGGGATGCGACCCGCTTGCAGCACGCGCCCCGTCAGCGCCACCGCCACACTCCGTCCCCAACCACTGCGCCGCGCTTCGGGATCGGTGTGGACGTAGATTTCCGCGAAACCCGGTGATTGCCAGTTGAGTCCCGCCACCGCACTATGTCCGTCGCGGCTGATCTCGCAGCGCGGCGTGCCATCCTGTGCCAGCTTATCGACCACCAGCACGTTGATTTGCGAGGTGAAGCGCGCCGCATCGAGCGCATAGATCGACAGGATGCGCTCATTGGAAAGTGTCAGGCTGCCGCCGACAAGCGCCAGTTGGTTAAAATTGGCGAAGAGCACATACGAACGTCCGACGCTCAACGCCTCCGCCAACAGATCGGCGGCGGGTTCGGCGCGCCAGCAGCGCATACACACGAGCGGTCGAAATAGATCGAAGCCCGTCTGATAGCAGCCGACGAAACCTTCGCCCGCGCGCGCGACCATCGACGAACGCTTCGGATCATGATACAGGCCGTAATAGGCGGTGGGTGCTTCGATGGGGCTGCCCGTATCCAGCAGCCCCGCCACAATTTGCCGACCTTCGCGCAGTGTCGCCATATTTACCCGTCTGTTGAGTCACGCTGAACGACACTCACCTGCGCATTGATGCTGACGCGATCGGCGGTTTTCTCCCCTCTACCTGCGGGAGAGGGGTTGGGGGTGAGGGCTTTATTCACGGGTACAGCCGTTTGAGCATCCGCGCATACGGGATCGTCTCGCGGATATGCGGCAGCCCGCAAATCCAGGCGACGGTACGCTCCACGCCCAGCCCAAAGCCGGCGTGCGGCACGCTTCCATAGCGGCGCAGTTCCAGATACCAGGCATACGACTCGCGCGGCAGCCCGATCTGTGCGACGCGCCGCTCGATCAGGTCCTTGTCGTAGATACGTTCGCTGCCACCCGTGATCTCGCCATAGCCTTCTGGCGCGAGCAGATCGACACTGCGGCAGACTTCTGGACGACCTTCGACGGGCTGCATGTAAAACGCTTTGACGGCGCTCGGATAGTTGTAGACGAAGACGGGTCGATCGAATTGCTGGGTCAGTGCCGTTTCGTGCGGCGATCCAAAATCATCACCCCATTCGATCGCCAGCAGCGCCTTTTGCTCCGGGTCTTCTGTCTCCGCGACGATCTTGAGCAGCCGCTCGACCGCCTCGTCGTAGCTGATGCGCGGGAACGGCATCACGGCGCGCTCCAGGTGCGAAACGTCGCGTTCGATCACGTCCAACTCTGGCCGATTGGTGGTCAACACGCGCTCGACGATATAGCTGATGAACTGCTCTTCCATATCCATCAGGTCTTCGAGCGAGAAAAACGCCATTTCTGGCTCGACCATCCAGAACTCGGTGAGGTGTCGGCGCGTTTTGCTTTTTTCGGCGCGAAAGGTCGGCCCGAATGCGTACACTTTGCCGAAGGCCATCATGTTGGCCTCGTTATAAAGCTGCCCCGTCTGCGCCAGATAGGCTTTGTCATCCTCGAAATAATCGACCTCGAACAACTCGGTGGTCGATTCGCCCGCCGCCGGGGTGAGGATCGGCGTATCGACGTTGAGATAGCCATGCTCATCCAGCCAGGTGCGGATGGCGCGCGTGATCGTCGCACGGATGCGTAGGATCGCCCACTGCCGCGACGATCGCACCCACAAATGGCGGTTGTCCATCAGAAACTCGACGCCGTGCTCTTTCGGCGAGATCGGATATTCGTCGGCGACCTGATGCACCGTCAATTCTTTGATGCCGATTTCGAAGCCGCCGGGTGTACCGGGCGCGCGCTTATCGGCGCGGACGGTGCCCGTCAACGTCAGCGAGGATTCCTGGGTCAGTTTGCTCGCCGCCTCAAATTGATCGGCGGGCAGGTCTTTTTGGAAGGCAACGCACTGCGCGATGCCTGTACCGTCGCGCACCAGCAAAAATTGCAGCTTGCCTTTATCGGTGCGGTTGTACAGCCAGCCGCGCACGGTCACTTCCTGACCGTCGTATTGTGCGATATTCGAGAGGGAAATCAGGGTTGCCAAAGGATGGGAGCCTCACCTTAAAATCGGAGCCACTGTGCGGCGAATTGTAGCGCTCGGCGCGACGATGTGCCAGAGCATGGGACTTGGGGGGTGCATTCAGGGATGGGGGCAGATCATAGAACCCCTCTATCCCCCCACCCCTTATCCCCCACGCAGGCGGGGGGAAAGGGGAGTCACAGCCGACCGCTGACCGAGATTGCCAGGCGACCCTCAGCCGCTGGGTGCGCCCCAGCGAGCGCCGGCGCTTCGGCTCCCTTTCCCACCGCCTGCGTGGGGGAAAGGGCTGGGGATAGAGGGGTTTGTCCATTCCCCAATCTCGCCCCCAACGTTGAATGCGCCCTGGACCGGGGGCTGAAAGCCTTGTCCGCATTTGCCGAACGATCGAATACAATTCGTAACAAGATCGTTAGGCGCTGCCCCGTCAGTTGCGGTACACTCGATCGGCAAAACGCGATTTTCTCAACCCGACTCACCATACGCCTGTCCCAAACCCATTGATTGAGGCACACCCAATGGCATCGATCTTTGCGCCTGCCATCACACTCATGAATCGGCTGCGCTATCCGCAGAAATTCTTGCTAGTCGGCCTGCTGCTGTTGATCCCGCTGCTGCTGGTGATGTACGGCTACATCAGCGCGACCCAGGCCGTGATCGATTTTGCGGGCAAAGAGCAGCTTGGGCTGGTCTATAACGCGCCCGTGATCCAACTCCTGGACGATCTCCAGGTGCATCGCGGCTTGGCGAGCGCGTACCTGGCGGGTGGCAGCACCTTCAAAGCCAAGCTGCTGTATAACGAGGCTATCATCGACAGCGATGTGCAAAAGGTCGATGCGGTCGATAAGCGCTTGGGCGTGCAATTGAACACGACCCGCACGTGGGGCGCGATCAAAAGCCGCTGGACGACGATCAAATCGATTTACACCAATATCAAACCGCTGGACAGCTTCAACGCGCACACGTCGCTCAACGATGATCTGCTGGTCTTTATCACCGAGATCGGCAACAACTCGAACCTTATTCTCGATCCCACGATCGACACCTATTATCTGATGGACAACGCGATCACCAAGCTGCCGCAAATGTCGGAATATGCGGGGCAACTGCGCGGCTATGGGGCGATCAGCGCGGCGAGCAAAACGCTGACGCCGGAAGATCGGGCGCGCTTCAATATCTATACCGGGCTGGCACGTTCGACACTCAATTCGAGCCTGCGCAGCTTCGGCTACGCGTTCAACGTCAACAGCCCGCTCAAAGTCGCGTTGCAGGGCGATCTGAAAACTTATGGCGATCAGGTGAATCTTTTTTTGGACGCCATCAATCGCCAATTTATCAGCGCAACCGAAGATACACCCACGAGTGATCCCGCCGATTTTCTGGATGCGGCGGTTAAAAATGTGGATGCGGTGTTCCATCTCTATTATCAGGTGACGCCGCAGCTCAATGATTTGTTGCAGGCGCGCATCGATAGCAATGCCGCCGCCCGCAATCTCGTGATCGTCGTGGCGTTGGTGGCATTGGCGCTGGTCGTGTACCTATTCATCGGCTTTTATCTGGCCGTGCGCGGCGCGATTCATAGCCTGGAAACGGCGACGGGGCGCATGATCGGCGGCCACATGGACGAGGTGCTTGTACTCGCCAACCGCGATGAATTGGCGCAGGTCGCCATCTCGTTCAACACGATCGCCAAAGAACTGTTGACCGCCCGCGATCAGGCATTGGAGTCGAATCGATCGAAGAGCGCCTTTTTGGCGAACATGTCGCACGAACTGCGGACGCCGCTCAACGCCGTGATCGGCTACAGCGAACTGATCCAGGAGGAGTGCGAAGACAGCGGCCAGACCGAATTCGTGCCCGATTTGCAAAAGATTCAGGCGGCGGCCAAACACCTGCTCGCGCTGATCAACGACATCCTCGATCTGTCGAAGATCGAGGCGGGCAAAATGGACGTGTACATCGAACTGATCGAAGTACCCAAGATGATCGGCGAGATCGAAACGACGGTGCTGCCGCTGGTGATCAAAAACGAGAATACGCTCAAGATCGAGTGTCCGCCCGACTTGGGCATGATGCGCGCCGACCTCACCAAAGTCCGCCAAATCCTGTTCAATCTGCTCAGCAATGCCAGCAAGTTCACCAAGACCGGGCAGGTCACGCTCAGCGCGCGCCGCGAGATCATCAGCGAAGTCGAGTGGATGATCTTCAGCGTGATCGATTCGGGCATCGGCATGACGGAAGACCAAATCGTCAGGCTGTTCAAGGATTTTTCGCAGGCGGATTCATCGACCACGCGCAAATATGGTGGGACGGGGCTGGGACTTTCGATCAGCCGCCGTTTTGCGCAAATGATGGGCGGCGACATCGATGTCGAGAGCACCGTCGGCGTCGGCTCGACGTTCACCGTGCGGCTGCCCGTCGCCGTGCCCAGGCCGGATGCGGTCGCCACCAATGGCAAGCTGATCCCGGCGGCAGCGGGGCGTAACACCATCCTCGTCATTGACGACGATCCGGCGGCACGCGAATTGATGACGCGCTTCCTGCTCAAAGAAGGCTATTATGTCGAGACGGCAGCGACGGGCAAAGATGGCCTCCGGCGCGCCGAGGAACTGCGCCCGGATGTGATCACGCTGGATGTGATGATGCCGGGCATGGACGGCTGGGCGGTGCTGTCGAGTCTGAAAGCGAATCCGGTGCTGGCGGCCATTCCGGTGGTGATGTTGAGCATGGTCACGGACAAGAATATGGGCTTTGCACTGGGTGCGTCCGAATATATGACCAAGCCGATTCAGCGCGAACGGCTGCTGGAAATTCTGGAACGCTACCACTGCGAAAAGCCTGTGTGTACCGCGCTCATCGTCGAAGATGATACCGATACCCGGCAAATGATGCGGCGCGTCCTGGAGCGCGAAGGCATCAGCGTGATCGAAGCGGAAAATGGACTCGTCGGCTTGGCACAGGTCAAAAAACACGATCCGCAAATGATTTTGCTCGATCTGATGATGCCGGAGATGAACGGCTTCCAGTTCATCGAGGAATTGAGCAAAGATGAGGCGCATCGCGGCATACCCGTGATCGTGGTGACGGCGATGGAACTCAACCCGGAGGAACGCGCGCGGCTGAGCGGTCACGTCGAGTCGATTTTGCGCAAGGGTGGCACCCAGCAGGGCGAGGCGCTGTTTTCCGATCTGCGCACAATTGTGGCAAAATATATCCGCACCGTGCCGGAGAAAGATGCAGCGAAAAATGGCTAGAATCCTGATCGTCGAAGACAATGATGACAACCGCGATATGTTGATGCGGCGGCTGGAGCGGCGCGGCTATGCGACATTGGTCGCGGTGGACGGCCAGCAGGGCATCGAAATCGCGTATGGCGAACAGCCCGATCTGATCTTGATGGATATGGGGCTGCCCGTCGTTGATGGCTGGGAGGCGACGCGCCGCCTGAAAGCCGCGCCCGAAACGCAGCACATCCCGATCATCGGACTCTCGGCGAACGCGATGGCGGGCGATGCTGAAAAAGGGCTGGCGGCGGGCTGCGATGACTATGACACCAAACCCGTTGAGATCGCGCGTCTGTTGGAGAAAATTCAGCGGCTGCTGGGTGGGTGAGGGTAAAGAACCTCAACCTCCTCTCCCGCAGGTAGGGGGCATACATTTTCAATAAGCACGAGGCGCTAAATATATGAAAACAACTCCACTGGGACGTTTGCTGGTTGTTGACGATAACGAGATGAACCGCGATCTGATGGTGCGGCGGCTGCGGCGCGAAGGCTATGAGATCGATACCGCCAGCGAGGGCTTCCAGGCGCTCGACATGATCCGCAGCGGGCGCTTCGATCTGATCCTGCTCGATGTGATGATGCCCAGCATCAGCGGTCTTGAAATGCTGCCGTTGATCCGCAAAACGCATACATTGCCCGATCTGCCGATCATCATGGCGACCGCCCGCGACGAGAGCGATGACATCGTGCAGGCCTTGCAGCTCGGCGCGAACGATTACGTGACCAAGCCGATCGATCTGCCAGTGCTGTTGGCGCGCATCCAAACGCAGCTGCGCCTCAAGAGTCTGTCGCAGCTCAAAGATGAGTTCATCCGCATCGCCAGCCACGACCTCAAAAACCCACTGTCAACGGTGATGATGGCCGCGCATGTCGTCCGTGAGCGCGTGCCGCCGGGCAGTGTGATGATGGAGCAGCACTATCAGATGCTCTCGTTCATCGTCAAACACAGCGAAGAAATGCAGCGCATCATCCGCGACTTTCTGGATTTCCAGGCGATGGAAGATGGTGGCATCACGCTGACGCTGGCCGCCACGCAGGTCAATACGATCGCCGAGGAAACCGTTCAGAACAATTTCGACTATGCGAACAGCAAAAATATCAGCCTGAACCTCGCCCTCGATTCGAATCTGCCGGAGATCATCGGCGACAATGCGCGGCTGCGACAGGTGGCACAGAACCTAATCGGCAACGCGATCAAGTTTTGTCGTCCGGGCGCGAGCATCCTGGTACGGACGGAACGTTATACGCGCTCGGTGCTGTTCGAGGTCGTTGATTCGGGTCCCGGTTTGAAGCCCGAAGATTTGCAGAATGCGTTTGCCAAATATGCGCGCTTGAGCAACAAACCGACCGGTGACGAAACCAGCACTGGACTCGGACTCGCCATCTGCAAGCAAATGATCGAGCTGCACGACGGCCAGATCGGAATGCGCAACAATACGCCAAACCCCGGCGCAACGTTCTGGTTCAGCTTGCCGATCGGTGGCCCAACGCCCGAAATCGCCGCGACTACCACCGTGAGCAGCAAATCCGCGCGGTGACTGATTTACAAACAGCCCCTAAAACTTATTCTTGCGCGCCGCGTATTGTCTCAGCGGGAGACCTTGCCACGAAAGGACGCTATCCGTGACTCCGATTGTTGAAGTCCGAGGACTCAAAAAGCGCTACCCGCCGACGGGCGAGTCGAAAGAGGGCAATCTCGCCGTCAAGGGCATCGACCTGACGCTCGAACGCGGCGAAATATTCAGCCTGCTGGGGCCGAACGGTGCGGGCAAAACGACCACGATCAACATGATGAGCGGCCTGATCGCGCCTACTGAAGGCGATGTGCTGATCGACGGTCACTCGATCGTCAAAGAGCCGCTCACCGTGAAGCGGGTGATCGGCGTCGTGCCGCAGGAGATCGCGCTGTATGCGCAGATCAGCGCCCGCCAAAACCTGGAATTTTTCGGCAAGATGTACGGCCTGGGTGGTGCGTCGCTCGCCAAACGCGTCGATGAGGTGCTTGATTTTATCGGCCTCACGGATCGCCAGCGCGACAAGATCGAGTCGTATTCGGGCGGCATGAAGCGCCGCGTCAATATCGGAGTCGGTCTGCTGCATAAGCCGAAGCTGGTCTTCATGGACGAGCCGACCGTCGGCGTCGATCCGCAGAGCCGCCGCAATATCCTTGACACGATCAAAACGCTCAACCAGGAAGGCATGACGGTCCTGTATACGACGCATTATATGGAAGAAGCCGAGGAACTCTCCGACCGGATCGGCATCATCGATCACGGCCAATTAATCGCTATTGGCAAAGAAGGCGATTTGATCCAGAAAGTCGGCGAAATGGACACGATCCTGATCAAGGTCGGTGATCAGGCCGAGCAAGCGTCGGCGGTCGTGCGGACGGTGGCGGGCATCGAGTCGGCGACGGTCGAAGACGGCGGCCTCGTCAAACTGCTGACCGGGCGCGGGCGGCAGGCACTCCCCGGCGTGATCCGCGCGTTGGACGGGGCGGGCGTGCTGCCCCAGTCGATCGAAGTCCGCGAGCCAAATCTGGAGACGGTCTTTTTGTCGTTGACGGGGCGTGCCCTGCGGGATTGACCCTATTTTACGGAAACGGCATCCGCTGATTCGTCTGAAAAGAAGGGCTGGCGAAGGAGCTTTATGGACATCAAAAAAGTCTGGCAGATCGCGCTGCGCGGCGTGCGGGAAACGTTCAGCAATCGCAACCTGCTGTTGATCATGATCGCGGCACCGTTGGCGCTCACGTTGGTAATCGGTGCGGCTTTCAGCAAATTTTTGAACAAGACCAGCGATATCCCGATCGACTCGATCAGCATGGCGGTGGTCAACCATGACACGGGCACGGACGTCGTATTGGGTCCGTTCACGCAGCATTTCAAATTGGGGCAGAACGTCGTCGATAGTTTGGTCAAGCCGACCAGCGCGAGTCTGGCGAAGCTGATCAACGCGACGGAGATGAACGAAGCGGATGCGCTCAAAGCCGTCAATACTGGCAAAGTGGCCGCTGCACTGATCATTCCGGCGGATTTTTCAGCCACCTTCGATCTGGGCAAACCGACGATCGGGCACAGCACGCTGCGTTTGGTGCGGGACGCGGGCGCGCCCCTTTCGGCGAGCATCGTATCGAGCATCACGCACGGCATCACCGACGGGCTGACGGGCAGCTTCGTGATGATGTTTGCCGCGCGCGACAGCGATCCGGCGCTGTATGCCGCGCTCGGGCCGAAGTTAGGGGCACTTTCCGCCGATTTGCAAAAACAGCTTCAAGGCGACGCGCCGATCGCGGTCAAATCGGGATCGCTGAGCGGTCAGCAGCCAGTCACGAATAACCCGCTGCAATATTTCGCACCCGCGATGGCAATCTTCTTCGCGTTGTTCACAGCCACCAACGGCGCGGCGGCGATCTTCGAGGAAAAGGAAAATGGGACGCTGCAGAGGCTGCTGCTCTCGCCTACGTCGCGCGTGACAATCCTGGTTGGGCAGTTGGGGACGGTCTTCGGCAACGGCCTGTTTCAAATGGTGGTACTCATGTTGCTGATGCCGCTGATTGGGGTGGTGCTGGGCAGTCAGAGCAGCGTATGGGGCACGAACCTGATCGGGCTGGCGTTGATGACATTGTGTACCGCCCTCGCGGCCACCGGACTGGGTACGTTGATCGTCGGGTTGTCGCGTACCAAGCAGCAGGCGGTCACGCTGGCTTCGGTGGTTCCGACCACGTTGGGTGTGCTGGGCGGCGCGTTCTTCGATATTTCGGGCGTGGGCGGTCCATTCGCCGTGCTCAGCAAATTGTCGCTCAATACGTGGGCGACCAGCGGCTATCGGACGCTCGCCATGACGGGCGATCTGGGCGCGGTGCTGCCCAACTTGGCGGTGCTGCTCGGCATGTTCGCCGTGTTTTTTGGGATCGGCGTCATTGGGTTCAGTCGTCAGCTCGACGTGTAGCAGAACCTCATGGTGAAACCAATCAAACTTCGTGCATTCACCTCATCCCCGGCCCCCTCTCCGTAATCACGGAGAGGGGGAGTCGGAAGGCAAACCTAGACATACGTGGCCTTCGATTGGTTTGACCATCACCCCCTCTCCGCAATCACAGCGAGGGGGTGTCTGCCGTCTCTATTTGTGCGGATTGGAGCGCAATTGAAATGCACCCTATTTCTACAACCCAAATGATGCAGCGATAGGCGCAGTGGGTATGGGCTGGCTTCCCCCTCTCCGTGAGGACGGAGTTGGGGACTGAGGGGGTGAGGTCAATCTGTGGCATTTGATGGGTCAAATCGTAAGTTCGGTTGTAGAGCTATAACGGAGAATCACTCATGCGTCATATTCTCACGATCGCCCGGCTCGATCTGCGGTTGCTGATCAAGCCAAGCACCGTCATTGCGACCTACGTGCCGCTCATCTTGATCACCGTCGTGATCGGGTTGTTGACTGGCGGCAGCACCAGCAGCACCTACCTGATCGATGTCGTGCGTGCCGACACGACCAGTCCGCTGGCCGCCGGGCTGTGGGACGCACTCCGGGCACAGGGCAGCACCAGTTTTGTCTTTTGCGACGTGGCGGGCAAAGATCAGGCCGATGCCTGCGCGCTGAAAGATGCCGTGCCGGGGAGCGACCCCCGCGCCTTCGCCGAAGATCGGCTCAAAAAAGCGACGACGGTCGGCTTCGTGTACATTCCAGCTGATCTCGGCCAGACGATCACGGGTGGAACGGCGGCCTCGCTCGATCTGATCACCAGCGGCCAGAACACCGCACAGATCGTCGGTCAAAAGGTCGGTTCGGCGGTCACCCAGATCAACGCCTCGATCGTAGCCGCGCGCCTGATCCGCGATAACGCACCATCGAGCGGCAACAAAGCCGCGATCTACGATTCGGTCTACGGCAACGCGCAGAAAATCTGGGCAAGTGATCCGGTCACGATCGACGAACAGACGAGCGGCACGGTCAACGCCGCCGGTACGGGCTTCGGACAGAGCGCGCCCGGCATTGGCTCGATGTTCGTGCTGTCGGTGCTGTTGAATATCGCCACCGAGTTCGTCGAGGAACGGCGCGGCGGCACCCTGCAACGGCTGTTGACGCTGCCTGTGACGCGCGCGCAGGTGTTGG
Source organism: Aggregatilineales bacterium (assembly GCA_038230635.1). Lineage (GTDB taxonomy): Bacteria > Chloroflexota > Anaerolineae > Aggregatilineales > UBA2796 > JBBRMW01. Next base: position 833 of record JBBRMW010000098.1, on the reverse strand, counting down.
CAGGTAAGCTGCTCGGACGCTACGTGTACGGGCTGGTCATGTGGGTGGTGATCATTCTGTTGGGGGCGGCCTTCGGTGTTCAGTGGGGCGATCCGCTGGCCGTGATCGCGGTTATTCTGGTGTTTACGCTGGCCGTCACCGCGATCGGTTTGGCCGTCTCGACGTTCGTGCGCTCGACGGGTCAGGCGGAAGGCGTCCAACTCCTGCTGTTATTGACACTTGCGCCGCTCGGCGGGGCATGGTGGCCGCTGGGCATCGTGCCCGGCTGGATGCAAACGCTCGCCAAAATTTCGCCGATCGCGTGGTCACAAGAAGCATTTGGCAAGCTGATCTTTTATGGCGGCCACCTGCCCGACATCCTGACTCCGCTGGCCGTGCTGATCGGATTCGCAGCGGTGTTTTTCGCACTGGGGTTGGCGCGCTTCCAATACGAGTGAAGGGCTTGGGCTGGTTGCCCATGCCTGAACCAGGGCATGTGCAAAGTCGCGGGAGAGCACTCACCCCCTCAGTCATAGGCGTGAAGCTAATGGTGAAACCAATCAAACTTCGCGCATTCACCTCACCCCCGGCCCCCTCTCCGTAATCACGGAGAGGGGGAGTCGGAAGGCAAACCTAGACATACGTGGCCTTTGATTGGTTTGACCGTAAGGAACGGAGGCGCTCATTGTCGGGTTTTGTGACATCTAGTGGACGGACGAGGCAGGCCTCGTCCGCTATCTGCGCAAAATTAGATGCAATCGCCCTGGGGGTCGGGGGGTGCATTCAAGGTTGGGGGCGAGATTCGGGAATGGACAAACCCCTCTATCCCCCCACCCCTTACCCCCGCCTGCGTG
>JBBRMW010000097.1:0-18880 GCA_038230635.1 Aggregatilineales bacterium | reverse complement strand
GGGTGGCCGGACTGGGTGTGCTGCGCGGCATGGCCGTGATTCCGCATCATGCGTTGGTCGAGGGTCGTTTTTCCGCCGAACGGTTGCGTCGGGGATTGGACACCGAAACCGTCATCGTCGGGCTGGACGACGCGACGGGCATTTTGCTAGATGTCGATGACGAAGGGCACGGAGCGATGGCGCGCGTGGTCGGTCCCGGCCATGTTACCGTGTATCGCGCGCAAACACAGGCGGAGTTTTCCGATCGCGGGACGTTCAGCGCGGCTGCCGTGAAGCCGACCGGATCGAACTCCGATCAGTCGGCCTGATTTTTGCTCAATCTCATTGGACTCTTCTCTGAAAGGATTTTGATGCTATGGATATGCCCGAAGTTTTGCCCCGCCCCGATGTTGATATTGAGGAAGCAATCGCCCAGTCGGTTCGTACCTATGGGCCGCTCAAGGCATCGCGCGGCTTTTTTAGCTATCATGTGAATCATGGCGCGATCACGCTGACGGGTAATGTGCGCTCACCACAGGCCCGTCGGATGCTGTTGAATACGCTGCCGTCCATCGCAGGCGTTACAACGCTGAATGCGGCGCAGCTTTTCGATGATGAGGCGATTCGGATGGCGGTGGGCAAGCTGATCCCCGACGGCGTTTTCGCCAACGTGATGGTTGGAGCAGTCGCGTTGACCGGAACGCTGCCAGCGGGCGCGTCGCTGGACGAACTGCGCCGCGCGGTGACGGCGGTGGCGGGCGTGCGCCGCGTTGATGCGCAGTTGAGTCTGGCGGGTGGCTGACCCAGATCGGCTCAGATCGGGGTGGGACTGTCGCCGTACAAGTGGCGCACCTGCGGCCATACGACGGTGACGGCTTCCTGCACCGCTGGATTCCCTGGCTCAATGGCGCGCGCCTGTTGCAGGTAACTCCAGGCTTCCAGTGGCGTCGTCGCCATATTCGCCAAGTACAGCCACGCACTGATATGCGTCGGATCGGTCTGCGTGACCTGCACAAAATAGTAACGCGCTTCCTCGCGGCGTCCGCCCAACACCGCCGCCACACCCAAATTATAGGCGACGGATAGATCGAAGGCGTCGGCAGAACTTGACGGGCGGGCGCGAATCAATATCCACAGCGGCACCAGCCAGATCAGGTTGCCGAGCGCGCCCAAAAATACGCCGACGAAGAAGCCACTGGCGAGTTTGCGCCGTTTCCGCCAATACACCAGCGGCGTCAGCAGTGCGCCGATCAACGCGCCCGACGCGCAATATACCACGAACAGGTCTACCCGATCGAACATGTAAGCCGCCGCTCCGCGTGACCACGCCGAATCAGAATGGATTGCACCGTCCATTATAGGTCAAAATGGCGACGGCTGAGGCAACCCCAAAACGGCGCGAATCGATCGGCTGCCTGACGATCTTACCTCACCTATACATTACCCACATCTCGCAGATGCCAGATTCACCTCACCCCCAGCCCCTCTCCGTACTCACGGAGAGGGGTGCAGGACTCGACTCGGTCTCGACCTTTGGCGGATGTGGTGTGGTTTGACGCCCCCTCGCTGTGGTGACGGAGAGGGGGTTGGGGGGTGAGGTAAATTTGTGGGTAATGCATAGCCATAGTCACAGAGAGGGGTGAGGTTCAACGTGGCGTGGCAGTGCCGATCAGATCAAAGCGGCGCAACCAAGCCGTCAGTTGATCCTCGCCCGGTTCGGTGAGCATCACCCCCCGATCGATCCCACGCGGACTCGCCTCTTTGACCAACGGCTGCGGCGCTTCGATCGGCAGCGTTTCGCCGGGGCGCGCGATGATCAAGGTGGGCACGGACAGGAAACCCGTCCATTCCAAAACGCGACGTTCGGCTTCTTTATCCTGATCGATAAACAATTCGTGGTAGGCAACGTTTTCGCGCTCCAAAACGCGGTGCGCCAGCGAGACGAACGGGCACGGGTTGAGCCGACTATAGACAACCAATTCAATCGCGGCCATGCTAGTATCCTTTAAGTCCTTCGATTTTCGATTTTATAGTGGTCAATGGGTGAGCGTCTTATTCGGCGTCAAGATGGCCGTATTGGGTGCAATGAGTGTTGGGGCGGGCGTCTGAGTCGCCAGTGATTTGGGATCGAGAAAGCACAACAACCCGTTGATGATGCCCGCCGCCGATTTATCTGGATGATGTTCCAACGTATCGCGGTCATAGTAAAGCAGTCCCAATTCGATGATGGCGGCGGGTGTGCGCTGCGTGATCTGATGGAAGGCATGGTAATCGGTCATATTGATCGTGATCGAGTACCCTGACCAAGCTAGACCCGTCGCTTGTCCATAGTAGTTGCGAATACAATCGACCAATCGCGCGTCCTGATCATGCACTGTCTTGCGCGCTTCTGGTCCCGCCGCTTTGAAACCACTGTGCGGAAATCCATCATTGAAATTATCGCACGAGTCGGCGTGAATGGATAAAAATAGCGACGCATCGTATGGATTAAGCGCATCGAGTCGATCGTCCCATTCGTCGAGTTGATCGACCGTATAACCTCGTCCTCGCAGTGCTGCGATTACCGCCTGCGCGACCTTCATGGTCACGCTGGCCTCGGTGAATCCATCCGATTTGCAGACCGCGCCTGGATCGACATTCCCCTTCGTTCGGCCATATTTGGCGATCCCGCTGTGGCCGGGCACGATGCCGATGCGTTTGAACCAGACGGGCGTCGGCAAGTCGGTTGGTACGGGGCCGTTATGCGCCTCTGTCACTTGCACAATCGCCAAGCTGCTCAGGGCTTCTGGCGAGAGCGAGGCGTTGGACGTGAACGAGGTGAAGATTGTGCCGACAATCACAGCCACCGCAAACACGATGATCAACGACCGTAGGCTGCTGACGATGGCGATCAGGTTGTAGTTTTTTTTCGGCTCGCCTTTTTCGCGCGGCTTCGGCGATTTTTTTGACTCGACGGCTTCGATGGCTCTTGCGGCGCGGCGTCCTCGGCGGCTGCCATCAGGCAGCGGCGCGATCGGTGGCTTGGGCGCAAGCGGCGGCGGTTTTCCAGGCGGGGCAAAATCATCTTCGAGATCGGCTTCTTCTAGCTTGCCGTCATCGTCGATGAATGCGGGTCGGGCGTTCGTCGGGCTTGGCATCGTGGGCGCAGGCGTTGGTTTAGGCGTGACAACCGCAGGCGGTGGGATCGCGGGAGTGGCCGGGGCAGGCGTTGGCACACTCACCGACGAATCGGGCGGATCAAGCGCCGGGTCAGCTGGTATCGGATTGGCGGGTGGAATCGAATCGCTCACAATAAGATGTCGCTTAGTCAACCTATCAGCCGTAACGGTAAAAGTCGCCGCAATAGTAACGCGGCGCAGCGTTTACGCCAAATCCTGCAAATCTTGATTACGCGGCGGCGTGTTGACGCCTGATCGCGCTTTGGTTAGAATGATATGTGGATTAATCGCTAACCCGTGCGATCGTAACAGCAACCTGTTTTTGCAATATTATCAAATGGACAACCCAATACAATGACCGCTAAACGTGCCTTGATCATCGACGACGACGCCTCGAACTGCGCAATCTGGCAACTGGTGCTGAGCGAACGGGGCTATGAAGTCTTCAGTGCCGAAACAATCGAGGCCAGTCTGCCGTACATCACCGAAGACATTTCGCTCTATCTGGTCGATTATCATTTGCCCGACGGCTATGGCAGCGAAGTCGCGCAGCACATCAAGCAAACTTTCCCGCACAGCCTGATCGTGATCGCCTCAATGGATGATGACGCCGATGTCATCCGCGAGTCGATGACGGTGGGTGGCAATCTGTTCATCGTCAAACCTGCGGGGCCGTCGGTGATGAATCAAATTCTGAACGAGATCGATACGGGCGTGCTCGATAGTACGGCACATCAACTGATCAACCGCAACGGACGGCGCAGCTACGCGGCCTGACCGTTCATGGATTTATTGGATGCCATCCGGCAGCGACACACCGATAACAACAAGTTCTTGCCCGATCCCGTCAAGCCGGAGCATATCCGTCTGTTGATCGAAGCGGCGGCACGTAGTCCTTCACATTTCAATAGCCAACCCTGGCGCTTCGTGCTGATCCGCGAACCGGAGACACGCGAAGCACTCGCCGAATTGGCGGGCGCAAGCATGAAAGAGCTGATGGAAGGGCCGTTTTTTGAGCGTTACCGCCGCTACTTCCGGTTCAACCAAGCCGAAAGTGCCGCGACGGGTGACGGCATCCACATCGATCACTTGCCCGCCGTGATGCGTCCGTTCGTGCGGCAGATATTCAATCCGGGCGCGGGCAAGCTGCTCGGCACGTTTGGCGTCAGCACGATGCTCGGTAACAACCAAGCGGCCATCGTGCGCGAGTCACCCCTGTTGATGGCAATTGCGTTGAGTAAAGCCGAATATCAACCGGGCGAGTTGTCAGGTCTCTATTCGACCATCACGCTTGGCGCGGTGATCCAAACCTTGTGGCTTGTGACGACCAGCCTGGATATGGGAATGCAGTTCATCAGCACACCGCTCGAAGTACCCGAACGCAAAGCCCTGATCGCGGAGATGCTGGGTGTGCCCGACGATTACGACCTCGTTGCGCTGTTTCGCATGGGCTATCACGATCATGGTGGGACGCGGAACGCGATCGACTGGACGAGCCGCCAGCGCAAAGATTTTGCCGCCCTCGCCAGCGCCGATCGGTGGGATGCGCCGCTTCCCTCTGATCTCCAATCTGCACCTTCGATTCTATGGTCGGAAGCCATTCCGCGCGACAAAGATGATATGAGGCATAGGTAATTCCATGACGACCGAATCCACCCTCACTCCCCATGCCGAAATACCCAACCTGTATGAACCGTCGCTGTATATCAACCGCGAACTGGGCTGGATCGAGTTTAACCGTCGCGTCTTGCAACAGGCTTTCGATCCCGAATTGGCGTTGCTGGAGCGGGTACGTTTTCTGGCGATCTTCAGCAACAACCTGGATGAGTTTTTTATGGTGCGTGTCTCTGGTCTCAAGGAGCAGCTTAAGGCTGGCGTGACGGATACGCCCGCCGATGGCCTAACGCCCGCGCAGCAGCTTGGACTCATTCGGGAGCGCGTATTGGCCTTGTTGGGCGAGCAACGCCACTGCTTTCATGACGTCCTGGTGCCGCGACTTGCCGCCGAAGGTATCGATGTGTTGAGCTACGATGGCTTGACGGGTGCGGAGCGGGCGGCCATGCGCCGCTATTTCGAGCGCGAAGTTTTCCCTGTGCTGACACCACTGGCCGTCGATCCGGGGCGTCCGTTTCCATACATCTCGAACCTCAGCCTGAGCTTGGCGATCCTCATGTTGGATGTGGACGGTCACGAGCGGTTCGCACGGCTGAAGGTGCCGAACAACGTCCTCGCGCGGGTGATCTCGGTGAACGATGTCATGCGACGGTACGGTTCAGACGCTGGCGGACTCGAAAAGCGCGATCCGACGTCCGAGGCCGAACGGCTGCGCTATATCTTTTTGGAAGACCTGCTCAGTGCCAACCTCGATTCGCTGTTTCCTGGCTTGCGTGTGATCGCCGTAAGCGCCTTTCGCATCACCCGCGACTCCGAAATGGAGATCACCGAGGAAGAGGCGTCCGATCTGCTCGAAATGATCGAGCAAAGCGTGCAGAATCGACGGTTTGGGCACGTCGTCCGCATGACCATCGTAGATGACATGCCCGATTCAATCCGACAGCTATTGATCGAAAACCTTGATTTGCAGCCCGACGATGTATACGAAGTGCGCGCGCCGCTCGGCATGAACGATCTGTTCGAGTTGGCAAATATCGATGTCCCCGCCCTCAAAGCGTCGCCATTTGTGCCCGCGCGTCCGGCGGCCTTGCCCGTCGATGAAGATATATTCTCGGCAATTCGGCGCGGCGATATTCTGCTGCATCACCCTTACGATTCATTTTTACCGACTGTTGAATTTTTCGAGGCTGCTGCCGAAGACCCGGCCGTATTGGCGATCAAGGTCACGCTCTATCGTACTGGGAATAACTCGCCGATCGTGCAAGCATTGCTACGTGCGCAAGAGAAGAAAAAGCAGGTCGCGGTGTTGGTCGAGTTGAAGGCGCGTTTCGACGAAGAGAATAACATCGGTTGGGCGCGCGCACTGGAAGCCCAGGGTGTCCACGTCGTGTATGGGCTGATGGGCTTGAAAACGCACTCGAAGATCGCGCTGGTGGTGCGCCGCGAAGCCGATGGTGTGCGACGTTATGTCCACTTGAGCACGGGCAATTACAACGCCTCGACCGCACGTATTTACACCGATCTGGGAATGCTCACCTGCCGCGAAGACATTGGCGCAGACGCGACCGAACTGTTCAATCGCCTGACCGGGTTTGTGTACCAGACGCATTACCGCAAGCTCCTGGTCGCGCCGGAACATCTGCGCGAGCAAATTGCGGCGCTGATCGAGCGCGAGATCGGCCATGCGCGGGCGGGGCGTCAAGCGCGCTTGACATTCAAGATGAACGCGCTCGTCGATCCGGCCATGATCCGGCTGCTGTACGAGGCGTCGATGGCAGGCGTCAAAATCAACTTGATCATCCGCACGTTAACTTGCTTGCGCCCTGGCATTCCGGGTATCAGCGAGAATATCAAGGTGATCTGCCTGATCGGGCGCTTTTTGGAGCACAGCCGAATCTACTATTTCTACAATAACGGCCACGAAGAAGTGTACTGCGGCAGCGCCGATCTGATGCAGCGCAACCTCGATCATCGGGTTGAAACGGTATTTCCAGTCGAGACACCCGCGCTCAAACAGCGCATCATCGACGAAGTGTTGGGCATCGAACTGGCCGACACCTACAAGGCGCAGCAGTTACAGGCCGAGGGGACGTATCAGCCCATATTACCACCGCCGGGTGAGATGCCGTTCGGTGCGCAGCGCTGGTTCATGGAGCACAGCCGCGATCATTAGGATCGTGGCGCGGAAAATCTGAAAAGCGACGCAGGATGGGATGACGGACGCGGCAGGCCGCCGTCCCTACATAACACATCGGTTGTGAGGTTGATCCTCACATGCGTTGCAGCTTGTCCAGATGCCGTATAAGACGATCACCAGGCTTCAGGCGTCTCGATAGGCGTGCAGCCAACTCCGATCTTCGTGAATGCCCGCCGCTGGTGAAACACATAACATTCTACTTCACCGGAAGGCCACCGATTGGCGGCTGACCAGTTCCAGTGGGAACTCTGGCAAGTGCATCATCTCGCCGTCGAGCATTGCCAGCATCGCCTGCGACGCGACCAACCCCATATAAAAGACGGGCTGCCGGATGGTGCTCAGCGGCGGAATCATGTACTGGCTGCCCGGCAAGTCATCGAAACCGATCAACGAAACGTCCTCTGGGACAGATATTCCCCGATAATAGAGCGCCAGCCGTGCGCCCACCGCCGATTGATCGTTGGCGGCAAAAATCGCACTGAACGGATGCGCTTCGCGGCGCGCCGTGAGCAGTTCGATTGCTTGGCTGCCCGATGCTTCGCCGAAATCGCCCTCGACGATCAGTTCGGGGATCACCGACAGGCCGTGATCACGCAGCGCCTGCGAGTAGCCATCCCGTCGCTGAATCGAGTCCTCGACGGCCAGCCGTCCCGTGATATGCGCGATGATTCGGTGGCCTTTTTCGATCAGGTGTGATGTCGCCAAATAGCCGCCCGCAAAGTTATTGACACCCACGCACTGCTTTTCCAAGCCGGGAATCTGCGCACCGATCAGGATCAGCGGTAGTTCATGCGCCAGTTCACGCAAATATTCGTGGTTGATCGCCTGTCGTGCCTGCGGCGCTTGCAGGATGATGCCATCCACGCGCCGCGCCAGCAGCAGATCGATCGCGTTCAAGTCTTCGCGCGCGATCTCGCTGCCCAGCCCGATTACCGGGTGATAATTCGTGCCTTCGATACCCTTGGCGATGCCGCGCAGAATCTCGCCAAAAAATGGGCTGCCCACATGCCGCGTCACGATGCCGATCTGGTATGACTTGCCCGTGACGAGTCCTTGTGCCGCCGTATTCGGTCGATAGTTGAGCCGCTCGATCACGGCCAGCACAGCAGCTTGCTTGTCGGGCGCCACTGGCGCGTTGCCATTCATGACGCGCGAGACGGTACTTTGCGAAACACCCGCCAACCGCGCAATTTCGGTCATGGTAATGTTTGCTTTACGATCTTTTATTGGGGTGGACATGGGGTCAGTGCCTTCTGAAAACTGATATTGATCGATCGTCGCAATATGGCTACGATAATCTATCGAACGGTTAAAACAATTGATGCACCGACTATTTGTCAGAATTGCCAGTCGATGACCACTTGAAGGTGACAACCGCATACGCAGGCAAAGTGTAGGCGAATGATTGCCCATGCCATGCGATCGTGAATGTGCGTTCCGACATGGCACTATTCAAGGCAACGATCACCACCGAGCCATCTGGGTTTTGGAAAGCGACATCTTCAATGCTTGCGTCGCCAAATGTATTAGAATCGATGCGATATGCGCCAGAGTCCACGAATTTGCTGGCGTGACCGAGGCTGTAATACTCGACTTCCTTGGTATACGTGCCCGCCGCCGGATCAATGGTGACTACACCGCGACACCCTTGACAACCGCCCCGACTTGGGTGGCCGTTGGCATCCAGCGCGATATTCCAGGTGACACCCGATTTGCCCCAATAACGAGCGTTCAAGATCACGAGGCTTTCCGTTTGCTGATGCAAATTACGCGCAAATACCGGCGACCAGCTCCCGCTAGAGCATTCTGTTTCCCATGTCTCTTTGGTGGGATATTGATCGTGGACTTGGCGCTGCGCCTCCACATCCCCGCCATAACAATGCCACGCCACACCCGCCACATACGATGCGGCGACTGGATCAGCAAAGATCGTCGTGGGATAGTCGGGTCGATCCCAGTTGTGATCGTATACCATCAGCTTCGGATGTAAATCAGCCGCCGCCAGGGCCGGGCCGAGATGGTTCTTGATAAAATCGCGCTCATCAATCGCTGCCCACTTCATTCCCGGATAATCCGGCGCGTTATAAAACGGCTCATTTTGGAGAGTCAGGGCGTAAATCGGGATGCTTTGTTCTTGATAGGCCTGAAGGTACTTGACAAAATAGGCCGCCAAACTGCCCTCGTATTGGCTCAGCAGCGTGCCACCGATCATGGATCCACCTGATTTCATCCAACCCGGCGGACTCCAGGGCGACGCGACTATTTTAATCGACGGGTTGATGGTTAAGGCTTGGTGCAGGAGCGGAATAATATACTCCGTATCGTGACTGATTGAAAAATTGCTGAGTGTGGGGTCCGCCGCACCATCATCGTAACTGTAGGCACTCGTGGTCGAAAAGTCGCTTGCGCCCATCGGCTGCCGCAGAAAACTGAAGCCGATCCCGGATTTTTTGTCGAACAAATCCATCATCAGCGCGTTCCGCATAGCGACCGACAACTTGTTCCACATCAACCACGCCGATGAGTCGGTGATGGAAGCGCCCCAGCCATCCATTTGTTGATATTTAATTTTGTCATCAACCGTGATGGTCAGTGGCGTCGAATCCGCTTGCGCCGCGAAACTGAGGGACGGCTGTTGCGCCAAAAGCTGTGATTGATCAGGTTTGGTGAGCCAGACCTGGACTGTTTCGGCCCCCGCAGAAACCGTCTGCGGCGACGATAGCTTGACGCTGGATGCCATAATCAAGGCGGCAAAAAGAAATCCTGTTTTTCGGAACATGTTTTAAGCTCCTCCGTTCATTCGATTCCACAAGAGCGCGGCAAGAATTCGCATTCACACTGTTTTGTGTAATTATTCACAGTTATTCAGATTGATTGAAATGAATTACCGTGCTTTAGTATAGACAACGGGCGTAATTATGCAAACCTACGAAGTTCTTGACAAGGGCTAAGTTGTGAAATACAATCATTTTATGCGTGAATACGTATTCACGTTCAGATTGAAAAATTCGCCGCCAATTTCGTAATAATTATTCAGGAGATATGCCTATCGACTCATGCGTAAACGCGATTGTTTCCAATTTGTCTCATATTTCCCCGGATTGCAGAGGAGCTAAAAATGTTACGGTTTTTGCGTGTATCATCCGTTCTCGTCGCTCTGACGCTCGTCATGAGCACCTTTTTGCTGAATACCGCCGCCCATGCCGCCGACACCACGGCGACCCCCGTACCAACGGCGACCATCGTGCCGACAGTCATCGCCGGTGGCGAAGGCTGCTCCGCAAGCGCGGCAAAGGTCACTTGGTTCGTGGGTCTGGGTTCCGGCACCGACGCTCCGGTCATCCCCAAGGAAAAAGCCTGGGTCGATGCGTTCAATAAATCTCACCCGGATGTGTGTTTGCTGCTTCAGGTGGTTCACAACCCCGAATCATATGACACCCTCAAGGCCATGATCGCCGCTGGCACACCGCCGGACATCGTTGGCCCGGTCGGCAAGAAGGGGCGCGCCCAGTTCAAAGGGTCATGGGCGGACATCAGCCCGCTGGCACAAGCCGCGAAGTTCGATACCAGCAAATACGATAAGACCCTGCTCGACTTCGTGAAGGATGATGGCGTTCAGATTGGGTTGCCCTTCGCTCTATTCCCAGGGTTTATCTACTACAATAAGGCGCTGTTCGATGAAGCCAAGCTGCCGTATCCGCCACACAAGGTGGGCGAGCAATATCAGGGTAAAGAGTGGAACCTCGACACTTTCACGGAACTGGCGAAGAAGCTGAGCGTTGACGCGGCTGGCGCGGATGCCACCGATCCCAAATTTGACGTCAAGAACGTCAAGCAATTTGGTCTCTGGATGGGCTTCCAGAGCATTCGCCGTGTCGGTGCCCTGTTCCAACCGGCGCTGCCCTTCGACGACAAGAACAATGCAAAAATCCCCGATGCTTGGCGTACCGCGTGGAAGTGGTACTACGACGGCATGTGGAAAACCTCGTTCCTGCCGAACTCCGACTACACGGGCAGCGACCTGCTGGCGAAGGGCAACCCCTTCTCATCCGGCAACGTCGCCATGACCTGGAGCTTCACTTGGTACACCTGCTGCTTCGATATGAAGAAGCTAAATTGGGATATTGCGGTGGTACCCTCGATCAACGGCAAAACAACGGCGGGCATGCACGGTGATACCTTTGCCATCCCCAGCGGCAGCAAGAATCAGAAGGCAGCTTTCACCGTCTTGAGCGCCATGGTCGTGGACAAAGACCTCTCGACCATTTACGGTGGTATCCCCGGCAACGAGGCGGATCGCGCAGCCTTCTTCAAGACGATGAGTGACAACACGGCACCCAACAAGATTGATTGGCAAGTTGCGCTCGATATGCTCAAGTACCCGGATAATCCGAACCACGAAGCTTATATGCCCAACATGTCCAAAGCCGAAGATCGCCTCGACAAGTTCAAGACCAAGCTGGAGCAAACGCCCGCCTTGGATGTCGATAAGGAGATTGATCAACTGCAAGCCGATCTGGACGCCTTGTTCAAAGCGGCTCAGTAAATCTGTCCGCACAGTTCGCTCTTCCCCCGACCTATTCGTTATACAATAGGTCGGGGCTGGAACGCTGACGGACGCGGCAGGCCTTGTCCCTACGAAAACACGATATTGGGTAGGGACGAGGCCTGCCGCGCCCGCTATATTGAAATATCAACCCTTAATTGAGGAGTTGTTTGTATGTCAGCCATTGATCTGGCGTCTCCAGCTATTCCGGTCACCCGGTCAAAAAACGAGACGACGCCTTACGCGCGACGGCGAATGCGCTGGGGGCTGTTATTCCTGACGCCCTGGTTCATCGGCTTCCTGGTTTTTCAATTGTTGCCAATTGCGGCAACGGTCCTACTTTCATTCACCGATTACACAGGGACCAAAGAATTCGCCCTGGGCAATTTTAACTTCGTCGGCCTCGACAACTATGCACGGCTGTTCAGGGACGCAGAGTTTGGGCAGTCGCTCGGCGTGACGCTACGTTTCGCGCTCCTGGCCGTGCCGCTGGGTTTGATCACCCCCCTGCTGTTTGCGGTGCTGCTGAACTCCAAACACCTGTTCGCCAAAAATGTGTTTAGAACGCTTCTGTTTTTGCCAACGATTATTCCGATTGTGGCTGGCTCGTTGGTCTTTTCGGGTGTTCTCAATACCCAATCCGGCTGGATCAACCAACTGCTCAAGGCGATCGGCATTGAAGGGCCGCGCTGGCTGGCCGATCCTGGTTGGGTATTGCCCGCCCTCAACCTGCTCGGTTTGTGGGGCGTCGGCAACGCGATGATTATTTTGCTGGCGGGTTTGCAGGGCGTGCCAACCGATATTTTGGAGGCGGCCATCGTGGATGGTGCCAATCCGTTTCAGCGCTTTTTCAACATCACAATCCCGATGATCTCGCCCGTCATCTTCTACAACATAACGTTGGGGGTAATCAACGCCTTTCAATACTTCGTACCTGCCATGCTCATCGGTGGCCGCACGGGGAATCCCGACGGCGCGACGCTGTTTTATAACTTGCACTTTTATCGGGAGGCGTTCGTCTTCAATGAGATGGGCTATGCGTCGGTACTGGCGATCGTGCTTTTCGTGATCGTGATGGGCATGACGGCGTTGATGTTCTTTTGGGGGCAGCGGGCAGTGTATTATGCGAGTGGTGAGCGGTGAAAGCGCCCTCATCCCACCGCCTTATTTCGACGAATATACGCCCACTGTGATTTATTGATAAAAGGTAGTTCAATATGACGACGACCCTGCCACGCGAGACGCTGCCGACTTCCCGACGATCCGGGTTCTTCCTGAAAATGTCTCGCCGTACCCGTGAAGCGCTCGCTATGGTGTTGATGACGCTGTTCGGACTCGTTTTGATGATCATCTTTTTGATGCCACTTGGTTACATGCTGACGACGGCTTTCAAAAGCGATTCGCAGGCTTCGGCACAAAATGCCCCGGTGTGGCCTGCTAAAGCTGTCACCTTTCATTATCAGGATAAAGACCTGCCGCTGTACAACGTCCCGACCGATGCGGGCACCAAGCAGCTTGCACTCGTAGGTGGTCACCGCGAGGACAGCGATTTCGTCGATCCAGCACATCTCGAAAATGGCGTGATCAATTGGAAGGGGCGCTATCGCACGCTGGCACCCGTCTACGAATTCGCACCGATCCTCGATAACTTCCAGTTGGCCTGGGAGCAGGTCAATTTTCCGCTGCTATTCCGCAACACGTTCATTATTGCCATTATCAGCACACTCGGCACTCTATTCTCGTGCATCCTGGTCGCTTATGGCTTCGCGCGTTTCCCGGTGCCGGGCAAGAACATTCTGTTCCTGATCTTGATCTCGACCATCGTGCTACCGCCGCAAGCGACGATCATCCCGCTGTTCATCCTCTTTACGAAGATCGGGTGGACAGGGACATGGCTGCCACTGCTCGTCCCGGCCTTTTTTGCGAATGCTTACGATGTCTTTTTGCTGCGCCAATACCTGATGAGCGTCCCGAAAGAGTTGGACGAAGCCGCCATGATCGACGGGGCGGGGCCGCTGCGCACGCTGATCTCGGTGATCATTCCGCAGATGCGGCCCGCCCTCATGGCCGTTACGCTCTTTCACTTTTTCTTCGTCTGGAATGACTATTTCGGACCGTTGGTATACTTGGTCGGCAAAGAGAACTTGTACCCGATCTCCGTTGGCATCGGCAATTTCTTCGGCACTTTCAACATTTATCCAGGGCGCGCAATGGCAACCGCCGCGATGACAATCGTGCTGCCCGCGCTGTTGTTCTTCCTGGCGCAGCGGCAGTTCATGCAAGGTATTGTCATCACTGGCGTAGAAAAATAGGACGGCAACCAAAAATCTAATGCAGCTCACACATGATCAAACCAGCGCCGCGCTTCCCCGCGAGGCGCGCGTTCAAGCACTGCTTGCTCAAATGACGCTGGCCGAAAAAATCGGCCAGATGACGCAAGTTGAGAAAAACAGCATCCAGCCCGACGAAGTCGCTGAATATGCGATTGGCTCGGTACTAAGCGGCGGCGGCGGCAACCCGATCCCAAACAATGTCGCCTCGTGGCGCGCGATGGTGCAGAGCTTTATCGCGCCTTCCCTGCAAACGCGGCTGGCGATCCCGATTCTGTACGGTTCAGACGCGGTGCATGGGCATAACAACGTCTATGGCGCGGTGATCTTCCCGCACAATATCGGCCTCGGCGCGACTCGTGACCCTGATCTGGTCGAGCGGATCGCGCGGATTGTCGCCGCTGAGTGCGCCGCGACCAACGTCAATTGGGATTTTGCGCCAGCGGTGAGTCTTCCGCAAGATATTCGGTGGGGACGCACTTACGAAGGCTTTGGCAGTCAGACCGAACTCGCGGGTCAGATGGGCGCAGCTTTCGTGCGCGGTCTACAAAACGAGGAAAATGGGCGAATCAGCGTTTTGGCTTCGGTGAAACATTATCTCGGCGACGGCGGCACGGACTGGGGCAGCAAAGCCGATACGCCTTGGCTGGCGATGTGGCGCAGTTCCGGGGACGGCACTTGGAGCATCGATCAGGGGGACGCGACGATAGATGAGGCGACTCTGCGCTCTGTCCATTTGCCGCCTTATCGTGCCGCGATCGAAGCGGGTGCGCTGAACATCATGGTTTCCTACAACAGTTGGCAGGGTTTGAAACTGCACGGCCATCGCTATTTGCTGACTGATGTGCTCAAGGGCGAATTTGGCTTCCAGGGCTTCCTAGTCACGGACTGGCTTGCGATCGATCAGCTTGACGCGGAATACGACGCCGCGGTCGTGAAGGGGATCAATGCCGGGTTGGATATGGTCATGGTGCCGTTCGACTTCAAGCGGTTCATCCAGACGCTAACCGAGGCCGTCGAAAAAGGCGCAATCTCCGAAGCGCGGATCGACGATGCGGTGACGCGGATTCTGCGCGCCAAGTTCGCGCTCGGACTTTTCGAGCAGCCGTATACCGATGAAGCGCTATTGACCACGTTTGGATCGCGCGCGCATCAAGAAGTCGCCCGCGAAGCCGTGCGCAAATCGCTGGTGTTGCTAAAGAATGATGGAAACTTATTGCCGCTGCCCAAAACGCCTGGACGATTGCTGATCGCGGGGCAGGCGGCGGATGATCTGGGCTTGCAGTGCGGCGGTTGGACGATCGATTGGATGGGCAGGCCGGGCGCGATCACCGAGGGCACGACGATCCTGGCGGGTATCCGCGCCACCGTCGCCGCCGACACCGAACTGATCTACAGCCCGACCGCCGAATTCGAGCCGAGCGTCAAAGCGGAGGTTGGAATCCTGGTGATCGGGGAAACGCCATATGCCGAAGGGCAAGGCGACACGGATAATCTGACGCTCACGCCAGAGCAGCGCGTCTTGATCGATCGCATGAAGCGGCACTGCGCAAAACTCGTTATAATCCTTGTCTCCGGTCGCCCACTGATCATCACGGAGCACCTGGACGATTGGACGGCGCTGGTGGCCGCGTGGCTGCCCGGCTCGGAAGGGGCGGGCGTGGCCGATGTGCTGTTTGGCGATCAGCCGTTCGTGGGCAAACTCGGACACCATTGGCCGCGCGATATGGCGTCGATTCCGGTGCGCGATGTGGCAGATAGCCTGTGGCCGTTCGGGTATGGATTGAGTACATAAAGAAGCCCGTAAATGCCCGGGGCTGAAGCCACCGGGCTGAAATCAAGTTTTTGAGAGGCTGGTTTGTGCCAATGAATTCGCTCAATTACCCCTCCTAAACACACTGCTGCACCAATCTCTCCAAAATTTGGCTTTAGCCACGGGTAACCCCTGTCGCGTCCATCTGATTCGTTATTTCTCACAGAAAAAGGAAATTTCATCGTGCGAAAAATTAGCATCGTATTGTTTGCCTTCGTCATCGCGGTTTTGAGCAATGTTCTGCCTAGTCACGGCCAGAGCAGCGCCAAACCACTCTATCTCGATCCGACGCAGCCCGTCACCGCGCGCGTGAACGATCTGCTCGCGCGTATGAGCCTCGAAGAAAAGATCGCGCAGATGACGCTGGTCGAAAAGGACAGCATCGTCGCCAATGACATCGCCCCAATGGGTATTGGCGCACTGCTCAGCGGCGGCGGTGGTTATCCCAAGAGCGGGAACAACGTCAAAGAGTGGGCCAAAATGGTCGATGGCTTTCAGGCGCTCGCCCTCAAATCGCGGCTCGCCATCCCGATGATCTACGGCGTCGATGCGGTACACGGCCACAACAACATGGTCGGCAGCGTGATCTTCCCGCACAACATCGGTCTGGGCGCGGCTAACGATCCGGCGCTGGTCGAGCAAATCGGGCACGCCACCGCCGAAGAAATGATCGCCAGTGGCATTTATTGGGATTACGCGCCCGTTGTTGCGGTTGTCCAGGATATTCGGTGGGGGCGCACCTTTGAAAGCTACAGCGAAAACACCGCGCTGGTGAGCAGCCTGTCGAGCGCCATGATTCGCGGCTTGCAGGGGAAATCGCTGAATGCGCCGGGCAGCGTATTGGCGACGGCCAAGCATTTCATCGGCGATGGCGGCACCCAATGGGGCACTTCCAAAACCGATAACTACAAAATCGATCAGGGTGTCACGCCTGCCGATGAAGCCGCCCTGCGCGAAAAATATCTACCGCCCTATATAGAGGCCATCAAAAATGGCGCGCAGAGCATCATGGTGTCCTATTCAAGCTGGGGCGATTTGAAAATGCACGCCCAAAAGCACCTGATCACCGATGTGCTCAAAGGCGAACTCGGATTCAGCGGCTTCGTCGTTTCGGATTGGCAAGCCATCGATCAGATTCCGGGCACATATGACGATCAGGTCAAAATTGGCATCAACGCCGGGCTGGATATGATCATGGTGCCCTACCAGTATCAGCGCTTCATCATCACGATCTGGAAAGAAGTCGAAGCGGGCGATATTCCGCTCACGCGCATCGATGACGCCGTGAAGCGCATCCTGACCGTCAAATTCGAGATGGGCTTGTTCGAGCACCCGACCAGCGATCCGGCGTTGGTGGCCTCGGTAGGCTCGGATGCGCACCGGGCGATCGCGCGCAAAGCCGTCAGCGAATCGGCGGTGCTGCTGCAAAATAATGGTGGCGCGCTGCCGCTCGCCAAAGATACCGCGACAGTGTATATCGCCGGGACGGGCGCGGATAACATCGGTTTTCAGACGGGCGGCTGGACGATCGACTGGCAGGGTAAACTGGGTAACACCACCCCTGGCACCAGCATTTTGAAGGCGATCCAGAATACCGTTTCCAAAAAGACGACTGTGACATATGACGCACAAGGTCAATTCGATGGTATGGCCGATGTGGGCATCGCGGTCGTCGGCGAACGTCCATACGCGGAAGGCAAAGGCGATCAGGCTGATTTGTCGCTGAGCAAAAATGATGCTGCGCTCGTGGCGAGCGTGCGCCAGCACAGCAAAAAATTGATCATCATCCTGCTATCGGGACGACCGATGATCGTTGGCTCAGAGTTGAACCAATCCGACGCCTTTATCGCGGCTTTCTTGCCCGGTACAGAAGGTCAGGGCTTGGCCGATGTGTTGTTCGGTGATCAGCCATTCACGGGCAAATTATCGTTCACTTGGCCGCGCACCATGAGCCAGATTCCGTTCGATTTCAAGCATTTGGCGACGCTGACGGGCTGCGATGCGCCGCTGTTCGCCTTCGGCTATGGCCTCGATACGTCCAGCAAAACGGTGCTAACCGTCAAAGACACATGTCTCAAGGAAGCACCGCCGACGGCTGCACCCACCGCCGCCGCAACGGTCGCTCCGAATGCCGCCACTGCCGCCGCCACCGCACCCAGCACGACCACGACGGCGGGTGGCGCACCGCTCGCCCCATCGGAAGTTCAGGGCGTGGCGATGTATATCCCGTTCCCGGTCAAGGTTGTGCTCGACGGCAAGCTGAACGATTGGGCGGGTGTGCCGATGACCACCGTCGATCGCGGCGTCGCCGTTTCCAGCGATCCCGCCGAAGATGGTCCGCTCACGGTTGCGCTGGCCTCCGACGGAACGAGCCTGTTTGTGCTAATGCTCTCGCCCGATAAGAACATTATTAGCGGTCAGCATGGCGCGGACTATTGGAACGAAGACTCGATGGAGTTCTACGTCAATCAGAGCGGCGAGCTCACTACGCAGACCTACGGCGACGGCATTTACCAAGTCAACTTGAAACCCCTCGATATTGGCAAGACTGACCTCGCGGGGCTGACCATCACGGGTGTCAACGCGGACAAAGTCGCGGTCAAGGGAATCGTGTTCAAAACGGCGAATGGCTGGGGCTTCGAGGCGTCCGTGCCGCTGACGAAAGCTCCAAAACATGGCAGCATCATTGGTATTCAGTTTCAGGCCAACGGAGCATCGACCAAGGATCGGGATGTGAAACTGATCTGGTCGCTGGCGGACACCTCCGACAAATCGTATCAAGACCCATCGCTATTCGGCCAGGGGATTTTCTTCCAGGTTGGCAGCAAAGCGATCCCGACACCGAGCAAAACAGGTAATTCTTGAGTGGGTGTGCGTCAAAGTATGGCATAAAAATCTCACCCCCGACCCATCGGCGCGACGCGAAAGGAGTAGGGGGTGTTTTCGATCGCTCCGAATTTCGGCCAAGCCTTCAGCCTCTGGCGTGACCTGTATAAAACGTTGACGCACCGATGAGATATTGGGTGCATTCAAGGTTGGGGGCGAGATTGGGGAATGGACAAACCCCTCTATCCCCAGCCCTTTCCCCCACGCAGGCGGTGGGAAAGGGAGCCGAAGCGCCGGCGCTCGCTGGGGCGCACCCAGCGGCTGAGGGTCGCCTGGCAATCTCGGTCCGCGGTCGGCGGTGATGCCCCTCCCCCCCCGCCTGCGTGGGGGATAAGGGGTGGGGGGATAGAGGGGTTC
>JBBRMW010000096.1:0-18919 GCA_038230635.1 Aggregatilineales bacterium | reverse complement strand
CTGCGTGGGGGATAAGGGGTGGGGGATAGAGGGGTTTATCCATTCCCGAATCTCGCCCCTAACGTTGAATGCACCCAATCGGTGGCATTTAATGGGTCAAATCGTAAGTTCGGTTGTAGAATTAGGGCGGTGCTGGCGGTTCAGCGGGCTTTTGACGACGTTGCGCTACCCACGCAATCGCGCCGATCAGCCCGAAACCGATCAGCGGCCCCGCACACAGCGCGAACATGACCTGCCCGGAGCCGCTCCAGCCGAGCAGCCCCGCAATCACGTAGATGATCAGCGCGCCCAGCAGTAGCAGTAGCGCGCCGCCCGGTCCGTACAACAGTACCGCGCGTCCGAGCCAATTGGGGAGTTTGGCATCCATCAGGCGCGCGCCTCGCTGAAAATCTTCCCCAGCACCCCTGTCAGGTCATCGACGAGGGCGGGCTTGACCAGATAATCGTTTGCGCCAGCGGCAGCCGCCGCATCTTTGTAATACTGCTCGCTGTTGGCCGAAACGATCACGATCGGCACTTCCGCCGTATACGGATCGCGGCGCAGATAGCGGCACACTTCCAGGCCGTCGATACCCGGCATGTTGATGTCCAAGAACAGAATATCCGGGATCACCTCGTTGAGGAAGCGCATGGCGGTACGAGGACTGAGTGAGATCAGCACGGTGTGGCCGCCGAGCCGTAGCAGGTTCGCCGTCCAGTCGGCGGTGAGGCGATTATCGTCAATGACCAGAATGTTATAGAGCATCAGATAAAGTCCGCATGAATTCGAACCTTATTGTACGGGCAAATCGAAAGAAGCGTTACAAATTTCACAAAATTTTAGGTTGGCCGCAAAATGCCGTCCGATCACGTACAATCACGTCATCAAATTTTTACAATTTGCGGCTATAACACGGTTTCCAGCTTTTGCCGCGAAGGGATCGATCGGCGATGTTGAAAAGTCTGCGGGCGCGCTTGTTGGCGTCGTATGTGGTGGTTTTGGTGCTCACGTTGATCGTGATCGTGGTGGCACTGTTCGTCCTCTTGCAGGCGCGCCCCGTGCAGAGCGTCTTGATCACCGATCGGCTGATCAGCGCGCTGCAAACGACGCTGCAAAACTGGGACGCGCGCGGGATCAGCGGCGCGCCCGCCAATCCGAGCCGGATCGTGGCACGCACGCTGAGCCGCTATGCGGGACAGACGGGCATCCGCATCCTGATTACGACGGCAGGGGGCGTGGTCGCTTACGATTCGGTGGGCTATGACACGGCCAAAGACGCCTATGACCTCAAACGCGGCTTCCAACCGGGCGATCCGATTCAGTTTGTGCCAGACGCGGCCAACACGCAGATCACACCCGATTCGTTGGCACGCGGCACCTATCGTGACAGCAAAAGCGGCGTTGTTTGGCTGTATGTGGGGCAGGTCGCGCCCGGCGATGCGAGCGAGACGACGACCCTGCTCACGTTCTCGGTGGTCGTGCCACGCGCCTCGCTGGCCGAGATCATCCGCTACTATGGCTCGGATATTTTCGTCCCGTTATTTGAGGCTGGGCTGATCGGCTTGATCGTGGCTTTTGTGTTCGCGGTGGTGATCGCGCGATCGGTGGCGCTTCCGCTGCAAAAAGTGGCCGATATAGCCGCCGAGATCGCGCAGGGCAACCTGGATCGCAAGGCGCCCGTCACGGGGCCAGACGAGGTGCGCGTGATGGCGATCGCGTTTAATCAGATGACGGAACAGGTCGCCGCGACTCAGCAGGC
This sequence comes from Aggregatilineales bacterium, assembly GCA_038230635.1. Taxonomy (GTDB): domain Bacteria; phylum Chloroflexota; class Anaerolineae; order Aggregatilineales; family UBA2796; genus JBBRMW01. The sequence continues at coordinate 17,181 of JBBRMW010000096.1, read as the reverse complement.
ACAGCGCGAGTTTTTGGCGAATGTGTCGCATGATTTGCGGACGCCGCTCACCTCGATTCGCGGCTTTTCGCAGGCGATCATCGACGGCGTGGCGGCGAATCCGCAATCGGCGCTGCGGGCGGCGACGATTATTCACGACGAGGCGGCGCGCATGTATCGCATGGTCGAGGAACTGCTCGATCTGGCGCGTGTTGAGGCCGGACGGCTGGCGATGACTCGTCATGCGATTGCGATCAGCGACATTTTGAGCGCGATTAGGGAGCGGTTGACGCCGCCTGCGCAAGAAAAAGGACTCACGCTGACGACCGAGATCGCGCTGCATATCCCGACGATCGCGGGTGATGGTGATCGCTTGGCGCAGGTCTTCACGAATCTGATCGATAACGCGATCAAACATACGCCAGCAGGCGGCAAAATCATACTGCGCGCGGCCATGCAAGACGGCGGCGTGCTGGTGAGCGTCGAGGATAATGGCGAGGGCATCCCCGCCGAAGATTTGCCGCGTATCTTCGATCGGTTCTATCAGGTCGATAAGAGCCGTCAGCGGCGCAGCGGCGCGGGCTTGGGCTTGGCGATCACCAAGCAGATCGTCACGGCGCACAGTGGGCGCATCTGGGCGGAAAGCCAGGAAGGTGCATGGACGCGCTTCAATGTGTGGCTGCCACTGCCGAACGCCGATAGCAGCACGATCATGCGGCGTCGCCCGGAAGCGCTGAAACGGGCGGGCTAAGTCGGAACGGGTGAGATCGGGTCATAAAACGGGCGACCACTATCCAGGCCCCAACACGGACGAGGCAGGCCTCGTCCCTACCCCAGAAGCCGTTTTTGTAGGGACGAGGCAGGCCTCGTCCGTCTTCATCGAAATACCTAGCCCTCTGCGCCGTCCAACGCCGGAAAATGCACGGTGAAGCGGCTGCCCTGGCCGAGTATGCTGTCCACGCGGATCGTACCATGATGCGCTTCGACCATTTCCTTGACGATTGCCAGCCCCAAGCCGGTGCCCGAATCGTGGGTGCGTTTGGCCTCGTCGGTGCGATAAAACCGCTCGAAGATGTGCGGTATATCGCCTGCCGGGATGCCGATCCCTTGATCTTCCACCACAAACCTGATGGCGTGGTCGGCGACTCCTGTCAGCACGCGGATTTCCGCGCCCTCTGGCGAATAATTGATCGCGTTGGCAACCAAGTTGACGAGCACGCGGTCACACTTGCGGCGGTCGAGCAGCGCGGCGGGCAGGTTCGGATAGGGCACGAACGATAGAAGCTGGCGCTTTTCAGCACACAGCGGCTGATACGTTTCGATCACCTGCGCCACCAGATCGTTCAAATTGAGCGGCTCTAAAGCGAGTGCCACCCCGCCCCGATCGATCTCGGATAAACTGCGGAGATCGAGCACCAATTCCTTGAGTCGGCCCACCTGATGTTCCAGGATTGTTGCATGGTCAGCCAGCGGTTCGGGCGACCTTCGCAACAAATACAGGTGTGTCGAGAGCGCCGTGAGTGGGCTGCCCAGATCATGTACCGCATTCGCCATGAAGCGTTCCTTGAAGCGCTCCAGTTCTTTCAAATGCGTAATATCGTGGACGCTGAGCAAAACGCTGGTTTTATCGTCGTCGGCAAAGGCCACAATCGCAATATCGAGGTCGATTTCGACGCCCCTGGCATTCATAATCCGCGCATCGACCCGTCGCGGCTGCTGGGTCACGACCACGTCGGCGATCGCATCCACCAGGGCTTCGCGCTGCTGGTTATCGGAAAACGATCGCAATACATCGGAGGCGGCGGCGACATCCTCGCCAAACAGCACGCGAAAGGCCGGATTGGTGCTTTCGATGCTGCCGCTCGGATGTGCCAGGGCGATGCCATCATTGACGTTGTTCAAAATGGCCTCGATTTCTTCTTTGGCGCGCCGTAGCTGCGCGGTACGTTCGAGCACAATCTGCTCAAGCTGCTTGGTGTTTCGTTCGACTTCGCCTTCCAACTGTTTGCGGGCGGTGATATCCTGCGCCGCGCCATAGAAGCGGACGACGTGCTTGTGCTCGGCATCCCATTCGGCGAGTCGGTCGATATGCACCCATTTCAGTTCGCCGCTTTTCGTGATAATGCGGTATTCGCCGTGCTGCGGCTGTCCCTGGATGGTGAGCGCCACGTCCTGCCGACTACGTTCTATATCGTCCGGGTGATACAAATTGAAGGTTGTGCCGATCTCGCTCCAGGTGAACCCTGTCAGGCGCGTAAACGAATGATCTGTGATCCAGGCGGACTTGAAACTGCCATCGGGATACACGTCATACGCATAGGCATAGTCGGAGATGAGTTCGGAAATGATCCGGTAGCGCAGTTCACTCAGGCGTAGCGACTCCTCCGCGCGCTTATTTTTGAGGATGTTGCCCACAAACGAACAATACAAAAAGATCGCCTCTTGCTGGATCGGATCGAGCGGGGCGTGAGTCAGCAGGCTGTCATTGGAGAACATGCCGACGACCTCATCACCCGCGCGAATGATCGTGTTGGCGATCCAGCCGAAGCCGACCGCCCGAATCTGCTCGCCGTCCCACATCGTTTGTTTGGCTTCCAGGACGATCCAGGGGCTGTTATCACGGTTGAGCAGTTCAAATTCCTGGCGCGATATTTCGATCGGCGCGCCGCGTTCATCGGTGGTGTGACCGTGTTCGTCAGTGCCATAGGTGCCCATCAGATGTGCGTAGGGGGCATCGAACAAAAATAACGCGCAGCGCTCGACTTTCAGCTTTTCACGCGCCAGTTCGACCGCGCGCCGATAAAAGGTATCGAGATTTTGGATGGCGATCAGTTCATCGGCAGCTTCGACCACCGCGCGCAGACTCAGCGCGATTGCACGTTCACGCGCCTCCGTCCGTTTGCGCTCGGTGATATCCTGCACGGCACCATCAATGGCCGCCAGTTGGGTCGATTCCGCCGCCCAGATCGGATACGTCGAGGCGCGCACCCAGCAGAGGCTCCCATCTTTGCGGAGCAGCGGCATTTCCGTGACCACCGGCTCTGGCTCCGCGCCGCCATGCTGCGTGCCCAGCGGCCAGTGGTCATGCAGCAGCGCCACCCACCAATCCGCCGCGGACAGGAATTCGTTCGGCGAGTAGCCCGTGATCGCTTCCACCGCACCCGTAAGCAGCGTTTCTTCCAGCGCGCCTTGTGCATTGAAGCGGCTCGAAAAAATAAACGCCGATGTGACCGATGCCACTAAACGCAAACGCGCTTCGCTGTCCCAGGGGGCTGATCTCAATTGTTCCACGAAACCTCACAGCAGCGTTAATGAGAGCCTGCGATCGATGTGAGCACGATTGCGCTACCGTCCTGATAAGTTTAGCACAATCGGGTAGTTGATCTGATAAGCCACCCAGGCCAAAACCATCAGCGTCAGAATCAACATGATGATCGTCACCGTGTTGGCGATGGCGGCACGGCGCTGATTGCGGCGGCGGATACGTTCGAGTTCCTGCGCACCGGGGTACGGACGTTTCTTAGCGGTCATCGGCAATACGGCGCCCGGTCACGATGCTTTGTCGGCGCGCAGGGCGGCCAGTTGCTCGAACAGCGCTTTTTCCTCAGTGGTCAGGTCGGCAGGCACCTGGATCAATACGCGCACGTACAGATCGCCGAAGGTATCGGGCGCATTCAGATGCGGCATTCCCCGTTTACTGATGCGCAGAATCTTGCCTGACTGCGTACCCGGCGCGATCCGCAGTTTGACATCCGAGCCGAGCGTCGGCACGATCACCTCACCACCGAGCACTGCCGTGAACAGATCGACGCGCAGTTCCGCGTCCAGATCGGTTTTGCTGTCGCGCACTTTGAAAGTCGGATGTGACTTGAGCGACACGATCAGAAACAGATCGCCAGCGGGGCCGTTGGCGACGCCCGGTTCGCCTTCGCCAGCCACCCGAATGCGTGTACCCTCGTGCGCGCCCGCCGGAATACGAATCTTGGTTTGCTTTTCGCCGCGTTTCAGGACGCGCGTCGTGCCGTTGTAGACTTCATCGAGCGTGACTTCGATCGGCTGCTCGACATCGCGCCCTTTGATCGGCTGGCGATAGGTTTGGCGGGTGCGATTATTCCCGAAGATCGTCGAGAAAAAGTCGCTCATGTCGGCACCCTGCTCGAACTCATAGTTCGCGCCGGGCGCGCCACTGTAGTTCTGGTTGGCCGCCCAGGTGCTCCAATCGAAGCCGCTGCCACCGTTGCGGGCGTACTGCTGATAGCTCGCGCCCAGTTGATCGTATTTGGCGCGTTTATCGGCATCGCTCAGCACTTCATAGGCTTCGTTGATCTCTTTGAAGCGCGACTCGGCGGATTTATCGCCGGGGTTCACATCGGGATGGAATTTGCGTGCCAGATCGCGGTACGCTTTTTTGATCGCCTTTTCGTCAGCGCCGCGCTCGACGCCCAGTGTTTTATAGTAATCATGATATTCCATTGGTCAATTTCTCCAGACAGTTTGGGAAATATGTTTTGCGATCCAGACATTGCATGATGCCAATTGTACTGTTATCGTGTTAAAATAGGATATAAATTAAGGGGCACTTCCGAGAAGGTTTTCGATCGCTCAACGGCGTTCTCGGAAAATCAGGCAAAATGCAAAAAAATGTTCTTCGCCAGCTAATGGTTACATGGGGGGATCTGATCAACATGGCAGACACCGACGGGGATTTAGTCCATCGTCTCCGAGCCGACGATTTGACGGCGCTCGGCACGTTGTTCGAGCGTTATCGCGGCCAGGTCTACCGGACGGCGTTCGCCATCACCCACGATGCGGCGGCGGCGGATGACATCCTGCAAGACTGCCTCCTCAAAATCTACCAAAATGCGCAGCGCATCGATACAGATCTGCCGCTCGCGCCCTGGTTATATCGCGTGACGGTCAACCTCAGTTATACCTGGACGATGCGTCACAGCAGCCGTTGGACGCCGATCGAAGCCGTCGTCGAGCACCTGATCAGCCCGATGCGGCACGCGCCCGATCACGTCGCTGAGCACAACGAGATGCAGACGCTTACCCGGCAGGCCATCACCGAACTGCCCTTCGATCAGCGCGTGGTGATTGTTTTGCATTACCTGAACGATCTGGATGTTCCAGAAATCGCGGAAATCCTCGAACTACCGCAGGGCACCGTGAAATCCCGCCTGTTTTATGCGCGCGAAGCCTTGCGCCGTAAACTGGGCGCGTTCAACGCCGCCACGGATGTAGCACATGGGTATACCTAAATAACGATGAAAACATCGGTCGATAACTTGATCCGTGATAGCTTACGCACCGAGGCACGCCAACCGCAGCAAACCGTGCAAGCGGATCGTGTCTTGATGCAGATTTTGCAGCGCGCACAAACCGAGATCGCGCAGCTTCCGCCCGATGCGCCGCCCGAACCCGCGCTGATCCACGCTGATCCGGCGACGCGCGTGCCGCCGATCACCATCGTACACAAAGTGGCGCAGACCGTGCCACGCATCAGCATCGCCGATCAGATCGCGGAATATCGTGAGATGATGGACATGAAGATGTGGCGCACGATCGGCCCGCGTGCCATGCGGATTTAACCTGGACAGCCGCGTAGAGACGCACGCGCCGCGCATTCGGTACATTTACCAAATATTGGTCCAAGTAGCCGTTTATCGTCTTGCGTCGATAAACGGCTACTTGCATTTTCCAGATACGATTACCTTTACCGTAAATCCAACTATAAACGCTACTCCGACCTACCTTCTCACGGGGCCGGCCATCAACCCGACGCAGCTATTTAATGGGGGACCTTGACATGCGAGCTATCTATGTTTTTCTGTTTGTCGCTAGCGTCCTCGGATCACCTAATTTGATTCATAAACAGCAAATACTATCTCTTCCGAACAGTCTTATTTTTGCGACGGCGAAATATTCACCTACCTCGAACGGACGAAGTTTTCTATCTCGGATTGATGTAGCAACGCAACAAGCGGTGTTTTTCTATGGTAACTCTGATTGGGATGTTTTGCCGCTCACTTGGTCATCGCGCGGCACCTATCTTGCAGTGGTTTTTAGTCGGGATAGCCCACAACCTGAAATGCGAGAAAGCCAAGTTTGCGTACTTACTCGATTGGGAAAACTACAGGCATGTATGCTCGAAAAGCCATCTATTGATTTGGTCTTTTGGGGGGATAGTATTCAATATACAGCAACGTGGTCAGCCGATGAAAAAAAGCTCTATTTTATGTCAGGGACTTTTCAGGCACATCGACTGATTGAAGCAGACGTGCTGACAGGTCAAACAATCCGCGTAGTTTATTATGAAAATGATCATTACGCAAATTTTACAAACTTTTCATGGTCAAGCAATCTCAGCCATCTGATTATTGGTGCAGATGATCCTGCACATGTCGCTCACGAATCAACGTCACTCCTCATTCAACTTTCACCCACAAATAATCAACAGCCTATTTCAACAACCGATCTAGCGCAAGTAACTCCTTCGATCGACGGGGCGACTGCTTCTTCATTGAGTGCCCATCATTTCTTAGTGCCGTGCCCATTTTCGCCGCACGATACTTATATTGCGGCTTACGATGACTCATTCTCCGCCGATAAATCACTAGAATTTATCATCATGGATCAACAAGGGACCATAAAGTATAGCCTCGATAGTAATAATGCGATACTTCCTAAAACCTGCCCTGCATGGCAAAATGACGAGAAAGCGCTCTATTTCCCATACTGGGATCCAGTGAATAATCCGAGTGTCTCAAGTAGCCATCCAACAGCTTCAAGTATTTACAGGTATGTACTCGCGTCGGGTCAGATAACATCTTATTACAATGGCTCTTTACCTCTTTCAATTGATTCACCATTATCCGTTTCGCCAGATGGTAACTATCTCGCATTTGACACAGGCTATAACCCAACCTACGTACCAACTGGTACAATGCCCTTCTATGCAGATCGCATCGCTGTGGTTGGCCCTGGTAACACAGTTAATTATTATGCTGACCCTTATACAAACGGATCACGTCCCGTATGGATGCCGAGATAGCTTTCATCGTGCCACCTGGGAAATCAGATTTGCGGCTGTCAGATTTACGCCGATCTGGCTGTTACGCTGAACGTCAATACCAGCGGCATGAAACCGCTCGCCGGTGATTGGCTTGCCAATGGTCAGGACGGGATCGGTCTGTACGACTCGGCCAACGCCATCTTCAATCTGCGCACATCGCTGACGAATGTCATCACCGAATATGCGATCCCATTCGGCGCGCCGGGTGATATTCCAGTGGCGGGGCATTGGAGAAACGTATGTCCAGCAGTTGGCGGGATCGTGCCGCAGTCGGGGAGTTGCGTGCAAGTCCCGGCTACGATTACGCCGACGCCGACGAGCACACCGACTCCAACTGCCACTCCGACATCAACACCAACGTCAACCCAGGTTCCAACAGCGGTTGGTGGATGTAAGGTGCAGATTATTAATACACTTGGTGGGAATGTCCGCCGAGGTCCAAGCGCAGATGATTTACTCGTGATTCATGAGGCTCAGAGTGCACAATTTGATGCAATTGCCAGAGCCCTTGACGAGGATCAGCAGACATGGTACGGATTTTATCATCCCTCGCTACGCTCAAGCTATATTTCATGGATAGTGAAGACACCATTAGCCCCACCTAGCCCCCAAATTAGCCAACTATCTGGGACAGGTTGTGGGTCTTTACCTAACCTCCCTACGCTACCCGATACGTCGCTATGGGGCAGTGCCCTTGGAACTTTACAACTACCGCTTCAACCTATGTATATTCTGACTACACCGTTTCGCGGTTTTGGCATGGGTGACGATATGAACTACCCGAAAATCGCGCAATGTCGACATAACGGGTTCGATTTTCCTGCTAATGCCGCATCGATACCAGTCTATGCCGTAATAGATGGAATAGTTGTGGGAATGGGGTCTGAACACGATAGTGCTGTAGCACGACCAGCCGCCTGGGGGGCTACAAAGGGTGGATTCAACCTTATCGTGAGGAAGGGCGGCTTATTCGTGGTTTATGGTCATTTGGCCTCAATAGAGGACTCACTCTATTATGGTAAACGAATCACCGCCGGTACCTTACTTGGAACACTAGCGGAACAGACTAAATCGGTTCCTGGTGATGACACTCATTCGCACATCCAAGTTAGTGCGTTTGTATCCCAGGCAGACTCCACAGGTTCCTTGAGGCAACGATTCGGTGCCGTTCGTCAGAGCGGTATCGCCAATCCACTCTACGTTATAGATCCGGTCTTCTACTTCCCAACCGCGAATCGTGGCGGGAATCCATCCCCGGCACAAGGAGTTATAAACAATTGCCCAAGTGTCAGTAATGGAACGAATTATCCCTATACAAACTATTTCGGGGCAAGTTTAAGCAATCCATTCGGAATCAGAAATTTTGATTATTTTTCCCGCGATGATGTAGCCTTGAAATGTTTTCATTTGACAAATGGGAATATTTATAATACTCCTAGCTACTGTAATTCCCCAAAACCATAACTTGAGAAGGAATCTATAATGCACATTATCAATAAAAGTGTTTTGCAGATAATAACTGTTCTGCTCTGTTTTTTTGTGTCATCAGGTTCTGCTATTGTGGCCCAATCGCAAAACATCAATGTACTCTTCGAAAGTTTCCCCGACGGGGCATTCTTGACCGTTGACGGGAATAGCGTTGGTATAACACCTATAACACTAAACATAAGGGTCGGTTCTCACACTATCCAAGCAACCTTTGATGGTTTCCAAAATTATATGGGCACAACACTTGTTGATTCGACAACCACATTCGTATCTATAAAGCTCAATCCTGGGCCAAACTTGACGCTATTGCCGATTGTTGGCGATAAAGTTGGGGTTGACTGGGCAAGCGCCGAAGATAAAGTGCGTATCTCATCTGGCGGTTATGCCGCTAATCCGTTTCACTATACGACATTTGACTTGAACAAACACATCACTCTAGAAAATATATCTTCGTTAGACACGCTGTCTGGCATCCAAATTAAAGAAGCATTGGCTAACTCTCCTATTTTCCAGTCACCATCCGGTCATTACTTAGTTTACATCGATAGATCAACACTGAGCCTAGCAGTACGAGATACAGGAACGAACGTTACAACTACAACAAATATTCAATTCCCAATGGAAAATGGGAAACCCCTCGTTCAGATCATATGGTCGCAAAATGAAACGGCTATATGGTTAAAACGCCAGGATTCATTCGCCCAATTCCTTTTCATTGAAAACGGGCAAATTAAGCTCATGTCTCTTGTCAAGTTCAAAAGCAACTCGAACGAAGATGTTTATGCTGAATATGTTTATGCTCGGCCATCGGAGCAAAAGAAAGCCCTTGTTTTGGGACGGATTGCGGATCATTCTGCGGCCAGCATTTGGCTGGTAAATTTATCGACAATGGTTGGCGTTCCTATCCAAATTAATAGCCTTCTTGATATAGCATTTTCGTCCGATGGAAAATCGATCTATGTCATCACAAAAGATGGCTTTGGGCGAGTTAACCCTGATCTCAAGACCGTGAGTTACATCCCCAGTTTACTCTCGAATTCTTGGGGTGTGTACGCGGCATCGCTTTCGCCTACGCTGCATTATGCGTTCTTGACGGTTGGTAGCACCGAATCACAATCATACTGGATATATAAGTTACCTGCACTGCCATGATGTCGTGCAATAACTTTGCGGCTGTCAGATTTACGCCGATTTCGCTGTCACGCTTAACGCCAATGGCTTGAGTCCCATCCTGGGCGACTGGACGGGTATCAAGGGCGATGGGGTGGGGTTGTTCACGGGTACCACGTTCAAGCTCAAGAACACGGTAGTCTCCGGCGCACCCGATCTAACGCTGACGCTGGGCACGGCGGGCGATATGCCGGTGGTCGGCAAGTTGGGGTGAGGGCAATCGCCCTGTGCAATATATTAAATCTGCTTGACAATCTCTTAAAGCCTGCTTATACTCGCTTTAATGGATGGAGCGGCGTGATGCAGTATTTAGCATCAAAAATCTCTCTCTCAACACGCGCTGACTACAAGCACGGATGGCTCATGCCGCCGTGCTTTTTTGTTCATTAGACAAGGAGAATCGACCATGGACTCAAGCCTGATCGGAAAGATCGAAAAAGCCAAGCGCTATGCCGAGGAGCGCACCCGCATCCACTTTGATACCCTGACCGTGACATTCGATGGCGATAATGGGCAGCATCAAGTGGCCTTCAAGGATAGCAAGTGGCACTGCGACTGCGATTACTTTCACTCGCGCGATACGTGCTGTCACACGATGGCGATGGAGCGGGTGCTCGACAAAATGGTGCCTGCCTCGGCCTATGTGTAACCAGATAAGCGACCCCATTGGGTTCGCCCGTCCCTGAATGATTCAAACTTTTTTCGCCATGTTCACATCCGTGATCAGGTAGCCGAGTTTCTCGTAGAGCGCCCTGGCCGCGACATTTGCGCCGAATACATGCAGCGCGACGGTGCCGATGCCCAGCCGCCGAACCAGTGCTTCGAGCGCGCGAAAAGCGTCTGACCCGTAGTGACGGCGGCGATAGGGCGCGTAGATCAAAAACTGGTAGACGTAAGCCATTTGATCCGCCGGATCGGATTCCTGCCGCGTGACCCCGAACCACAGGAATCCGACTTTGGTGTCGCTCGATGTTTCGGTGATCGTGAATAGGTGCTGATCGGGCGTGTGGATGCCCGCAGGCAGCAGCTTTTGATGCGCTTCCTGTGCTAGGCGCAGCGCCTCATCCGCCCGCCATGCGCCTGACTCGACTTTTTCCTGCGCGTAACTGGCATTCACGATCGCGGTGAACTGAGCGAATTCGACCTCGGTCATCGGAATCAGTTCGATCATGATCGTATTTACCCGCGACTAAAACGTTTCGCCGGGTGCCAGTCGCACGCGCCACGCGGGTACTCCCCAACTGATGCCCGCCACGTCGGGCATATTCAGCGCATAATAATTACCATCGTGATAGAACTGGACTCCGCCTTGTGTGCCCTGCCCCTGGTAGACCACATTGGCAATTTGGGTGCCGTCTGGAGATATGACGGCTCCGTAGTTGCTGCTGATATTCAAGCCACTCTCGCTGCCGATTACCACGCCCGCCCGCGCGATTAACCAGGAAGTGGTCGCATCATTGCCCGGATCAGAACCAAAAAACATGCTCAAGCCGTTCGGTGACGCCGAATTATACAGTTCGAGCGTACCCGGTATATGATAGATGCTACCTGTAGCTGGATCGATAAGAATTGGCGCGGCAATATTGCCGATATAATCGGCATTACCCACTTTGACCCAAACCATTTGCCCGCTGGCAAATCGATAGCTGCCCAGATCGTCGGTGTGCGCGATCAGGCTTCCTGACGGGCTGTAGATATAGACGGCGGGACCGCCATCAAAATCGGCCCTCCTCACTTCAACCGCGATCCCGCCTGCGCCCCATGCGATCGCGCTCACCGACGGCGTGCGCTTGCCGCCGTCGGTGTAAAAGAAATGATCGGGCAGCCGTGCCACGACAAAATGATATTTAGCCGTCGCCACATCATAAATCACCAACTGCTCGATCGCCATATCGACGTTCAAACCCGCATCGTGATCGGTCACAATTTGAGTCCACGCAAGGTGCTTACCATCGGGCGACCAACTCGGATCAGAGTGCAGGGCGAGTGCGAGGTGGGCGGGGTCGGGCGTCACCCGTTTGGGCTGGCTGGAAAGCGTAAGCCTGTCGCCCGTTGTCAGGTTCTGCACGATCAGGTTGGTTGCGGTGGGTTGGCCGGGGAACGCCTGATATTGCCTGAAATAGGCGGGTGAATAGACGAGATAGGCCGCAAATTCGCCGGAGGGCGAAACAATAGGCATCCAGGGATTGCCCTCATACAGGAGGCGCGCCTTCGTGTTGGTTACCTCGGAGCCGTAGAATCCCCATAACCCCCATTGATTGGCATCGTTTTGCCCAACCACCAACAGCGGCGTTCTTTTCGCTGGCGCGGCAATCGCCCGATCGCCACCGTGGAGGGTACCGACGAGCACACATAGTGCGCAGATGATCAATAACGTGAGTGATTTGTGTCGCACCGTGTACCCCTTAATCCGCTGGGCGAAATCGCTCAGAAATCCTGCCCCTGCAAGTTGATGCGCCAAGCCGGTGCGCTCCAGGCGATGCCATTGACGCTGGACACGCCCAGGTTACGCGGACTGCCATTCTTGAAGATTGTCACCGTGCCCGACGAGCCTTGCCCCTGGTAGACCATGAAGGCGGCCTGTTTGCCGTCGGGTGAGATGGCCGCGCCAAAGTTGCTGGTGATGATGATCCCGCTCAGCGTTTGGACGGGCTTGCCATTTTGCGCGATCAACCAATTGGTGCTGGCCTCATTGCCTGTGTCGCTGCCGAAGTAGAGACTCAGGGCATGTGGTGCGCGCGGATTGTAGAGTTCATCGGTGCCCGGGTTGGTATATAGGTTGCCGGTCAGCGGATCGATCAGCAGTGAGCCGCCCACCGCCGTGATCATATCGGCAGTGCCATTTTTGACCCAGATCATCTGGCCGTTATCCAAGCCGACCAGAATCGTATCCTCGGACGTTTGTGAGATCAGCTTGCCCGCTGGCGTATACACGTAAATCGTGAAACCGTAGTCCAGTGTCGCGGACGCCACCTGCACCGCGATCCCGCCCTGACCCCAGGCTACGACACTTTTGGCCGGATCGGCTGGGCCGCTGGGGAAGCGATGATCAGGCAGGCGCGCGACGATCACCTGGGTCGTTTTCGTGGTGAGGTCATAGACGACCAGCTGCTCGATCGCCAGATCCATGTTGATGTTGGCGGCTTGATCGACCGTGATCTCCGTCCAGGCCAGTTTTGTGCCATCAGGTGACCAACTCGGATACGAGCGCAAGGTAAAGGCAAGCGTCCCATTCTGAGATACATCGAAGTTGACGTTGGTCGGTTGCCCGGCGATCGTCTCTTTTTTGTTGGTGGACATGCTCAGCAGCGTGATATTTTCCGGCGGCCCGATGCCCGATCGCGCGCCATTTTGCTTGAGATAGGTGACGGGGATATACCCATAGGCCACATAATCCCCAGCGGGCGACGGAATGGGCATAAAAGACACACCGCCGTTTGAAATTTGACTCAGCGTCTTAGCGAACGAAAAGATGTTGTTATTGGCCTGACCACCGCCCGGAGCGAGCGCCAGGAACAGCGGCAGCGGTGCGGGCGGCAGAGGCGTCGCCGTGGGTTTTGCAGCTTTCGTGGGGGTGCTCGCTAGCGCCGCATTCGGGATGCTGCTGATTCCGCTGGCACTGGCATTGCTGACCGTCGCCGCTGCAAAACTGATCACCCCGATTAGCACAGCGATCAGGCCGCTAATTTTGATGTTGGTTGACATAAATTGTGCTCCACTTATTTCCAATGCCCTCGTCCCCTTCCCCCGCAGGTGGAAGGGGAGGCCGCACATTCGGTGAAGTCCCTCGCCCTGCGGGAGAGGGGATGGGGTGAGGGCTATTATCCGTGCAAATGAACGCGATCGATCACCGACTGGCCGACGCAACGCCCTTGCACCAAGCCGTTTTCGATGTCCATGCGGAAGTGAATCCCGCCGTACAAGCGCGAGATCGCCGCTTCGTTGGCTGCCGCCTGGAACGAAGTGAACGAGCGCGCCGCCAAGCCATTCGCGGCTGACGTGCTGTCCTTGTACGCGACTTGGCCGAACAGCGCAGTCAGCATCGTAGCTGCCGCCTGCGAGGCGACTGAGTGCCCTGATGTGTAGGTGGGGAAGGGCGGCGAAACGATGAACGTTTTCCAGGTCGGGCTGATATAGCGATTGATATACGTCAGCGGGCGGATGATCGGCTGCTCGTATTTAAGCTGCCAGCACGCGATAAACGCATCGCCGAGCGCCATTCCGACCATCGCGTACATCTCCGCCGCGCGATCGAGCTTGAGGCTGAGCCGCGTCACCATCTGATTCTCGATCGAAACCCAGTGTCCGGCGGGTGCGCCCGTCTGACCGGGCGTATCGACCCAGAAGCTGGCGATTAACTTTTGCTCGTCGGTCAGGTTATCGCCAACCGTTTTGACTTCCATCGCCTGCGCATATAACGTCGAGGTCGGATCGCTGGAGAGTTCGACGTTCAGTTTGACATCGCACGCGGTCGATTTTTCCAGCCCGAACGGGCGCAGCGTGCCCCAAAATGGCTCGACGGGTTTGGTGCCCGGCGTCGTGGGCAGGTAATCCCATTTGCCACCCGTCGGCAGTGTGTAAGTCTTGCCGTGCGCATCCTTGAAGCTATCGTCGTTGGCCCAGGCCAACATCGCTGCGCCGAGTGTCGCGCCCTGCTTGGCTGACGCATCCAGGACGCCTTGAGCGATTCCCGCCTTCACCCGATCTTTGCTCTGTTGTGTGCCCAGGGCATCGACGGCTTTGGCCGTATCCGCATCGGGGATCAAGCCTTTGATCACGGTAGATTCGGCGGCAGCCGCGACCGTCGGCCAATCATAAGTTGTGGCGGCGTCCGGTTTCGGCATGGCGGGCATCGCTTTGAGCTGCGTTTCCAGTGCCACATTGCCAGGGATGCCGTTATAGACCGCCTCGTACAGTGTGACGCCCACGTAAGCATAAACGCGCGAGGCATCCGGCGCGGAAACGGTCTGCGCCTTGATGTGGTCATAGGTAAGCTGCATCCATTGGACGGCAAATGCCGCATCCAGATCGGCGGCCAGCGCGGAGCCGTTATAGAGGCGCGGCGCGGCGTAACTGCTGCTGACGTTTCCAAAAATGAGGGCGGCGATGAAAAGTGCGGATATGGCTAAATTTCGGGCGGATCGAGATTTAATGAGTGATCGCATGACGAACTCCTACGTGCAATTCCGGTCTGCTTCACAGTATAATCGCACACTGTAAATATCCTTGTAAAAAATCGATGGCGGTAATGCGCTGTTTCGCCACCGTCAGACTGACAGTGTAGCCCGATTGTTTTCGTTTCTCAACTCGGAGCAATATATATGGCGACCCCTAAAGCCTTTATTTTCGATTTGGACGGCGTATTGACCGATACCGCCGAATATCATTTTCGCGCCTGGAAACGGCTGGCCGACGAGGAAGGGATCGCCTTCACGCGCGACGACAACGATGCTTTACGTGGCGTCTCGCGGCGGCAAAGTTTGCTGCTGCTGCTCAAAGGTCGCGTCCTCTCCGAACCCGATATGGAAGCCTGGATGGAGCGCAAAAATAACTACTATCGCGCTTCCCTGCATGACGTGACGCCGAACGATCTGCTGCCCGGTGTGCGCGCTTTTTTGGATGATGCCAAGCGTCACGGCATCAAGCTGGGACTCGGATCGGCCAGCAAAAACGCCGTCGATGTGCTCGATAATCTGGGGATCGCGCCGCTGCTCGATGCGATCGGCGATGGCTACAGCGTCACCAACCCGAAGCCCGCGCCTGATCTGTTTGTGTGGGTGGCGGGGCGACTGAATACGCCGCCCGCCGAGTCGGTGGTGTTCGAGGATGCGGAGGCGGGCATCGCGGCGGCACTGGCAGGCGGCATGTTCGCGGTCGGACTCGGCCCGGTCGAGCGCGTCGGCAAAGCGCACCTCGTGCTGCCTGATCTGTCCGGCGCGACGGTCGATTCGGTGCTAAAGGCATTGTCAGGCTAATGCTAAGTTAAGGCGTGCAGTCGCCCTTTAACCCGCCCTCCGTCGCATAATATAAATCCCAATATGCACGCCGCCCGAAACCCGCCCAGGGATAAAATGTTTCCGGGCTGTCTCCCCCTGTTATTTGTTGGAGATACCACTCATAATAACCTTTTGCATAGATAGAAAGATCCAAGGCTGTCGTGGAAAAATCCATCACACATTTATTATGAAAATCATCGATTGAAACAAATATCGTTTCAGCGTGATAGCTAAAATCATTTGAATCGTAGTTGTTGTAATAAGACAAGGCGGCGTTTTGAGGTATACCAAAGACGATCAAAGTGTCTCGAAAGGAGACGGGAACATTGCCGTTCTGCGGACTACTAAATCCAATCGTTTCGACAATGCCTTGTTTATCATGAGTTATCGACAAATCCCCTCTTGCATGGGAAAGCCTTCATAAATTTAATGATTTACGAAATTCTGTTGGCTTTCCATTACTGTCATAACTTGTTGGGTCTAAGCTTATATCACTAGCGGTCAAGCCGTCCGTTAGCGGGTGTGCCTCCAGAATTGCATCAACATCCGCGAATTTCGTGATGCCAGGGCGAATTCCAAATAGGCACGGCATTTCGCAGGGCGTGCCATCCGGGTTCGTGAACCATTGGGCGAAGGTGGGTGGTGGCGCATTCCCGCCAATCAACCTCGAAGCGGTCAGCGCTCCGCTCAGGATGAGGGTTAAAATGCCAGCGAGGAGCAGTAACTTTCTCATGCCCCCAGTTTAGCCCGATTCGTTTGCGGGTGCGCTGCCACCCAGCTAGAATCTACGGGCTTTATCAATATGTGCATGGACTTTCAGGCTCACCGCTCGCTGAATAGTAGCGCTCCCAATAGGCGTGTCGCCCGAATCCTACCCAGGGATAATAGGTTGGTTCTGGGTCTGCCATAAATTGATGCAGATGGATTTGATAAAACCCATTTGCATAGACAACTAATCGGAGAACTGGTGCAGAATAATCCATTCGACATTTTTGTTCGGGAAAATTAACGTCTATGAATATGGTCTCATTGCGATAATTAAAAAGGCTATAAGTGGAATTATTGTAACCATAAGCGGACAAAGCGACCTTTCTGGGTATTCCAAGAACCATTAAGCTATCTCGAAAGGAAACAGGAATGTCGCCATTCTGCGGATAACTATATTCAAGCGATTCGATGATTCCCTGCTCATTTTGGGTTGTTGTAATATCCCCTTGCGCGCCCGTAGGGCTAAAGACATGAAACGATTTAGTAGGATACGTTGGAACGTCATTTCCTTCATAAGCACTTAACCCATGTGTAAGCGGGTGGGCGTCGAGAATCGCTTCAACGTCCGCGAATTTCGTGATGCCAGGGCGAATTCCAAACAGACACGGCATTTCGCAGGGCGTGCCATCCGGGTTCGTGAACCATTGGGCGAAGGCGGGCGGTGGCGCATTCCCGCCAATCAGCCTCGAAGCGGTCAGCGCTCCG
>JBBRMW010000095.1:0-18925 GCA_038230635.1 Aggregatilineales bacterium | reverse complement strand
CCTAGACATACGTGGCCTTTGATTGGTTTGACCATTAGCCGAGTCGCTGGAAGAATTGGAGACTATTCGGGATTTGGTACAGCGAACGCAGCAAGCCGTATCCTTATGCGGTAATAGGGTAGTGACGTGTCGGCAAAAATTAGATCGCGTTGCTAAGGCAAAATTCTGTTGCTAGCAATGCAAGAGCAATCGAACATGTAATATATATGGTATTATTTGGATTGAAGTTAGCGGATGCAGCAGGCCGTCGTCCCTACCATAACGGGATGGGATTGGCGCGGCAGTCGTTCACAAAGCTCCGATAATCCATAAAAGCGGCTGATTGGGGCCGCTGATTTTGATCACACGGATATAGACTCGTGCGGCGTTGTTTTGTATAATGAATGATCAATGTGTGCGTAATGGTCGAGTTGGGGGAAGTTAGCGCTCCATGCCTGTCTATGAATATCAGTGCCAGAACTGCGGGAAGCATTTCGAGATCAAGCAGAGTTTTGCCGATGAGACGCTGACGGTTTGCCCAAACTGCGCGGGTAAGATTCACCGTGTCATTCAGGCCGCCGGGATCGTCTTCAAAGGATCGGGCTTTTATGTGAATGACAGCCGCAGCAAGCAATCTCTGGCAACGGTCGGAGAGAAGAAAACGGGCGACAAATCCGCCGAATCTACGGGCACGGATGGTGCAGCGGCCAAATCGGATGGTGCGGCAGCGGCAGAAAGTACGGCAAAACCGGAGAGCACCGCCAAAACCGAGACTAGCGCGAAATCAGAACCTGCTGCCAAAACCAGTAGCGAGTAAAATCCACCTTCGCGCTGTACTCATCAGGGCTGTTGCTAAGTCAGGGAGAAGTGCTGAGGTCACCATTCACCCCACCCCCTAGCCCCCTCCCCACTGGCGTGGAGAGGGGGAATCAACCGTCTCCGGACGCCCCTCTCCATGAAATGGGGAGGGGTTGGGGGTGGGGTAAACGACTTTGCAAAAGCCCTGCTGTACTCATGGAGAAGGGAGCATGGCGGGTGGCGCGATCAGCGTAAAGGTGATTGTCGCGCCCGTTGTTTCCTGATCCTCCACCCAAATGCGACCACCCTGGGCTTCAATGATCCCTTTACAAATCGCCAAACCCAATCCCGCCCCTTTCATATTTTGAGAGGCGGAATTCGATAATTGCTGAAAGGCCTCAAACACTTTTTCGTGGTTTTCGGGGGAAATGCCGGGACCCTCATCACGGACGCTAACCTGTATGCCCGCGTCGGTTGGACTGACCGTAATGGTAATGGCCGTATGCGGCGGTGCAAATTTGGTCGCGTTCCCCACCAGATTGACTAATACTTGCGCGATGCGCTGCATATCGGCCATCACGGTTGGCAATTCGGCAGGCAGGCTCACCACTAAATGATGATTCGCGGTGAGACCCTCAAGCTGGGCCTGGGCAATATACAAGATTTCGGAGAACTGGTGTGGTTCGGGCTGGATGCGAAGCTGCCCCGCTTGCAGCCGCGACAAATCGAGCAACTGTTCGATCAGGTCGGATAGCTTGTCGGATTCATCGTTGATGATGCCGATGAACTCGCGCTGGCTGGCCGCATCCCACTCGATGTCATCGGCCATCAACGTGGTCGCAAAACCCTTGATCGAGGTCAGCGGCGTGCGCAGTTCATGTGAGATCATCGCCAGGAATTTGAGTTTGATTTGATCGGCGCGTTCCGCATCCAGTCGCGCGCGTGCTTCGGCTTCATAGAGGCGAATATTGTCCATCGCCACACATACTTGCTCGACGAAAATTTGCAGATGTTGATAGTTCTGATCGGTCCAATGGTTGGGCACGGCAAAATAGAGCATGAGCAAGCCAAAGCAGCGCTCCCCCAACGTAAGCGGGTAAATCAGGGCGCTGTGCATCCCCGAATCGAGCAGCACGGCACGCATGGCCTCGTTGAGCGCCTCGTGAGTCACTACATCCTCGATAAAGAGCGGCTGAACTGGCGAAAATAGGCCGAATAGGGGGCTATCTGCGATATTTTGGAAATCGGTGATACCGGGCAGCGGATCGTCGGCATTCAGAACCGCGCGAATCTCGTAATTATCTGGTAGCGACTGTTTCCAGGGGGTATCGAACAAAATGATGCCCGCCTGTGCCGCATGTTTGAGGTACATGCTGGTGAGCAAAGCATGTAAAACATCGTCAGGATTATAGACGAGACCGATCTTATGACAGGTTTCGTATAGGTCTTGGGTGAGGCGGAGCGTTTCTTGGAGCGTTTCTTCGCGCATCCGGCGCTCGGCAATATCCCGGAAGACCAGGATTGCGCCCTCGACGTTGCCCTCATCATCACGGATCGGTGCGGCGCTGTCTTCGATCGGCAGTTCGCGGCCCGTGCGACTGATCAATAGCACACGCGAACCGATCTCGGTGGTCGCTTTTTTGTTGAGGACCTCGATGAGGGGACTGGGCACTGGCTCACGGCTATCCTCATTAATGATGCGAAAGACATTTTCCAGCGGTTGACCGATGGCTTTTTCACGAGTCCAGGCGGTCAGCGCTTGCGCGACCAGATTGATAAAAGTAATTTGCCCTGTCGAATCGGTGGCGATCACGCCATCGCCAATGCTTGCGAGAGTCGTTTGCAACTGGCCGTTTTGCTCCCTGGCTGTTGTATATAATTTGACGTTATCCATCAGCAAACCCGCGCGTGATGCCAAATCAGTTGCGGTGGCGACATCTTCCTGGGTGTATTGCCGCCCCGACTCGGCATAGAGCAGCGTGACCATGCCTAATATTTGGCCGCGCCCCAACAGCGGCACAAAGATGGCTGAACGGATGCCGATGGCGCGCAAAAGTTGGTGATGATCGGTGTTGCGCGCCATTGTCGTCAGCAGGTCGTCTGTCATCTGCGGGTAAAACTCCGCCTGCCCCGTCACATACGCTGCGCCAACTTTGGGTGAATCGAGCAGATCGGGGCGGAAGCGATCGTGAAGCGCCTTGCGCACGGAATCCTTGGCGGGATTGTCTACCGCCTTTTCGATGCGGCGCAGTACGTTCTGATCTTTTTCGATGACATCGATGAAGCACCAATCGGCAAATTCTGGAACGAGCAGCCAAGCCAAATGCTGTAAGCGCGTATCGTAATTGAGCGAAGACGCCAGCACGCGGCTGACCTCGGCCAGAAAGGTGGCGCGTGCCTGTGCAGCCTCGGCGCTGAGACGGGCAGTACGTTCGGCTTCGTATAGCCGCGTGCGCTCCAGAGCCTGCGCGCATTTTTGAGCAAGCCCCATAATAAACGTTTTATCTGTTGCTGATAGTTCGCGCACTTCGGAAAAACTGAAACCCATCGCTCCGATGGTGACATGATGCACGACCAGTGGCACCGCGATCCAGGCTTTACCCACAGTTCCCACGCTCATATCTGGAAACTGTGTGCGCGCCGTCGTTGCCGAGGATAGCCAAACGGGTTCACCGGTACGAGCAGCCTGTGCAATTGCCACGGGTGAATCGATCGAAAAGCGCTGCCAGGGTGCAATTGTCGCTTCAGGATAGCCATTCGCCCGCAGCATCACGAGCGATTCATTATCCTCGGTGACCAAGACAATAAAACCTGCCACCGCCCCAAAACTGACCAGTCCTTTGCTCAAAATGGCATCAGCGGCCTGTGAAGGCGTCAGTGCTTCCGACAGTTCAGCCGTCACGTCTTGTACATTCTGCAAGCGGGTGATCGCGTTTTCACCCTCGGCAATTTGATTGGTAAGTGAGAGGGCGTGGCGCGTAGCTTCCGCTTGATCACGCACTTTGCGCACCAAAATAATCAGTGGCACTGCAAGGACGAGTGCGCCGACCAGCAGCCCAACGATGATCGACTCGACCTCAGCAAGTGGCATAGGTTATGAAGAACGCCTAGCTTTTTTCGGCGGGGATTGCTGAATGCAAAATATAGCCCATACCTGCGACCGTTTCCAATAATGCGCTGTATTTATCGCTCATTTTTTTGCGAATGCGCCCCAAGTATACATGTAAATAATGACTCGATCCCCGATATTCGTCACCCCACACCCGCCCCAATAGTTCATCATGGGTGAGGATGGCATCGCGGTTTTGGGCAAGGGTCGCCAGCAACGAATATTCAGTGGGCGTCAGATGCATATCAACGCTATCCACGAAGGCACGTCGCCGTTTCGTGTCGATTTCCAAGCCTTCAATGTGAATTTGCTCACCAGCGGGCAACGCATCAGAGTTGGCTGCACGACGCATCAATGCGCGCAGACGCGCCAAAAACTCCTCAGTACTAAATGGTTTGGTGGTGAAGTCATCTGCGCCCGCGTCCAATGCGCGCACCTTGAGGTCTTCTTCGTGATAGGCGCTCAACACCATGATCGGCACATCGATTTTTTGCTCACGTATCCACACACATACATCATTGCCGCTGATACCGGGCATCGCCAGATCGAGAATGATCAGATCGGGCGTTTCGCGCCCCAGATAGGCCATCGCTTGTGCGCCATCGGCGGCTTCGCGCACGACATAGTTGCGGCCCATCAGGTTTACGGCGATCAGCCTGCGTATTTTGGGATCATCATCGACGATAAGAACAGATGGTCTGTACATATTTCTAACCCTGTGTGTGGAAAATTTGTCCGACGGTTCGCACTAATTCACCCGCGCTGATCGGTTTGGTCAAGTGCGCGACGATCTGATCGTAGGAGGAGTCTTCACGTTGATTGTTGGATGGTGTAGCAGAAATGATGATAGTTGGGATATGCCGGAGCATTGGATCATCAGCGATCGTTTTAAGCATGTCCCAACCACTCATACCCGGAAGTTTAATGTCCAATAAGAGCGCATCGGGCGGTTGGTCATGAAAAATGTGAGTGTCGCGCAATAGTTGTAAACCATTTTCGGCACTCGACGCTTGCCATACATTATAGCCACGAACCTTGAGGTTGACCACAATAAACTTACGGATATTCATTTCGTCTTCGACCACAAGAATGGTAGACATCAGCACCCAGTTTCACCAACCTACAGCCAGCATTAAAAACGTACTGACTAACGCTGTACGCATACCACATCCATTCCCCCAACGGGCGGGGAATGACCATATCATACTTCTTAAATATACGCGATAAAGTGTGGTTTTTCACGACTCAGCCGATAATTTTAGGACTTATTTAGACCATGCCCACTACACTAAGGGGACGATCCCAGTACGTTGGCATTAAGCTGTATCGGCCTAGCTGAAGACCATCTGACAAAGAACCCACACGAATCATGAAAGCCAAGCTCAAAAACATCTTTGAACTGTTGCGACAGACGATCGGTGAATTTGGAGCGGATAGCATCCCGCAGCAAGCCGCGTCTCTCGCCTATTACGCGATCTTCTCGATTGCGCCCTTGATTTTGGTCGCCGTTGCGGTGGCCGGGCTGGTATTTGGGCAGCAAGCGGCTGAAAATCAAATCGTCGGTCAGCTTGAGGGAGCGGTTGGGCATGATGCAGCGACCTTCATTCAAACGATGGTGCAGAACGCGAGCCGACCGGGGGCTGGTTTGCTGGCGACAGTGATCGGCATTTTCTCACTGTTGAGCGGTGCGGCGGGCGTATTCAATCAGATCAAAGTGACCTTGAACATCATCTGGGCGTTCAAACCAGATCCCAAAATGACGGGCATCAAGGGCATCTTGTTTACGCTCAAGAGCCAAGTCTTGTCGTTTGGGTTGGTGCTCGCCACAGGGTTGCTACTCATCGTCTCGTTGGCAATGACGACGGTTTTGGCGGCGGCCACAACTTTCTTGAGCAGCCAGGTGGCGGTTCCACCCATCGCCTGGGAAGTGCTCAATTTTGTGATCTCCTTCGTGGTGATTACGCTGTTGTTTGCGGTTGGCTTCAAAACGCTGCCAGAAACGCGCCCCCGTCCGGCCTGGAGCGATGTGTGGCTCGGTGGCGCGCTGACATCGCTGCTGTTTACGGTGGGCAAGGTGCTGATTGGGCTTTATTTGGGACAAACGGGCGTGACTTCGGCATATGGCGCGGCGGGATCGCTGGTTGCGTTGCTGCTATGGATTTACTATTCTGCGCTGATCTTTTTCTTCGGCGCGGAATTTACGCAAGTCTACGCCTATAAACGTGGCTCACGAGTCGCGGCCAAACCCGGCGAAGTGCCCGTCGAGGCAACAGCACCAACATCAGCCGCAAAATCGACGCCGGCGACCAGTCGATCCGATGCAAAAATGACTCGTCATGAAAGCCGAGAAAGCAAGACCCTTCAACGTGTCACGACCGTTGAGCACATCATAAAAGCGCTCAGCCCGATCGCGCTGCTCGTCGCACGCATCGCAATTATGCGTGAATCCGCGACGGGTAAAAAACAACGTGGACGGCGCGTCCCTGGAACGGATAAACAACCGTGAGCGAGGCCAATCCGAGCAAACTGCGTCTATTTATATCGAATCGGCAAAGCCTTCAAGAAAACCCACACAAAGAGGAAACAATGACCCCCCAACAGACCTTCCGCAATACCCTGATCATACTCGCCACGCTCGTGGGTGCGTATATTCTATACATGGGTATCCATATTTTTATCGTCCTGCTGGTCGCCATCATTATTGCTTCGGCGATCCAACCTGCCGTCAAACGTCTATACAAGCTGCGTATCCCACAAAGTTTGTCGATTTTGTTGGTGTATGGGGCATTGGGCGGATTACTGTTCTTGCTGGGTGTATTGATTCTGCCACCAGCCGCGACTCAACTGGGTGATTATCTGAACAACGATGCGGGACTGGCAACACGAATCACAACGGCAGAAGATTGGCTGCAACAAAATATCAAGACTTTGACCGGCACGCAATTGGCGCTGCCCCCGCATGATCAAGTCGATAAATCGGTCAAGGACGTTGTTAAACAGATTACGGAAAGCATCCCGTCGGCTGCGGGTAACTTGGCGGGACTCCTCGGCGATTTTGTGCTGGTGGTGGTGATCGGTGTGTACTGGTTGACGGCACATGATCAGGCCGTGGAGTTTGTCCTGCCGTTGTTTCCACTGGGTAGGCGATCGGTGATCGCGCAAGTTATCACCGAAATCGAAGATGCGTTGTCAAATTACGTGCGCGGCGTCATTTTTGTGGCATTCTTCGTGGGAATCGCCAATTTTGCTATTTTGACACTGCTGCGTGTGCCAAACGCCGTGACACTTGGATTCATCGTGGGCGTCACGACCATCCTGCCCTTGATCGGCGGCTATATTGGCGCAGGCACGGCGGTTCTCTTGGCGCTGCTCGTATCGCCGATCAACGCGGTGTTTGCACTTGGGACGTTTATTCTCGTGCAGCAGGTTGAGACGCATTACTTGACGCCGCGTGTGATGTCGCAAAGCGTGGGACTGAACCCGATTATGATCATCATCTTCTTGTTCATTGGTTTCACGGTGGGCGGCGTCATCGGGGCGCTGATCGCGGTGCCGATCGCGGGGATGTTCTCGATTGTGCTGCGGCACTTGGTCATTGAGCCGACCAAAGAGCAATCCGCCCCCGAAGTCATCGATGGCGGCATCTTGATCCCGAACATTGTGAAGCCCGGCGATATCGTGCGCGAGGCGCGATAAATCGAGCGCGGCACACTCAAGTTTATTTAGGTGTCTCTTGCTATCCTGAGACACAACTAACGAAAACGAGACGACTACGCGGAGGTCAACGATAACTGATGACAAGCAAGAAAATGACAATCCCGTCTGAGACAAAACCTGAGCGCAAGCAACCTGCGGCAGACACTGATAAAGCCCATGCCCCCGCGCCCGAAGGCGAATCTTCGCACATGGGCGCGACCGAACAAGAAGTCGATCGCACGGCCATTAGCCATCCGGGCGCAGGCTTTCAAGAGTCAGAAAACAAAAAGCGGCAGGGAGCAGGGTAGCGTATCCCACGCAATGCGTTGTGGATGCTAAGGAACAGTTTCGACAGGATAAAAAGGGCGACGGACTAACACGATGGGACGTCCCCCTTTTTGATCAGGTTCATTCCATAGTCTAAATGGACAAGGAGGTTATGACGATGGTGGAGCAGGCGACAGTTTACGTGAGCGGGGAAATGGTTCGATTGGCTGGCACTTATGAGGTGGTTGGCGCAGAGCCACGCTTCAGCAGTAATAATACTGCACAAAATCAAAATCAGGCGAATACTCTAAAAACCTCAGCACGACAGCATTTGAGTGTGGGCGAGCTGTTTCCCAACCATGATGGTCGATCAGTGTCCTGGCGGTTGACCAACGGCCCTTAGAGCGTGTTTGGAAAGCCCCTCGCCATGAGGGAGAGGGGTTGGGGTGAGGGCTGTTTGTCACTTTCAAAACACCCACTTAAATGCGATGGGGGGCATGTCCAGGACACACCCCCATCGTTCCCTTCGCTTCGCTGCGCTATGAGGTGGCGGAGTTCGAAGTATGCGTAATGTGCCCCAACTGTCGCCAGCTCGCTTCCTCAATGTGAACGCCATAATGTTTCGCGGCGGCCTTAATATTAGCAAATGCTTGATCGCGGTCCACATCCGAAACGCCTTCAACCTGATCGAAGCGGGCCAACGCATTCATGATATGGGTCGCATCCGTCAGGGGTTCCTTGCGATGAGTGGGGAATGCAAAAACACTGTCCGGAAAGGCATCTTTGTCGTGTGTCGTCAGTTCACCGTGTGCCGTATGGGGTTTCCAGGTAACTGTCGTCATTTCGATCTTCCTCGTCAATTCAGTTATTACCTTGATCAACAAGAGGTGACTCGCGCCACCTCTTACCATCGTTTATATCATTATCATCGTTTACGACAGGCGCTTTGGCCGCGCTGGATGCTGTTTAACGGTGATCCTTGATGCGCTCATCGACCATGCCGCGCAGGTCGGACATTTCTTTTTCCATGCGCTTCAGAGCTGGCTCGACGTTATCGCGGCTGGTTTTGACGCCTTCTTCGATAGCACGTCCCAGATCGGCGCGACTCTTTTCGCCGGAGTTAGGTGCGAACATCAGCGCCAATACGGTGCCGATGCCGAGTCCACCCATCAAGCACACCAAAATGGTCACGGTACGCTGTCTGGCGGCCTGCATTTCGGCTTCGCGGCTGTAATACATACGATTTTCGCTCATCGTTTTGACCTCATTTTACCGAGTGCTCGGCGCGTATTGACGGATAATATGAAAGAATACGAGTGAAAATTGGGGCGGCTTAGCCGCCCCCAAATGGATCGCTTAGGCAGCCGATGTGTTGCGGTAGAACATGCGGATCAACCCCAGCAAGATCACCGCACCGACGAACGCCACGAAGATGCTCCAGACATTGAAGCCCGTCGTGCCCTGTGCGCCAATCAGATTAAACAAAAAGCCGCCGACGAACGCGCCGACGATACCGACGATGATGTCACCGACCAGACCCAGGCGACTGTGCATAACCATGCTGGCAATCGCACCTGCGATACCACCGATGACGATCCAACCAATCAAGCTCATTCCGTCCATGATATTGTGTTCCCCTTTTGAATTGTGTTTGCGTTCGAGCGTTAGTGTCAGTGAACGCACTTGCCTAACTGTACAGGTCAGTGGCTCAACAAATCCCAAATACAATCTAAAAAACTCCTCAACAGACCATGCTTATTCGCATCCCCGATTGAAGATCGCTTAGAATGTGCGGCATCAATCGATCGTAAATAGAGGATGGTGTTGCCGATGGAAATTCTCGTGTTTGGAACGTCGCTGATGTGGGGGCAAGGTCTGAAAGAGTCAGACAAAATGCACAACGTTTTGGTGCGAAAGTTAAAGGCGCGGCACCCGGAACAGACGATCAACGTCACATCGCTGGCACATTCCGGCGCATCGACAGGTTATCTACCCGATGGCACAATCGATCCGAAGACGGAGCCGCTCATCGACGGCGAGGTGCCGACCCATTATCCGACGATTTTGCAGGAGATCGCGTCGTTCGACAACTTAAAGCGTCCCGCCGAATCAATCGACCTGATCCTTCTTGACGCGGGCATCAACGACGTCCATATTAAATCGATTATCAATCCGCTGGTGACGCCGCACAAAATTAGCGAATTGGTAGAGCAGTTTTGCTACGAACACCTTAAGATGCTGGTGCGCGAACTGCTCAGGAAGTTTCCGCGCGCCCGAATCGTGATCGTGGGCTACTACGAGTTCGTGACCGAAAACAGCGAGCACAGTTACGTTCGTGCGCTGCTGCAAGCCTTTGGGCAAGTACCAGGAGGCTTTATTATGGATGGCCTTTTGTGGATGACCAGTGGACTGATCCGGCGACGACTGCTGACCAACTGTGACACATTTTCGGATGGGTCTTGGTCCGCTTTTTGCCGTGTCGCCGATGATCTGAATCGTGAGATTGCAAGTGGTGACAATAAACGGGTCATCACAGCACGACAACAGGTGGGTCCCGAAAATGCCGCATTTGCGTCTGATCCCTGGTTGTTTGGTCTGAACGAGGATTTATCACCCGAAGACCCAATGGCTGCTGAGCGTGCCAAAGCCTGTCGCGCCGCTGGTGATCGCGCCGAACCCGTGTTTTGCCGGATGGCTTCGACGGCGCATCCGAATCCGCGTGGCGCGCAAGCATTTGCCGATGCCATCCTGATTGCATTAGAGTCGTGATCAGGATACGGCTTCAATACAAAAGGTGGGTTCTGTGAAAGCGTTCATTATCGTCAATCCGCACGCACATAGCGATATGAGCGTGCAGCAAGTTCAAGGGCAGCGCGATGAGATTTCGGCGCGATTAACCGAGGGACTCAAACTCGAAAAAGTCGAGTGGTCGGAAACAAAACGCCCGAATCATGGGCGCGTTTTGGCGCAACAGGCGGTACGCGATGACTATGATTTCATTTTTGCGGGTGGTGGCGATGGTACGATCAACGAAGTCTTGAACGGTATCATGAGCGTCAAACGGGACGCCGCCAAGATGCCCGTGCTCGGCGTTCTGCCGTTCGGGACTTCCAATGATTTCTATGCGGGGTTGCGCGCCGCCGAGGCTGCTCGTCCCGCTGAGCAACAAGGTGACGTGACGATGCCGCTCGATGTCGGCCATGTCCAGTTCGATCATGTCGAACGCTATTTCTGCCTGACGATCGGGATCGGGCTGTCTAGTTGGGCGAATTTGCAATATCTGGAATTGAGCCGCACCTTTGGTCGCCGTTTTGCGCATATCCCCGCCGCGATTGCCGCCGTGATCAGCTATCGCTTTTTTTCGAGCGTGCATATCACGCGTGATGGGGTGCGGTCGCGTGCCCGGCGGTTGCTCACAGTTATGATCAACAATTCGCCGATCATCTCCGGCGGCATTCACCTATCACCAGACGCCAAGATGAATGACGGTCAATTCGATGTGGTCGTGGTCAAGGCGGTTTCGCTGCTGGCGCTCGCCAAACTGGTGTTACAAGTCGGTATGGGCACGCACGCACAATCGCAGTCGATCGAAATGAGCACCGTCCAGAAATTTACACTCACGTCGCGGCAGGCATTGCCCATTCATGTCGATGGCGAACTTGTTCCCGAAATCGACTCGAAGGCGCGGCGCATGGAAGTCGAGATCATGCCGAGCGCGCTGCGCGTGGTCATCCCATCGCTGTGTAGCCTTGAAAAGGCGCCTGTCGTCGAAACTCAGATCGATGTTCCGGCGTCATGATCGCGCCAATAGACAATCGCTTGATCGGCGGCCTGCTCGACCGAAAGCCGCGTCGTATCCAGATGGGGCACGTCGGGGATCATCAATACGGGGTTATCGCGGCGCAGCGCATAGAGTGCCGCACTGCGCACCTTCGGATCGTGAAAGCGTGCGCCATTCATCACGTAAAGGCGGTGCAAGGTCTCGTTGAGCGCGCAGGTCAAAATCAGCGGCGCGCCCGACGCAAAGAGGCGCGCGCGGTTAGCATCTTCCAACAAGGCAGAAGGGGTTATCCCCAGAATCGTCCCCCGCCGCAGCCCGAACTCGTGGCACAGGTCAGATTCGAGGCGTTTGAGATGCGCTTCGCCATAGAATTCCCGAATCTGATCGGGCGGATTGCCTTCGCGGGTTTGTAATTCACTTTCGAGCGTAACAAAAGGTGCGCTCAAGCGCCGCGCAATGGCATTCCCGGTGGTGATTGCTCGTCCGCCCAACGAACCAATCAAGATCAAGTTGTAATAGGGAATCACGATGACAGCGCGGGTATGGGTTGGGTACGCTGCCAGCCCGGCCACCAGCCTTCGAGCAGCGGCAGTAGATCGTGCAAGGTGTCGATGGCCGCGTCCGGCACGATCGCGCGGTTGACCTCCAAAGTTCGGCTGGGAATGTTGCGCAGCACGCCACGAACCCCGATGCCTTGTGCGCCGCCAATATCGGCTTCCGGGTTATCGCCGATAAACAACACCTCACCCGGCCCGACTCCCAAATTGGCAAGTGCCGTCTCGAAGATCGCCGGATGGGGCTTCAAATAACCCACGTCTGCCGCTGATACCCGACAATCCGGGAAAAATTCGATCAGGCCAAAGGCGGCTAATTCGATATCGCGCATCCACATCGGCTGTGCCGAATTGGTGATGATGCCCAGTTTGAGTCCGCTGGCACGCAAAATCGGGAGCACATCCAGCACGTCTGGAAACGGTACGACGCCCGTAACCGGCTGCCAGTTGTAAGCGTGCATGAGGGCTTCGCGGTTGAGCCGTTCGGCGGGCACGCCCACCATTTGCAAGGCGCGCGCCAGCACCGTCCCAATATGTGGCGAGCGCAAATCCTGAAACCCATCGATCCAGGCGCGTTCAAATAATTGCGCGGTGGCCTCATAAAAGGCGTCCGGCGTTTCGAGCGGATGGATCGTATTCACGACAAACTGATAAACCTGGGCGAGATGAACCTGCCGATAATCCGACCAATTGCTCATCCGTTGACTCCAGTCGATCAACGTATCATCCAAATCAAATAAAACTGCTTTCAGCCCGGCACGTGGCATTGATTCCTGCTTCCTGTTAATGGCTATAAAATGAGATAAACCAGAATCTAACTTTAAGCCGCGTGATATGCTATATGATCGTTTCACAAATGCGTCACAACCGCGAAACCTTAACCCGCTGTCCGTAACACGTCCAGGAGGCATTAAGCGGTATTATGTTATTTGCTACGGGCTGCAATATTTGTTTTGTGCGGCTGTATCGCCCGCTTTGTTGAATGCCTGACAGGCCAGCGCTTTGGTATCCAGATAACTCGGCGCAATGGGCATCAGCAAATCCCGATAAACACGGTCGGCGCGTGCATAATCACCCGAATCGAGCGCGCTTTTGGCATCCAAATAGAGCTGTGCCGCATTAATCGTGAATGCCCAGGACGAATCGGCCAGATGGCAGCTCAAGTCGAGCGCTTTGTTGATCACGATCACCATTTCGCTTAAACGCGCACCAGCTTGGTACTCGTTGCCCAGATTTTCATAGGTGCTGCACAGCGTACTGGTCACGTCTTTCGTGTTGAAATTGGGCGCGAGTTCACGGATCGCTTCGAGATAGCCGACCGCCGTTTCGAAGTTATTTTTGCGATTTTCTTCGAGGGCGCGCGCCCAAGCCGCTGTGGGTGAGAAGCCATTATTGGCAGAATCGGACGTCGCCGCCGCTGTACCCGCTGTTTTAGTGGCTGAAGTCGGGGCATTGCTCGGCGTGGCGGTAGGCGGTAGGGCTGTTACGGTGCTGGTGGGTGTTGGAGTGGCGCTGAGGGCAGCCTGTGCGCCCGCGATACAACCCGCGATGGCTTGGTTGCCGGGTTGCAGCGTACCGACATAGGCGCAGCGCAGCAATGCCGAATCCCAGTTGGCAGCAGCAATGTCTTGCGAGATATGCGGAAGCTGCGTGCTGATAGCTGCAATGCGCGTGTTGACGGTGTGGGTCGCCGCATCGTTGCTGCCATCCCGATAGCCCGCCGCACCCGCCAAGCCGATGATCGCCACACATAAGCCCATGAACATGGCGGCCACGACCAAAATCAGCAGCGAATTGGCACAGCCACGTTGGGGCGCATCATCGAGCGGCTCATCACGCTGAACGGTCATGATCAGGGGCGGGCGGGGCTGGGTATCGTCGGCGGCGATCGGCGGATCGGGATCAAACATGGCGCGCTACGTCCTCTGCGAAACAACCATTGACACGGTGAACGATTATAACACACGCCACCAAGCCCTTCCCGCCGCTCGCCTGACAGGGACGACGCAGGCTCAGCCGAATGGCGCAGGGAAAGGTCTTAATCGGCGATTAAACCATTTGCGCTAATCTTAGCCTGTGATGTCACCTGGACATTTTTATAGGGGTCAAGGAGATTCATTTTGAAAGTTTATTCTACGCCGCTTGGAACAGAAATTTTTGTCCTGCACAGGAACTATGCGCCGATCGCGCAAGGCCAATCCAAGGAAGTGCCGGGTGTCATGAATGGCTGCTTTTCCCTCTTTATGATCCTGGTGCTGCTGACCTTACTGCTGTTGGGCACACTCGGCTACCGCATCGTGCGCAACAATCAATTGGCGGCCTCCCGGATGACAGCACAGGCGACGGTCATTACCAAACGCCTCACCGTTGACTCCTATGATGTTCCAACCCATTGGTACATCACCTATGTGTTTGTGACAGCCAACAAACAACAGTTCAAGCAGGAAAGCGAGATCACCGAGCCGGCCTATGCGGAACTCAAGGAGGGCGCGCGTGTGACCGTGCGCTATGATCCGAATGATCCGGGCAACGCCAGCCCGACCGAAATTGTGACCGTTTCCACCGATCCGATCTTAATTGTCATAGCATTCGCGTTTGTGGCGCTTGTCTTGCTCTCTACGCCGATTGTGCGATCGATTCGTCGGCGCAATGCGCGTTTGCGCACCGGGAAAATCATGCTCGGCACGGTAGATAAAGTTAAAACGGAAAGCGACTCGGATGATGATCAGGTGGTCACAGTGGACTACCATTTTAGCCTGCCGGACGGCACCACCAAATACGAAGGCGATCATACCATCCGCAACGATCTCAAACAGACTGATCTGCCGCTGACGGGAACGCCGCTCGCTATCTGGTATGCGCCCAACGTCGATCCCATTTTGCTCTAACAGGGTGGCGCGCTCAGACGCCAGAGGTGAAGCGGGGCGCGTGCTGGATATGGATGCGAGTATGTGCTGAGAAGGGTCATGCACATACCCAGTGATGCCACATCCGGTGCGTCACCGTTGATCAATTGCGCGAGGTTTGAGATCGGCACGCAGCATGGCCGCGAACTGGGCAGCCACCTCGGTCCGTGGCAAGCAAATCACGGTGTGTACTGTTGCCAGATAGAGCAAATTGCAGGTTCCCCAATCGCCGTAGATATGCGCCGCCGAATCGCGCGACTCGATAAAAAGTTTGGTGGCGGTCGTCGTCGCATCGGCAAATACGCTGCCATATTCACGCTCGGCGAGATTGATGCCATGTAGGGGCAGCGCGGCGGGATCCGTCTGGAGCGTAAAAGCGAAGGGTGCGGCAAACGTCACGATCCATAATGTGAGCGCGCCAATGATAAAGATTCGGATCAGCGGCTGCGCGTGCGCGACTCGCCAGGACTGCGTAATGGCATAGGCGATTACAAGTGACAGCGGCGCGGCGATCGGCATAAAATAGCGCGCCGTTATCAGCGATGCCAACGCCAACGGCAAGATGATCAACGCGGCGAGCCAGATTACCAGGAAGGTTGTGTTATACACCATGCGGCGATCGGCACGTTTTCGCGCGAACCAGAACAGCATGATCACGCCAATGATCGCAGCCGTAGGGAAGGCGATCCCGCTGAAATCGAGCACGGCGCTGATCGCGGCTTCCGCATAGACGAATTGGTCTGGCGTAGCCGAGTTAGGTCGATCGATGTTAATTTCGTTGAGCAGCACGAAGGGTCGATCGGAGTCGCGCGCCAAATAGGCTGGAATAAGTAAGGGCAGCCATGCGATGAGCACAATTGCGGCAGCCACGATCAGCGGCGGTAGATAGCGTCGCGGCCAGGATTGGAGCGGTTTACCACGCAGCCACAGCGCGCCCATTGAAGTCGCCAGCGGTAGGATCGGAAGCAGCGCCATTGTCAGCTTGGCGAGCGTTGCGGCGGTCAGCAATGCACCAAGGATCATACCTTCCCACAAGCGCGGTCGGCGGGCAAAGATCAAACTGCGCCACGCCAACAGCGCACCGAACGCAGCCGCAAACGGATCGGCCAGCGCCATCCGCTCGTGGTACACGGCCAGTGGCGCGACGGTATAGATCAGCAGCGCCAACGATCCGACTGGATAGCCGCCCAGTTCGCGGCCAATCGCAAAAATCGCCGCGCCGGTGAGCAGTGAAAAGAGCGCAATTGCTATGCGAGAGACGAACAATGCGGTTGTGCGGTCGCCTTCGAATAGGCCGAGCCAGAAATATAGCAGGACTTTGCCTTGCGAGAAGCGTCCGGGATTGTCGCTAAAAGTGAAGACCATCGGCCAGACGAGCACTGCCCGCTGATTGTGATAGGATTCATCGATGAAGGCGGGCTGCTGTGTGATGGCGTGGGCGCGGATGGTAAATTGAAACAGCAACAGCAACACGACGAGGCCGATCGAAGGCCGAGTCGCGCTGCCGATTGCAGGCGGGGTCACGGTGTCGGTTGTTTACCGTAACGAATCACGCTGGCGCGGATGGCAGGCAGTTCGAAGCCCGTGTGGAGCATTCCCTGTGCGTACCACGCGGTCACTTCGGGCAGCGTCAGCCAAGCCGTGCCGAGAATTTCGGTGGAATCGACCGTGAACTCGATGCTGTGCGGGTGCGCTAGATAAACATGATGCGCGCGATCACGGTAGCTGTACATGGCAATGAAGCCGATAATGTCCGCAGTCATGGCGAATTCTTCGTATAGTTCGCGGCGCAAGGCATCGCGCAGATCGGCGTCTTTGGTCTCGATCCGTCCGCCGGGCAAGCCCCATTTGCCAATCGTTTCAGGCAGATAATTATGGTGCTGCGCCAAGAGGTAGCGCCCTTCGTGCATCACCACTGCCCGCACCGCCGACACTCGTGCTGTTCCGTTCATGCGCCGCTTCCTGTCTACATATTCCCATCGCCACGAAGTGGATGATCGACTCGTTTGATCCTCGTCTAACGATCTATACGATAACCAAGCCGCCGTAGGATTGTTTCGTCGGTGCGCCAATTTTTGAGCACCTTGACCCACAGCTTGAGATTGACCTGTGTTTCGAGCAGTTTCTCGGCGTCGAGACGCGCCTCGCTGCCGATTTTTTTGAGCATCGCACCGCCTTTGCCGATCAAAATGCCCTTCTGCGAATCGCGCTCGACATAGATGGTGGCGCTGATGTCGGTCAGCTTTTCGGTGCGTTCCTTAAATTCCTCGACTTCGACGGCAACCGCGTGGGGAACTTCTTGCTGGGTATTGAGCATCACCTTTTCGCGCACGATCTCGGCCACGATGTCGCGTACCGCCGTATCGCTGAGTTGATCGTCTGGATAAAACTGCGGTCCGCTTGGCAGTCCTGTCACCACGCGCTTGACCAGATCGGGCACGCCTGCGCCCGTTGCCGCGCTGAGCGTCAGCCAATCGGCAGCCGGGGCAAGCGCGCGGTACGACTCGACAGCGGTTTCGATCGCATCAGGTGTCAATTTGTCAATTTTGTTGAGCGCCAGCACGACAGGCGCATTCGGCGCGGCGGTGCGCAGCAGTTCGGCGACGTGCTGATCTTCGGCGGCAGGCGCGATGCTCATATCGACGACGAACAGAATGACGTCGGCATCGCGCAGTGCATCTTCGGCGACGGCGACCATGAACTCGCCCAATTTGTGGCGCGGCTCGTGGATGCCCGGCGTATCGACGAACACGATTTGCGCGTCGGCGGTGGAATAGATGCCAAGCTGACGGATGCGCGTCGTCTGTGGCTTTGGGCTGACGATCGCAATCTTTTCGCCCAGGATACGGTTCATCAAGGTCGATTTGCCGACGTTCGGGCGTCCGATGACGGCCACATAACCGCTGTGGGCGAGCGTTTTTTCGTCGTCAGCCGCCGTTTCGGGTGCTTGCTCAGTCGCCATGCGAGACCCCGTTCATTGCACCAGCCAGGACGGGCGTAGCCTCCTCGCGGCGATGTTCGGCAGTGACGGTGATGCCGATCCCGCCGCGTTCCGCGAACTCACCAATCACGCGACAGTAGTGCGGATCGAGCGCGGCCACGAGGTCATCGAGGATCACGTTGGTGACGTGCTCGTGGAAAATGCCTTCGTTCCGAAACGACCAGATATACAGCTTGAATGATTTGCTCTCGACCACGCGCTCATTCGGAATATATTCGACGTGGAGGGTGGCGAAATCGGGTTGTCCGGTGAGCGGGCAAACAGCGGTAAATTCGTCCGTCTTCAGCTTGACGGTGTAGTGGCGGTTCTGGTGGCGGTTTGGGAAGGTTTCGAGTTTGCGCTCTGGGATGGTTTTGCCCGTGCCCAGCATCGTCAGGTCTTTCAAGTCGTCGGCGGTCGTCATAGCGTTCAGCAATCCTCAATCCATAACAGGTCATCGTGCAATGTGCTGCCCACTGGGTCTAGCAAAAGATCGCCTCGCGGCGATCGTCAATGTGGGTAGCAAATGCGCATTGTGTCAGGAATTTTATCACAGGCGGTGCGCGATTTCAAATTTACGTGAGCGCGTGATGGTTGTCGGGCTGATGCTTTGCGAAAGGATACAGAGCAGCCATTGCTAAGCAATGAGAAAGCAATAGAACGTGATCGCTTCATATTAATATAATATAGGCGGACTCCTCGCGGATTGCCTCCGACGGTTTATCGCATTATAGTTGGCGCGCCTCGTTTAATATTCAATTGCGACAGGAACTCCGATGGATAATCCGCAGCCAATTTTGTCAGCGCTCCCGGTGATCGAGGCGCGCGGCATTGTCAAGGTATACCCGAATCGTG
>JBBRMW010000094.1:0-19185 GCA_038230635.1 Aggregatilineales bacterium | reverse complement strand
GGCAGGTGCATCCCGATTTCTTGCTCCCACTGGTACAATATCTCGTTGTTCATCGTTCCCTCTGGTTGACTTGTCACTCTCAGTTTGAACGATGAACACCTTTTTGCCAATCCCCTTTTCTAAACATGTCCGCTCCCCAGCACGCCAGGGGAAGGGGACAGAGGATGAAGGCTGTATGGAATTCTTTCAACATCTGGTCAACGGGTTATTGCAAGGCACAATGCTGGCGCTGATGGCGTTAGGTTTTTCGCTGGTGTGGGGCATCCTCCACATTGTCAACCTGAGCCACGCGGCAACCATCATGTTAGCAGCTTTTCTCACCTATTTTTTGTGGTCCGGTTTGGGGATTGACCCACTCGTCAGTATGCCGCTCACGATGGCGGTGCTGTTTGGTTTTGGCTATCTGCTCCAAAAGCATGTGATCAACCTCGTCATGAAAGCACCGCCGCTGACGACCTTTTTGCTCACTTACGGCATCGAGACGCTGCTCGTCAACCTAGCGCTGCGTTTCTGGACCGCCGACACGCGCCAAAGTCGGCCTAGCTACGCGAATGTATCGCTGGTCATCGGTGAAATTAACCTTCCCTATACACAGTTGGCCGGAGTCGTGATTACGCTGGGGCTGACGTTGATCGTGTATCTGTATCTGGATCATACCCAAGCCGGGCGCGCGATCCGGGCGGTGGCGATGGATCCGGTGGCGGCACGGTTGATGGGCGTTGACATCGCACATATTTATGCGCTCACTTTCGGGATTGGCGCGGCATTGGCGGCGGCGTATGGCGCGTTGCTTTCGACCACGAACGCCTTTTCGCCGAACCAGTTCAGCATCTACAACATTTTGGCGTTTAGCATTGTGGTGTTGGGCGGTTTGGGCAGCATCCCCGGCGTACTGGTCGGCGGCATCGTTTTCGGACTGGTCTATGAGTTTGGCGGAACGTACCTGCTCTCACAGCGCGATGTGGTCATCTTCGCTATTTTGATCCTCGTGTTGATCCTTAAACCGACGGGGCTAATGGGTCGGAAAGGCTACGGTGGCGCATGAACCTGCTCATTTTCACGATCAGCTTTCTTTTGGCAATTGTCGCCGCCCGTCCTCAGAGTAATAAAGGCTTGCAACGCGGGGCGGTGGTGTTCCAACTCCTGCTGCTGCTCAGCGCGCCGTTCATCACCAATACCACCTCGATCTTGTTCGATGCCCTGACCGCGATGTGTGTGGCCTACGGCTGGAATTTCATTGGCGGCTACACGGGTTATGCTTCATTCGGCAATGCGGCATTTTTGGGTTTGGGCGCGTTCGTGGCGGCAGGCTTCATGAGTCGGCAGCCGGGACATCTCAATACCGCGTGGTACGTGGGCATTCCGTTGGCGGTGATCATCGTCGCAGTGGTGGCGGGGCTGCTCGGTCTGATTTTGCTGCGGCTGCGCGGCCAATATTTTTCCATTGCGACGCTCGGTATTTTTATCGCCATGCCGCAGATCATCAATTGGGATTTGTTTTTTGGCGCGCAGGGGGTTGTCCCCAACTTTTTTGGCAGTGGACTTCCGCTCAATTTCCCCTTGATACATGATGTAAAGTTATTCGGCGTGACTCTGGCTGCCGACCAACATCTCTTTTATTACATGGGATTGGCGACGGCACTGATTGGATTGGGACTGACCGCCGCCATGAGCCGCAGCAAATTCGGCTACAGCCTGATCGCCATCCGCGAGAACGAGGAAGCCGCCGAAGTGATGGGTATCAACACCACGCGCGCCAAAGTCATCAGTTTTATGTTCAGCGCGGGTCTGGGTGCGCTCGGTGGCGCGGTGATGGGTTACAAACTCACCAACATGACGACCGAAGCCGAGGCATTGTTCAGCGCGGCGAACAACTTGCAAATGATCGTCATTTGCTTGATTGGCGGTCTGGGCAGCGTTTGGGGTCCCTGGATTGGCGCGGTGGTGTTATTCGGGATTCAAGAGTTGTTGCGCACGTTATCGAGCGATGAGAGTTTTTTACAGTGGCAGTCAGTGGTGTTCGCCAGTTTGATTATTCTGGTCGTGTTGTTTTTGCCGCGCGGCTTGATGTTGTTCATCCGTAACCGCGAACGGCTCACTTGGCGCTCGCTGCTCAAAAACTTGTTGGCGTACCGCGTATGAACACCACACAATCTCCGCTTTTGCAGGTGCGCGATGCGACGAAACAGTACGCCGGAGTCGTGGCGGTGCAAAATATCAGCTTCGACATTTACGCGGGCGAGATCGTCGGCCTGATCGGACCAAATGGCGCGGGCAAAACGACATTGATCAACCTGATCACCGGGACGGCAGTGCCCACGCGCGGCACCATTCAGTTCGAGGGTATCACCCTCAATAAGCTCCGCCCGCATATTATCAGTCAAAAAGGAATCGCACGCACTTTTCAGATAATGCGCCCTTTCCCCAGCTTGACGGTGCTCGAAAACGTTGCAGTGGGTGCCATGTTTGGCGCAGGCGGCAGCCAGCGCACCACCGTCGCGGCTTTTCGCAAGGCGGAAGAAGTCCTTGAGTTCGTAAAACTGGCTGATCGTAAGCACGATCCCGCCGATAGCTTGACCATCGCTGGGCGCAAGCGGCTTGAACTCGCCAGGGCGCTGGCCTTGGAGCCTCGGTTGCTGCTCTTGGATGAAGTGATGGCGGGCTTGCGCGCCGCCGAAATCGATGAGGCGATGGGCTTGATACGCGCGATCAATCAACTCGGCATTACGATCTTGGTAATCGAACATGTGATGAAGGTGATTCTGAATGTGTGCCAGCGGGTGATCGTCCTCGACTATGGCAAGAAAATCGCTGAGGGCACGCCCGCCGAAGTGACCAGCGATCCCGATGTGATCGCGGCTTACCTCGGCACCAAACGCCAACCACGCGCGGGTATAGCATGACCACGCTGCTGACCGTAGAAAAAATCAATATTGCATACGGGGACGTGCAGGTTTTGTGGGACGTTGACCTGCGCATCGAAATGGGCGAGATTCTGGCGCTGATCGGCGCGAATGGTGCGGGCAAAACGACTTTGCTCTCGACCCTCAGCGGGCTAATCACCCCGTTGTCCGGGCAGATCATGTTCGAGGGGCAGTCGCTCCTGCGGGCGACCACCCAGCACATTGTCGATCTAGGCATCGCACATGTTCCCGAAGGGCGACGCTTATTTAACGCCATGAATGTGCGTGATAACCTCCTCATGGGCGCTTATCGACGCCACGATAAAACAGAGCGCGCCGCCGATGTCGATCGGGTTCTGACGATGTTTCCACGCCTCAAAGAGCGCCTCAATCATCTGGCCGGGAAGCTCTCTGGCGGTGAACAGCAGATGGTCGCCATTGGGCGCGCCTTGATTGCCCATCCACGTTTGTTGTTGATCGACGAGTTATCGCTTGGACTGTCGCCGCTGGTCGTGACCCAATTGATCGAAATTATTGCGCAGGTTAATCAGGCGGGCACGACCATCGTCATCGTGGAGCAAGATGTGCAGGTCGCGCTGGAAATCGCCCATCGCGGGTATGTACTGGAAACCGGCCATATCACGCTTGAGGATGCCGCCGCCTCGCTACTCAATAATAAACGAGTCAAGCAAGCCTATTTAGGAATTTGATCGAGCGACCACGGTCAGGCTGTCTTGGAACTCAACCAATAACATCATTTACAAGACAGATGAACGGGCTATTTTGCTGAGGATAAGCAACTGGTCAAGACATTCGGTTCGTACCGTGCGCACCCAACGCTCTGCAAAACCATTGGCCTGGGGTGTGCGGGGTGGGGTGAGCACGATGTCTATGCGTTCAGCCACAAACACGGTATCAAATGAGCCAATCGGCCCCCACGCCTATACCATACACAACGGTTTGCTATCTGGGTATCGATGTGAGGAAGCAGAATGTTATGCGGACGCCTGCCGAGTTGCCTCAAGCGCAGTTTGCAAACTGCTCAAACCATTTTCGCCTACGACGCGGAGGGGTGCTTGGGCTGTGATCGATTCTGCCAGTTGGCGCATCCCGGCTTGAATACTGGCCCGATATAACGCCGATTTCCCCTCAGGTGCATAGGACCTCGCCATGACATGGTCATTGGTCGATTTTGTGACGGTATGTGGCCCAGGGAGATAACTTTCCCATTCGGAGCGAGATACGGTCGTTTGGAGTTCCAGATCGGTTGGTACCCACTCGTGAAGTGTGACATAGCCACGCTCGAAGCTGAGCCGAACGGTCGTTTGTTCGGTTGTACTGCTCTGGTCGAAAGCATGGTAGCAATGCGCGGCCACATCACCATAACGCAGCATTGCTTCGACGCGATCGATAACGCCATCATGTCGCCGATAAGAGGCAGAGCCAAGCAGCTCGCCCACCTGACCGGATACCCAACTGAACGCATCAAAAAAATGAACTCCGTGTTCGATCCAGATGCCGCCACTTTTGCGCTCATCCCAGAACCAGTGGCTGGATGAGAGCGCCAACCCGTTGGCGTGATTCGCCAAGTCCATGTGTCTCAGTTTGCCTAACACGCCCGATCGCGCCAGTGCTGCCGCTGCCGCCCAGTACGGGTTTTGCCGCATCACATAATCGATCGTCAGTTGCAAGCCCCGTGCCCGCGCCTCCGCGATCATCTGCTCGCCATCGGCGGCGGTTAGCGCGAGCGGCTTTTCGCAAAACAGGTGTTTATTCGCTCGCAGCGCAGCCAATCCCTGTGCGCCATGTAGATAAGGTGGGGTATTCAAAGCGACGATCTGTACGGCTGGATCGGCCAATAGCGCCTCAAGATCGGGGTACGCGGTGGCGTGATGGCGCTCGGCCAACATCTGGGCGCGCCCAAAATCGAGATCGGCTACTGCGGCGATTTTCACTTCAGGCATCTGGGCAAAAGCACCCAGACAAAACTCACCGAATGCGCCTGCGCCGACCAGACCAATCCCCAACGGTGGCGGTAACTCAGCCATTGCGCGCATACGCGATCGCATCCGCCAACGAAATCGTCGCCAGCCCGACTAATCGATCGGCTCCTGCATAGTAGCAGTACACCTGATCGCCGACGACGATATTCGCGCAGCTAAACAGCGCGTATGGAACATCGCCTTTGATCTCCCACGTTTCGGTGGGTTCCATGACGAAACTCTCTGGCCGATGGAGCACTTTCGTTGGATCGTGCAAATCCAGCAGCGCGATCGAATGACGGTAGATAATTGGGCTGCCGTA
This sequence comes from Aggregatilineales bacterium, assembly GCA_038230635.1. Classification (GTDB taxonomy): domain Bacteria; phylum Chloroflexota; class Anaerolineae; order Aggregatilineales; family UBA2796; genus JBBRMW01. Next base: position 13,978 of record JBBRMW010000094.1, on the reverse strand, counting down.
GCCGTGATAGAACAACAGCCAGCCATCGGGCGTTTTGATGGGTACGCCGTTGCTGCCGATGCTGACGCTATCCCACCCGTTTTCGGGGCGCGGTGCCATCAGGATTTGGTGATCCGTCCAATGGATCAAATCCGCGCTGAAACCGATCCAGATATGCTTGGAGCGACGGTGCAAAATCGCGTAACGCCCATCGACTTTTTCGGGGAACAAGATGTGATCTTTGTTCTCGGCGCGTTCGAGCGGCGCCACATCTTCCCACGTAATCAGATTTTCGGAGCGCGCGATCATCGGGTAATAGCTGTTCGTGCCATAGGCTGTGTAGGTCAGATAAAACACGCCATCGATCGGCGTGATGCGCGGGTCTTCGACACCCCGGTAATCGTTGCGTCCATCGTGTGGAGCGAACACCGGATTTTCGAGCCGATTCCAACTCAGGCCGTTGGCGCTGACGGCATAGCCCATGCGCGAGACATAATCGTTGCCTTGTGCACGATACAGCATGTGGAACAAGCCGTTATGCTGGATCACCGCCGGGTTGAAAACATTGCGCGATTCCCACTCGTGGAGCGGATTCGGATACATGAAGGGGCTTTGCGGATGGCGAACGAGTTGAGTCATGGTATGTCGTAAACCTTTCAAAATGTTTCGGACCAGGTAGCTTCGCCAGTCAAGGTGTTATACGTCAGGGTAATCAATGTCCCGTTCGGTTGCCGAAACGTGCGCTGCCCAACGACCGCTTGCAGCAGGAACGCATCGACTTTGCTCAGCCCGTCATCGGAAGCGCCGGCATACGCATAATGCAGCGTATGCGTGCCCGCCATCAGGTGGAAAGGTTGTCGCCGCACCAGATCGAGCCATAGAAAATCGTAGTCGGGCGCGGTGCTTTCCGGGATCAGAATCGGCTTCTCATCATCGATCCCGACCTGCAAAAAGATGGGCTGTGGCGCGGCAGCGGCTTGTGCATTGGTATTTGTGTCGGTGAGTGTCACGGGCAGCAGGTTTTGCGCAATATCCGGATCGCGCCCGGTCAAATCCATAAATGAGTTGCCGCCGATGCTGCGACCCGCCTCGATGCCGATTGACGCCCCGGTTTGCGGCTTCGTGACGCCGATCGACGCCCAGGGAATCGACGCTTCGTAAACATACCCCGAATCGGTCTTTTTCCAAGCCAGCACCGCGCCCATTAAAAAGCGACTGTTTTCCCAATCCCAGATTTGCGGGCCTTTGGGCGTCTGCGCGAAGGTGAACTTGGCCGACAAGCGATCAGCTTTGGGCGAGTTGATCGCGTACAGCCACAGCGCGTCATCGTGCCAAACCTCGCTCAGTGTATAACGCTGCACATATTGCGGCGCGCGCACGGTCACGCCCATGTATAGGTTGGTCGCATCCCACGCGAACTGGACGGCATGGCTATCGACGCTCGGCCCTTGCCACAAGCCCGATCCGCGCAAAAACTGCTCGCGGCTGTTGGCGGCCACCGCCGGAATCGCGCTCCATTCGCTCAGGTCGCCGTCAATGGTGGGCGGCTGGTCGATATGGACGGCGCGCGCGGCATTGCTGGGTTGCTGGTGGACTTGCCGGACATGCGCCACATACAACAAATAATCGTCTTCGGTCGGTGCGGTGAGCGTAATCGCCATCGTGTTGCCGCGCCCCAGTCCGACATAGCGCCCGCCGCTGACGCTCGCTTCACCCGTCGTGGCGACATGATAATAGATCGGCTGGCCGCTGATCCGCCCCCCATCTTCGGCTTCGTAAATATGCCAGCGCGCCGAGTCGGTCGGCTTCACATACAGATATTGTGCGGCCAGCGGCACATCGGCGACGGCCATCAACGCCATCAGCCCCTCGATCGTTGACTCCGCGCCCGCGTTCCGGTTGACCGTCCAGCTTACCGAGCCATTGATGCCGTCGGCTACGCGCCCCGTCGCCGGATCGTACATGGGCACGCCCGCCATGTTGTTGCCGAACAGCCAACTTGCCGCCAGCCCCGCATAGCGCGCATACCGATCGCGTCCGGTGGCACGGTACAGCGCCATATACGCCCCTACGATCATATCCGTGCCATAGGCGATCTGTCCAAATCGATCGGGTACGACGCTCATGTTGCGGAAGCGCTCGAAAGCCAGTTGGCGCAGCAAGAACGAATCCGCGTCGGCTGCCGCCGAATCGATCCACGCTTGTTTGTGCAGCGTCAGGCCCGCGACGGCCAGCGCATCGACCATGTGCGCGCCCCAATCGTGCCAATCACCCGGCGCGCGATCCGACTCCGGGTGCATCCCGAACGGATACGTCGTATCGTCGCCGAGTCGATAAGCGGCGATGCCCTCCGCGAGCTTGGTCAAAACATCGGCGGTTTGCGGATTCGGGCGCGCTTGATAATACGCCGCCATGCCGAGCAGCCCGATCGCGGACGAGTCCGCCGCGCCGTTCGGCAGCCACGCCGGAATCTGGAAGCCGTGCAGGGTGTTCATGCGACCATAGTTGCCGAACGTCTTGGCGATGGCAGCCTCGGTCAATTGGTAGGAGGCCGCCAGTTGATCGGCATAGGCGGGATCGACATGCGCAAAGACGCGCACCCCTTCGCCGAGTGCCCAGAAACCGCGCATCGCCCACCAGGTCAGGCTCTTGTAGCTGGTACTGCCCGTCCGGTTGATCGTGCCCGCCGTATCCTTCACGAAGTTGTAGAATTCGCCGTCAGGTGCTTGCATATAGCGCACGAATTCCAGGCAGCGCCGCGCGGAGTCGAGCGAGGGCGCGTCTTTTGTGCGCTCATACTGCCACATATAAGCGATGGCTGCGCGCGCCACATCATCGACCGCGCTGATGCCTTCGCCGGCCGCATCCACCCATTGATATTTGGGATATTCCGAGTAGATGTGAACGATCGCCATATCGCGCCCATCGATCGTGACGGGTTGCGTCAGAAAGCGTAGATGATCGAAATTGACCAGATCGGCGGCGCGAGTAGGAATTGAAGACTTTGGGATCAAGGGCAGCATGATCAGAACCACCAGCAAAATCGTGAATTTACGCCACATCGAAATTCCTTCCGCTTAGAACCTCACCTTAAATCCCTCTCCATAAGATGGCGAGGGACTTCAAACGGCTGATTTTCCCCCTAGGGGGTAGGGGGGTGAGGTTTAGCCTATGACCGCCCCAAAGTTGATGCCTTCGATGAACTGCTTTTGCGCGAGGAAATAGATAATCAACACCGGAATCGACATCATCGTGGTGAGTGCCATCATGTATTGCCAGGCCGGAGCCGTTTGGGAGAGCGATTGGTTGAAAAACTGCATTGCCAATGCCAACGGATCCATTTGGGTTGTGCGCAGATAGATCAGCGGCCCCTGGAAGTTATTCCAGTTGCCCTGGAACGAGAGCACCGCGATCGCCAGCAAGATCGGGCGGATCAGCGGCAGCATGATGTAAAAGTATATTTGCGCGACGTTCGCCCCATCCAGGATCGCGGCTTCTTCGATTTCACGCGGGATGGACAAGAAAAACTGGCGCATCAAAAAGACGAACACCGGCCCCCATGCGAACAGCGACGGCCACGTCAAGGGATCGTAAGTGTTGAGCAGACCAATCTGCTTCCACAACAAAAAGGCCGGGATGCGTGTCACCACGCCGGGGATCATGACCGTCGAGAGCATGATGGCGAAGACCACGTTGCGTCCGCGCCACTGGAAACGCGAGAAGCCATAGGCCACCACCGACGCACTGAAGATCTCGCCGACCATCGCCAAAATTGTGATGAACAGGGTGTTTCCCAGGATTCGCAGGAACGTCATGCCCGGCGCGATCGACGCCATCTTGCCCCACACATCAATGTAATTTTGCGGCACGGCGGGATCGGGGACGAAGCTGAACTTCGAGGCAAACAATTGTTCAGGCGTCTTGAGCGATGTGGCGATCATCCAGACAAAGGGAATGAGCACAAGGGCCGCGCCCATCAGCAGCAAGCCATAGATGATGATCTGCCGAATCAGATAGGCACGCTGTCGCTTGTTGTTCGGATCGGCGAGCAGACTGCTCTGCGGTAAAGTCGAACTTGCAGTTTCCATGATTTATGTCGCTCCCTCACGCGCGCCCTGATAAAACACCCATGCACTGGATGAGCGGAAGATCAACAACGTCATCGCCAAAATCAGCAGCAGCATGATCCAGCCCATCGCCGAAGCCAGCCCCATCGCCTGATAGTTGAAGGCCTCCTGATAGATCAACCAATTCAGGAATGTTCCCGTGCTGGCGGGTAGTGGAATAAACGCTGCTACCTCGAACACTTGCACGGCGGCGATCGTCGAGGTCACAAGGTTGTAGAACAACGACGGGCTGAGCATCGGGATCGTCACGAAGCGGAACTTCGCCCAAGCGCCCGCGCCATCGATTTCCGCCACCTCGTAGAGTTCATGCGGGATGCCTTTCAATCCGGCCAACAAAATGACCGAGTTAGCGCCGAATACGCCCCACAAACTGACGATCAAAAACGCCGGGAGCGCCAGGTTCGGATCGCTGAACCAGCGCGGTGGACTCAGACTCACCAAGTTGTAGACGGGTGCCATGACGTTATTGAGCAGACCCGACGGCGAGAAGATCCAGCGCCAGAGCAGCGCCGTGGCGACCGCAGGCAGGATCGCTGGCATGTAATACAAAACACGCCAGAATCCCAGACCGCGCACATTCTGGTTGAGCAGCAGCGCCACCCCCAGCGCACCGATTAATCCGATGGGGACGCTGAGAAAGGCATACAAAATCGTGAGCCGCATCGAGCGCCAGAACGGAGCCTGCTTTGCACCAATCACGATTCCGCCATCGCCGAACGTGACCCGTTGAACCTCCTCGTAGCCGGGCGGTAACGGACTCTTGTCACGCTGATCGGGTGGCGGCAGCGAGACAATTTGTAAGGCAAACAACTGTTTGTAGTTTTCGAGGCCGATCCATTCGGGTGCTTTGAACAAATTGTATTGCGTAAAACTCAGGTAGAGCGACGTGCCGATCGGAAACACTTCGAAGACCACAAAAAACAACACCCAGGGCGAAACCAGCGCGCGCCCAGTGGCCGCTTCACGCTTGACCCCTAGCGCGATCTGCACGCGATACACGATCCAAATAAAAATAACGATGCCGATTGCGACCAGGATATAGCGGATAAACGTCGGACCGTAAGTGTTCAGCGGACCAGGATCCATGGATCACCTTCAAGTGCTCATCCCATCGCGGTTTTTGCGGGTTAGTGGACGAGGCAGGCCTCGTCCCTACATGAACGTGTCGTATGAGGGTAGGGACAAGGCCTGCCTTGTCCGTTTTGTCAGCTATTTGGGTGTCGCGGCCATTGTTGCCGCGCCACTCGGTGCAGATCCCGGCAGGACGGCCTCAAGCTGCGGGCGAATTTCCTTCGCCAGTTGATCGACCGACTCCTGAGTTTCCTTGTTCAGCAGCGGCCCCATGAACTTGTTCCAGAAAACGTCATTCCACTGCGACATTTGCGGGACGATGTGGAACGCGCGCATGTTCTGGGCGGCGGCGATGTATGCGGCGGCATTCGCCTTCTTGCCCGGTACGGAGGCGATGAGATGATCCGGCGTATTTTGCGAGATACGCGGCGACAGAATTTTCCAGTTTTGGATGCCTTCGGTCAGCGCAAGCAGTGCCTTGCAGGTCAGATCGGGGTGGGGGGTGCTGGCGGCCATGAATGTGCCACCGACCCACGCGAAGGTCGCGTTGTCTTTGGTTTTCGGGTTGCGCGGAACACTCACAACACCGACATCGAGCTTCGGCTGCAAGTCGTGACCATCGGCGGCACCGCCCATAAACATGGCGACTTTGCCCGCGTCGAACATTTCAGCGAAACCCTGTTCCTTGATGGTATCGGCACTCGGTGCCAGGGCGGGGTTATAGGCGATGCTCAGGTAGAACTTGAACGCGGAGATCGCTTCCGGGCTGTCGATCGGTGAGGTTTTGTAATCGTTGCTGATTACTTCACCACCAGCTTGCCAGACGAACATCTGCGGCGGCGGCCAGCCATTGGCGCTGAATCCCCACTGGCTGACTTTGCCACCACTGTCTTTAACAGTCAGGGCCTTCGCATCTTTTACGAAGTCGTCCCATGTCCAGTCGGCGGTCGGCTCAGCCAAATTTGCGGCCTTGAACAGCGCCCTGTTGTAAAAGACGACCACAGGCTGCGCGATCCAGGGTAGACCATAGACAACGCCGTCTTGTTCGGCAATCTTGATAATCCCTGGGAAGTAGTCGCTTACGTCACCAGCCGATTTCGCCGGCGCAGTCTTCAGACAGTCGGTGAGCGGCGCGAAAATGCCTTGTGAGTCGAGCGCCATATCCTCGTTGCCAAGCCAATACAGGTCGGCGGCGGTACCGCCCGCCAGCTGAGTTTTGACCTGTGTCGTATAGTCGTTGGGGATCGGCTGATGGACGATCTGGTAATCAGTATTTGCGGCGTTGATTTTATCGATGATTTTTTGAAGTTGGGCGGCTTCGTCGACGCCCGTCCAAGTCGAAATGGTGATCGTGACTTTATCGGCGGCGTGTGCTGGTGCCAGTTCGCTGGCGCACATGACGACCGCGACGACCAATATGATTAATGAGCGGAGTTTCATGGTTTTAGACCCTCCCAAATGCTTTCTTTTTACGAAAACGAAGCCATGCGAGACATGCGCAGTGAGGCGCTACGACTGTGCATCACCCCCTTTCAACCCGCGCGGTGGAACCACGCTCGATCAGGCTGACCGCTACGGTGAGATTGGTGGGCAGCACGCCATTCGCCGCATTGTTCAGCAATCCTAGCAGGCGATGTGCAGCCTCCGTACCCATCTGACGCTTAGGTACGTCCAGCGTCGTCAAAGGCGGATCATTGAGCGGTGCCCACGCGATATTGTCGAAGCCCACTACCGACAGATCGGCTGGGACGCGCCGCCCCGCAGACTGTGCCGCACGCATCGCACCGAGCGCCATCGAGTCGTTCACCGCGCCGATGGCTGTCAAATCCGGCGTTTGTGTCATCAACTGCATGTATGCGCTCTGGCCGGATTCGATGGTGGTGCGATCACTGTGAGTGACCGCCAGCGGCAGGCCCGCCTCGTCGAGTGCACGCTGATAGCCCTGAATGCGGCGACGGTTACTCGCCCAGCCTTCGGGTCCCGCAATGACACCGATACGCGTATGACCGAGCGCCAAAAAGTGTTGTGCCGCCAGATACGCCCCACCCTCATCATCGCAGTTGACGGCGTGGATGGGCGAAAAAGCCAGCGCATTATCGACCAGCACGATCGGTCGCCCCGATCCGAGCATCGCTAAAATGAAATCGGATGGAATATCGGGGCCGGCGAGGATCATGGCATCGATGCGCCGCTCGCGGATAAATCGAAAATCGGCGGGGCTGCCCACAATGTCGTCGGTCAGGTTGCCCACCGTCAAGTGATAATCCGATTGCGCGAGTGCTTGTTCGACTCCGTGCATGATCTCGCTATAAAACGGATCGTTGTGCGCCGACAGGTCGGGCTTTTGTCGCACAAAGAATCCGATGGCAAACGATTGGGAAGTCGCCAAACCCCGCGCGGCGGCGTGCGGTGTGTAATTGAGTTCGCCCGCTTTTTCGAGGATTCGAGCACGTAATGCTTCGCTCACGCCCGGTTGATCGTTCAAGGCGCGCGAAACGGAAGCCGTTGAAACGTTCAATTCTCGCGCAATCGTTTTGATTAAAACTGACATTTTACGTAAGTTTTTCGTAAACGCTTGCGTTAAAGATACAATAGTCTCTGTCGCTTGTCAAGAGCGCCAAGTGAACTGTGAAATGAACGATCATGCGCTAGGATCGACCGAGTACAAAACCGATTCAGAAAGCGTAAATGCCCGATGCTCACTCGTAATCCTCACAATCCGCTGATTCGTCCCGCTGACGTGCGACCCTCGCACCCCGATTTTGAGGTGATCGGGACATTCAATGCGGGTGTCACGCAGCTTGGCGCGGAGACCCTACTACTGGTTCGTGTCGCGGAACGTCCTCGGCAGCACGAAGCCGGGCGCATCTTTTATCCGCTTATGACCAATGACGGGCAGATCGGTGTCAACAGCTTCGCGGCGGACGACCCGCGCTTTGGCACGACCGACCCCCGGCTGATTCAGGATCGTCGCACGGGTGAAACCATCTTGAGCAGCCTCAGCCACTTGCGGCTCGCACGCAGTACCGACGGCATTCACTTCACAGTCGCGGATCAACCCTGGCTGCGAGCAGAACCTCCCTACGAAAACTTTGGGATTGAAGACGCACGGATCACGGTCATCGACGGCATCTACTATGTCAATTACAGCGCGGTCAGCCGCTACGGGATTGCGACGGCGCTGGTCAGTACGCGCGATTTTGTTCAGGTCGAGCGACATGGACTCATGCTGCCGCCTGCCAACCGTGATGTTGTGCTGTTCCCAGAGCGGATCGATGGCCGTTACGTGTGTTATCACCGCCCGATGCCCAGTATTGTGGGCGGCTTGAATATGTGGATGGCACGCTCTCCCGATTTGCAGCACTGGGGTGGTCATCAACATATCCTAGAAGGCCAAAGCGATGGCTGGGAATCGGGTCGAGTCGGCGGTGGCGCGCCGCCGCTGTGTACGGAAAAAGGCTGGCTCTCCATCTATCATGCCGCCGACCGGCGCGATCGTTACTGCCTCGGCGCATTCTTGACACCGTTAGACGAACCGGGCCGCGTGATCGCGCGAAGCCACGAGCCAATTCTCGTGCCCGAGGCAGCATACGAGACGCAGGGCTTTTTCCCGAATGTGGTGTTCAGCTGCGGCGCGCTGGTGGTCGGCGATCATTTGCGAATTTACTATGGCGCATCCGACGAGACGATCGCGCTGGCGGAGATTCCGCTGGCAGCACTGCTCGAACGCCTTTAGCCTACTTACGGCGTGATGCAAGTCGCATGTAACCATGCGACTCGTCATTTTTTTTCGTCGGTTACAATGACCTCAACCGCGAAAAACCTACTGGTTTCCAACGAATCTGTCCAGACCGAATTATTACCCAAACCCGCCTCTTCAACCATTTTGGGCTTTTAGTCTTTTTTTAGGCTCATTATGCTATCCTGGATATTATTCAGGGTGAACATCGTTTGAGCCACGTTTTCTCTACCATGCCCTGTCCTACAGAATGCAAAACTAACTGCTAGATTGCCATTATGAACGAATTTTGCCTATTGGGCATGGATAGCTCGGCGCAGATTTCACGTGATAACGGTAATTGAGTCTGGAGCAACTTCGCATGTCGAATCATATACTAATGGCCTGGGATCATTCTGCCTCGACGGAGCAGTTAGTGCCCTTTGTCGCAGGGCTGGCGCGCTCCCTCAATGCCCAAGTCACAATACTTCGTTCCGCCACGAAGGAATCGAGCGATACGAGGACGCCCGGACATTTCACCGATCCGCTATCCTGGCATCTGCAAGAAGCGCAAGTTGACACGGCATTAGATGCTGTGGTGGGGCGTTTTCAAGATTGGGGCATTCAGGTTCAGAAGCAGGCCTCAGAGTCCACCGATGGCTTCGCCCTAATCCGCTATGCACAAGAAAAAGGCGTTACATTGATCGCTATCCCGAATCTTGGAAGGGCGATCAGCGACGCGACACATCAGATCATGATGCACAGCGCCACTCCGCTGTTCATTATGAGGGTCAGCGATACGCCACATGAAATAACGCCCAGCCAAGCGCCGCCTACCTTTCGGAAACTGCTGCTTCCGCTCGACATTTCTCAACGGGCGGAGGTCGTACTACCACTGGCGATGACATTTGCGCACGCATCGAACGCCCAGCTTTTGCTGACCCATGTCGTACACAGGCCAGATATACCACGCCACGCGCCTTCCGATTCAGGCGAGATCGAGTTGGCCGAGCGTCTGATCGAGCACAATCGCGGGGTTGCCGAGGTGTATCTGCAAGAATTGACGACACGGTTGAACGTTCCGACCGAAACGCACCTATTGATCAGCGGCGATGTGGCGGGAACGCTGCACAGCGTGGCTGATCAAGAAGCCGTCGATTTGATCGTGCTGAGCGCGCATGGGCATTCCGGCAATCCCCAGTGGCCGTATGGCGCGGTCGCCAATCATCTGATTGCCTATGGCACCAAACCGATTCTGCTGGTGCAAGATTTGCCCGTCGAGATGCCAGATGCCTCGCTTGAAATGGTTCCAGTGGGCCAAAGACGCCAAAATTGGTAGATAATCACTCAACCGCCGCTTCCGATGGCGGTCGTGACTGACCCGATCGCGGTGCCCGAACCGCCCCTCCGCGATCCGTTCATTGGGGAACTGGCTGCCGCACACGGACAAATTCAAGTGGTCGCGGGGCACGCCTTGCCCATCTTGGAACAGCCAAAACAGGCCGATCAGTTGCTGCGCGCAGCCTATCAATATTTCGCGCAGCAATCGGAGCAAACCCTGAGCGTCAGTCATGCCGGGGAATGGCTGCTCGACAACTATTATATCGTGCAGCAAGCCCTTCAACAGATTCAAGAGAATATGCCCCGGCGCTACTACCGTGACCTGCCAAAACTGGCGGCGCTGCCGAGCGGCTCGCCTGTCCTGATCGGTTATCCGCGCATTTACGCTATCGCCCACGCGCTCACGGAACACGCTAGTTATCACCTGGAATTCGACGCGATCAAAACGTTCGTCCAGTACTATCAAGAGAGCAGTCCCCTGACGATGGGAGAGTTGTGGGCGTTGCCTACGATGCTCAATATTGCGCTCCTCGAAGCACTCCTCCAAACCGTCGCGCATATCGCCAAACTTGCGCCCGCGCCCGGCTACTTCCCGATCGGGCTGCCCCCGGATGAGTTCGTCAAAGCGCTGGATACGCTCGCCGCGAACTGCATCATCAGCTTGCGAATGCTGGCTACCCAGGACTGGCGGCGCTACTTTGAATCCGTCAGCCTTGTCGAGGCCATTTTACGACGTGATCCGTCTGGCGCGTATCCGCAAATGGATTTTGAAACACGCAATCGCTATCGCACCATCATCGAGAAATTGGCTGCGCCCAGTGGCGAGGCTGAAGCTGCTGCCGCCGAAGCGGTCGTCGTGCTCGCCAACGCTGTGTATGCGAGTGATGCAGCCAATCGACGCGCCCATATCGGCTATTATTTGATCGATAAAGGACGCCCAGCTTTTGAGCAGCAGCTTGGTCATCGGGTGTCGCCGCTCGTCAGATTGCGCCGCTGGCTATTCGTGCGTCATTCCACGCCCGTTTATCTCGGAAGCATCCTCGCCCTGACTGCGCTCTTGACGGGCTTAGCGATTAGCTACGCCGTGACGCATGATGGCTCCATGGGGCTGGCGGTTTTGGGTGGGGTGCTGGCCGCGATTCCCGCCAGTTCCGTCGCCGTCGCGCTCATCAATTGGGCAGCCACCCTGATACTGACGCCCCATACGCTGCCCAAATTGGACTTCAGCGAAGGTCTGCCCGCTGATTGTCTCACTGTCGTGGTCATTCCGGCCCTGTTGACCGATCGCGCTGAAATCGACTCGTTAGTGCAGCAGTTGGAATTACACTTTTTGCGCAACTGCGACACGATGCTCCGTTTTGCGCTGCTGATGGATTTCGCGGATGCGCCGCAGGCCGAAATGCCAGACGATGCGACGCTGCGTACCTACACGGAAAAGCGGATCGAGGCATTGAACGAGCGCTATGCGCAGGCTAATGGCCGCCCGTTCTATTTGTTCTTGCGGGCGCGCCGGTGGAATGCCTCCGAAGGCGTTTGGATGGGCTGGGAGCGCAAGCGCGGCAAGCTGGCGGAGTTCAACCGTTGGCTGCTCGATCCCGACGCGGCGACATCTTATTTCACACCGATCGGCGATCTTGCTCTGATGCGTGGAATCCGCTATGTGATCACGCTCGACGCCGATACCGTGCTGCCCCGTGACAGCGCCTGGCGCTTGGTGGCGACGCTGGCGCATCCGCTCAACCGCGCCGAGTTTAGCGAAGGTAGTCAATCGGTGGCCGCTGGTTACACGATATTGCAGCCGCGCGTGGCAGCACTACCCACCGCTGTCACACGCAGCCGCTTCGCACGGCTATTTGCCGGGGACACAGCGCTCGATTTGTATACGTTGGCCGTCTCCGATGTGTATCAGGACTTGTTCGGCGAAGGTGCTTACGTCGGCAAAGGGATCTATGATGTCGCCGCTTTCGAGCGGAGTTTGGCCGAGCTGATCCCCGAAAACAGGCTGCTGAGCCACGATTTATTCGAGGGGCTGCATGGTCGGGCGGCGCTCGTTACGGACATTGTGTTGTATGAAGACTACCCATCGCATTACCTAGCGCATACGGGCCGCCTGCGTCGCTGGATACGCGGCGATTGGCAGCTTTTGCCCTGGCTGCTGCCGCGCGTGCCCAGTGCCGAAGGCACCCTCGTCGCCAATCGCTTATCGGTACTCGATACCTGGAAGGTTTTCGATAATCTGCGGCGCAGCTTGGTTGCCCCAAGCAGCCTTTTGCTGATCGTGGCGGGCTGGCTTGTCCTTAGTGGATCGGCTTGGTGGTGGACATTCGTCGCATTGTCCGCTTTTGCCGTACCACTGCTCAGCGTCGGCCTCACTCATCTGCTGCGGGCGGCACAGGGCACACGGTGGGCGGTCGCACGTCAGCAGATCGCTGCCGAGTCGCTGCGATGGCTGCTGACTGTCGTCTTTTTGCCATTCGAGGCGCTGCTCAATGTGAACGCGATCGCCATGACGTTGAATCGTCTGCGGTCGCGGCGACGGCTTTTACAGTGGGTGACGGCGGCAAAGACCGCTCGTCAGATGCGTGGTACAGGTATCCTCCAAATCGTGCGTGGCGATATGCTGGGCGCGCTGCTGCTGACGATCGGCCTGGGCGTCCTGGTTGCCATTGCGAAGCCGAGCAGCCTGCCCGTCGCCGTGCTCGTTTCGATCGGATGGTTGGCGGCGCCGCTGGTTGCTGATTGGATCAGCCGACCGCTCAAACCAACTATAACCCGGCTGACCGACGCCCAAATGCAAACGCTGCGTGTCCTGGCACGCCGCACCTGGGCATTTTTCGAGGATTTTGTCGGTCCCGCCGATCACTGGCTGCCACCTGATCACTTTCAGGCCACGCCGCGCGGGATCGTGGCGCACCAAACGTCACCCACGAACATCGGCTTGTTGCTGCTCTCGACTCTGGCGGCTTACGATCTAGGTTTTACCGGGTTGCTCGATCTGGAACTGCGCATCCGCTCGACGTTCGATACGCTGGAGCGCCTGGAACGCTATCGGGGGCATTTTCTCAACTGGTACGATACCCAAAGTCTGCGACCACTCGGCACGCCCTACGTCTCGACCGTGGACAGCGGTAACTTGGCTGGCTCATTGGTGGCATTCAAGCAAGGGCTGCTCGGACTCCGCGACTCTCCGATTCTGCGCTGGCAGCGTTGGGAAGGCGTACTCGATACGCTGGCCGTGTTTCACGAACTCTTGGCGCATCCCAAACAGGCCGAAGTACGCAAAGAAGCAATCGCCCTGCGTGAGCGTTTGCGCGTGATTCAACACCAGATTCGTGCCACCGAAAATGAAAAGGAACAGTGGCCGGCCCTCCTGACCGATCTGACCGAACATGGTTGGCGCACTTTTACCGAAGCGCTCAGCACGTTCATTGGCATGGCCGCTTCCGCATTTGATGTGAGCGACTTGAATACGATCCGCATCTATTCGACGCGGGTGCAGTATCAGTTGCAAAGCATCAAACGCGATATTGATATTTTGCTACCCTGGCTCACGCATCTCGATCAAGTCCCTGCGCTCTTTGTGGCCGAGAACGCACCGACTCCTCTGCGCGCGGCGTGGTCTCTGCTCCGCGATTCACTGCCCACCACGCCGCGCCTGTCCCAAGTTTCGGACGTTTATAAGGTGGTCGCGGATCATCTGAGCGTGATGCGCGAGGAACTCGATCGGCTGCCTCCCTCCGAT
>JBBRMW010000093.1:0-19221 GCA_038230635.1 Aggregatilineales bacterium | reverse complement strand
TTTGACGGTTGATCAATACGCATCAAAACCATCAAAAACCCATACCAGAGATTGTAGCCACTTTCAGTTGTTGCCGCAACGCGAACGCGAGCGCGGGTGCATTCAGGGCTGGGGGCGAGTCGTTCCGAACGGCTTGCCCCTGGCGATGCCCTTTCGAGACGGACGAGGCAGGCCACGTCCCAACAGGAACGGCGGATGGGGTATGGACGAGGCCTGCCTCGTCCGCTAGGCGATGGCCTTCAGCCACAGCGCATCCGTCGCCCCTAATTCTGAATGCACCCGTCTGGGTTTTGCACTTGACGAAAAATCGAATCCGCACCACACTAGAGACACCTTTACGCTTTTCACAAGCCGTCGCGGTCGCCCGCGATCGCCATCATGACGAAGGGTCCGATTATGGCCGCTGTATGTTGGGTGTGCAACGCTGATTGTCAGGCTTCTTGCCGATTTTGCGGGCGCTTTGTGTGCAAAGAACATGCCTCCAAAATGCCAACTTTTCTGGCTGTCTATGTGGGTGCCAAACAGATTCCGAAGGCGATCGTGGTCGCCGATGCGATCTGGTGCGGTATTTGCCGTCCGCAGCCCGAACCGATCGAAATGCCAGAAATGTATTGATGGGTAGTGGAATCTATCGACTGCGTTTTTTTGGGGGGAAGGGTGGCGGCCATCGTGGATTTATTCAATCGACTCAATGAACGTCTGGAAGTCGGCACCAAAAGTGAGGGGATCAGCCCGCTCGATATTAGCGATCTGCCCCGTCTGCAGCAGCGTATCATGTTTTTATTGCTGCGCGATCAACGCGGCGCGCTCGATGGCATGACCATCGAAACCCTGACCAGCCGACTCGACAGCCCGCCCGATCTGCCCGACGCGCTGGCTGAACTCAGCAAAAATGGCTGGCTGATCGCGCTCGGCGAAGCGCCCAATGTCCACTACAAGATCAACCTGCGGCGCAAGCGCGGCGGATCGATCAACGGCGTGTGGACAAAATTGCTCGATCGGCTGTCCGATCAACCCGTCAAACCGTGGAGCTTCGAGTTCAAGGATTTGAAGGATACGGGCGCAATGCCGAATTTGCCGCCGCTGCGGTGACGACAGACGGCACACGATAATTGGAAAGACGGGCGACTACGCCGGGTTCGTCCCTACCCAAGACCGCGTGCAGTTGGGGCAGACCCGGTGTGATTTTCCGTCTTTTCGGGCGAAGCCTCCAAATCACCGGGTAGGCGCAGCGCCGACGTGAGCATGATCGCCACCAGCAGTACCGCTGCCGCGCCGAAAATAAGCGCCACCATGATCGGGCTTTCGATCGGAAGCAGCCCCAGCACAAACGAGTCGATATGATGGTGGGCGTAGGTCAGCCACAAGTTGGCGATGATCGAATCGCTGAAAATCCAATTGACCTGTGGTGCGGTCAGTCCGCGCGCGCCGAACATATCCAGATAAAAATCGCCCGTCAGCGGAAGATTTGAGAGCACCTGGAGCGCGAATCCGGCCACGCCAAAAGCGATCAGCGGGACGCGCCAACGCGGATTTTGGAAGAGCGGAATAATCAGCAAGATCAGGAGTGGCAGCGCAGGCAGCAAAAAGCGCGGGCCGAGCGATCCGCCGCCATCCCAGGCCCACCACGCCGCGTAAATGGGGATCGGCGCGACCGCCAGCGCGATCAACATCAGTGTTTCGCGCGGGAGTCGCCGAAGCAGCAGCCATGCGCCCGGAATCGCCAACAGCAGGATCGGATTGAACAAGAACAGGCTGCGACTGGGCGAGATCAGATAGCCGAGCAGGGCTTCCCAGGGCGCGCGTCCGAAACCCGGCTCGTAGCCACTTTCGGTGATGCTGCCGAAGCGGTAGGCGTTATACGCCAGTGTGATCAGCACGCCCGCGCTGATCCCGATTAGTGGGAGCATCCAGGCCCGCAGGCGGGGCAGCAAATAGAACAGCACAATCGGCGCAAACACGACGCTCGTGGTGCGGAACAGGATCGCCGCGCCGAGCCATAACCCCGTCAGCAAGCCGTCGCGCACGCGATCGTCGCGCCGAAAGCGGATCGCAAAATAGACCGCCCAGATCACGGCACAGGCGGTCGATGGCTCGTTGAAAAAAGTTTTGGCATACGGCCAAGCCTGCGTCGTGACCGCGTATAACACGCCGATCAGCGCCGCAGCGCGATCCGACGCGCCGAGTATCCGGGCGCTGAAAAACACACCATAAGCGCTCAAGAGTGTGACGAAACTGCCGATCGTCAACATTGCCAGCACGGGTAGGGCCGGAATAAACGGCTGACCATTGGGCGGGCGGGCATTGATATTCACGGGGATCAGACGCGCGAGGGCATACATGGGCACGGCGAGCACCGACTGCCCGATCGCATATTTGGAATAAATCGGATGATTCGGATCGGAATCGGGGACCGTCCACGACTTCAGCGCCGGGTAAACTTGGTTGAGCGCGACCGTGTGTGCATCGACGATCTCGGCAGTCACGCTCAACATCATCGCCTCATCAACGACGCTCCCCCGGAAGCCGTGATAACTGAGCGCGAACAAAGCCAGCAGCGCCAGCGTCAACGCGACGAAGGGCCGCCCAACCCTATTTTTGACTTGATGAGGCATCGTTTCCATCTGGAATGACCGATCATAGCGGAGAGGGTGGGATTCGAACCCACGAAGGATTGCTCCTTACTCGCTTTCCAAGCGAGCGCACTAGGCCAGACTATGCGACCTCTCCAATCTTGCGGACACACGTGCGAATTATACACAATGGCGGGCAGAATAATAGGGGTAGATAGGTTTTTCGTAACTGCTCAGGGGGAGAGGCAGGGCGGGAAAAAGGGATGACCTTGGTGGGCGCGGGTCAAAGCCTCGAGAGCGGAGAGGCCGTTTTTGCGGGCGGTGGATAGGTAGCCACGCAGGGTGCAAAAGCCTGGGCGCCGCTCATGGCTGACGTTAAGGGTACGTATGGCGCACGATTATATGCCGCGCTCAAACCATGAGCAACTACAAAATAGGGCGATTTCCGGGTTTATCCGACCTGTATTGCGAGGTTGCTGAGCACCCGGGGCTAAAGCCGCCGAGCTGAAACCAAATTTTGGCATACATAACACTAATAAAGGCTAGGGGTTAGTTACTCGGCTTTGTTATCTCCAGCCATCTTTTTCCGTACATCAACCACGATACTTGTTGCATCCTGAACGTTAACAGGAGCAGGTTTATCGTCTGTTCGATGCGTACCATCCGGTGTTTTCACTTCCACGTTGAATTGGTACATTGTGCTAATGGGTCCCGGCCCCTCAATATACTTGCCCTTAAACGTATGTTTTCGGCCATGAGCCGGACACTCAAAGCGTTTGTTCGTATCTACCCACTTCATCGTCGCACCTAAATGCGGACAGTTTCGGCATAACGCATACAATCCAGCACTTGTATTGCTCAAAAAGAAATTTCCATTCGGCACTTCAAGCGGAATACTGTCTGGCTGAGGAAGTATATTTGGCTCGATTGAAAACAGATCGACGCCATAGTGGGCGCGAGGTAGCAATGACCATGCCGTTGCACCACATGACCCGATACCAAGCAAAGCGGCGCTGCCGCCAAGAGTCATATACAAAAGCTCACGTCGGGTCATGCGCTTCATTATTTACTTACCCAACAACCCCTTCATCGCGCGGTGAATGGCGAGGCAGCACTCCTCGACGAACATGTCCGGATCGTTCTGAGTGGCGATCGAATCATAGGATAGCACGATTCCGCGCCAGGGTTCGTTGATCCAATGTGCCGCATCGGGCAGCGTAGGCGGGGTGAAGTCGGCGGGTAATGGATAAACCGTCACATACAGGTACGGGCGATCCATGCCGGGGCTGAACGGTGCAAACCCAAAATTCATCTGCGGCGCGTTGTCGTCGGCATCTTTGGCGTACCAGATGAACGACAGATCGAAATGCTCCGGCCACACGACCATCGGCGTCAGCGGACCGCTCAGCCGCGCCCGGAAACGCGCGATCCCGGTGAAAATTTCGTAGAGCGCCATCGCATAATCCCGCGCCACCTGCGGATCGGGATCGAGCGGCGTGGTGTCGGCCAGTTCCTCGCGCTTCGGGAGCAGGATATTGCCGCGCGCCGTCATCGTCGCCAAAAAGCCATCGATCAGCGATCCGCCGGTTGCGGCCTGTGCGCTCACCCCTTCAAAGGCCAGCGCGCCGAGCACCGCCTCGAATAAGGAGGCTTGGCTGTGATCGGCCAGCGGGATGTTGATCTCGCCCCATTCGCCATTGGTGATCGTCACGGCGGCCCGCTGCATATTCAAAATCACTTCGCGTCCCGATGGCAGCACGTCCGTCGAAAGACCTTCGGGCGTCACCTTGAGCGCATATTCCAAATAGCCCGGCACATGTGGCAGCGCGAACAGCCGCAGCGCGCCCAGCAAATGCGCGACTTTGTGCAGATCATGCGCGGTTGGCTTCCAATCGGCTAACGTCGGCAGCGACATCCCATCTCCTTTGCCTGAAAAGCGTCACAATGATCACGACATCACTACGCACATACAAGCCTTTGAAAGGCTGATTTCTCGCCGTCCGCCACCCCCTCGCTGTGAGGACGGAGAGGGGGCTGGGGGGTGAGGTTCTTCTTCCAATCAAGTGCGTCCACGCTCCGCCATGAACTGGCTGAGCGCGATCAAGGGTAACGCAGGTTGATTGGCTGTGCCATTGGATGCGAAGCGCCCGGTGTTCCAGGTGATGCACAATTCACGGCGCGCCCGCGTGATCCCAACATAGAGCAGCCGCAGCCGCTCCGCCGCGAATTCGGTGCGACCCGCCAGCGTCGCCTTGCCCTCCGTATACGCAGAACCGCCGTGAACCGCTTCCAACTGCGCCAACGCCTCCGCTTCCAGGTTCAGTTCGTTCCGCAGAAAGCGTTTTTCGCCGAGGTACGTATCATACCCTTGCAGCATCGGAAACACATAATTGCTGACGCCCGTCAGATAAACCCGATCCCATTCCAGCCCTTTGGCGGCATGATAGGTGGAAACGGTCACGCGCCCCGGCATCGGTTGGTAGCCGATCTCCTCACCTTCGATGCCGAAAAACTTGCGCTCGTTTTCGCTGATCACGCGCAGTTCTTCGACGAATTCCGGCAGCCGCCAGCCCGGATTGCGCCGCGCCGCGCTCCGCAGCAGCGACGCGAATTTGTAGCCGAGCGCGATGTCGGATGGCGCACGGAACAAATCCTGATTGATCGTCAGCACGAGTTGATCGATCGGCAGGACGACCGCGCCCAGCCAGCGTCGCAGATGATCGCGGAAGGCTTCAACGTCAGCGAGCAACGACGGCACATCGATCGGGAGCTTGGCCGCCACGTCCGCCGCGTCCGGCCACAAGAACGTTTCCGCGTTCGGATAAGCCGCCAACGCCGCGATCGCCGTCGCCAGTCGCGTATCGGGCACGTCAGTTTCAGGAGCGGGTTCGGGATCGAGGCCGAAATGCAGCGGCCACCACACCTCCTCATATAACCGCCCCAGCGTCATGAACCGATTCGAGACGGGCGCGGCCAGATAACCGAGCACATGATGCAGTTTTTCGGCGGCGGCGCGCGTGCTGGTCGTGCTGCTCAACAGTTCCTCGTAGGCGATTTTGCGCTCGCGCAGCAGTTCCACCAGCCGGAAGCCGCGCGCATTTTCGGGTACGAGCACCGCCACCGTATCATGGCCGTGATCGGGCAGCCAGCGCACCAGCGAATCGGCCACGAATTTCAGTTCGGCGTCCGAGGAAAGCGCTTCGCCGGGTTTGTAGCCGATGTAAATCTGGGCGGCGGTGGCGGGCGGATTCGGCTGCATATCGCCGGGGCGCGTCGGTTTGATAATTTGCGGTGTCAAGGCCGCGTTCAGGGCGGGCGCTTCGGGTTGTTCGGATGCCCACTGCGCCAGATAATTCGCCAGTTCGATGATCGGCGAAGCGGAGCGTCCGGCCTCGATCAGGCTGTGCGTTTTGACGCTCGGATCCTCCAAGAACGCGCGCAGCGAGGCCGGATTCGCGGTCGTGAACGTCGTGTTGATCGCCTGATTCGGATCGCCGACGCGCACCCAGTTTTTGCCGCCGCTCAGCAGATTCAGCATCTCCTGTTGGAGTAAGCTGCTATCCTGTGCCTCGTCTTCGAGGATATACGGCCAACGCCGCTGCAAACGCCGACAAAAAGCCTCGTCGCTGCGCAGTGCATTGAGCGCCAGCCGTCCCAGGTCATCGAAATCGACCGCGCCGCGCCCACTGAGCGCCCGCTGATACAACTCGTAAACTTCGACGCCGAAGCGCGCCAACGGCAGTTCCGTCCCATAGTGCGTTAGCTCACCGCGCAGATCGTCCGGGCTGAGCTGCCGATCTTTGGCCGAGCGGATGAAGCGGCTGGCGATGCGCTGCGTCAGATCGGGCAGATTCTCGTTGAGATAGCCGCTTTTGCCCGCCATTGATTCGGCGACATAGGCCGCGATGAAACGTTCGCTGTTGGCGCGCCACCAAACGCCGACCACATCCGCCAAAATAGCCGAGGCCGCGCGCTCATCCACAATCAGGAAATCCTCGGACAGCCCGGCCAGTGACGGGCGTTCGCGCAAAATATCGTGTGCCAGCCCGTGCAATGTGCGCACCCGATACCCGACGTAGGGCAGCAATACCCGGCGCTGCTTCAGAATATCCGAAAGGCGACGCTTGAAGCTGTTGACCGCTACGTTGGTATACGTGACGATCAGCACCTCGACCTGATCGGCGTCCTTGCGCTCGCTGAGCCGTTTGATCAGGGCGGCGGTCAGGTGCGTCAACGTGAAAGTTTTGCCGCTGCCCGGTACGGCGGCGACGCCCATTTTGCCGCGCTGATAGCTCAGAATCTCGTATTGTGCCGGACGAAAAAGCGTTTCCAATGTCGTCGTCGGAACGATCTGGATCGAATCGGCTGGATTCATGAGGGTGCCTCCGGCACTGTTTCCGGCACGACTGGCGGCTGATGACGACCGATCACGCGCTGGAACACATTCAGCAGCAAGCCGCGTTCCTCTGCGCCTTCTTCGCCCAGATCGGCGATGCCCAGATAGATCTGTTTGCGACAGCGCCGCGCCAAACCGACGATCACGCGGTACAGCATCGAGCGTCCCGTCTCCTCCTCCAGCGCATCCGTCCAGGGCGCGCCCGGCGGAAAATCGCTGCGCAATACATACGGATTCGTCAGCGGTTGATCGAGTCGCTCGCCCCACGCGCCGTTACCCACATCGAGCCAGAACTGGTAATCGACGAACCGATTGCGCAGCAGAAACGTCGTGGCGGGCGCGATGAATACCGCGTCGATCGTCTCATCGTTCCAACTGGCCGCGTGCAAAGTCGCCAACAAGCCCGCGCCGATCAAGTCGAAATATTCCTGGCGCGCCGCCGACCAATCGCTGTCCGGCGTAAAATCAGGATACAGCGTCGTGCGGAAAGTTTGTGCCGACCCGATCAACTGCGCGATCACGCGACCCGCTTCGACATCGCCGTGGAAGCCGTAGCCCGGTTGCGCCAGCACCTCGCCGAACAGCCGCCGGAAAAAGTGATCGAGCGGCGCGGAAACTTGCCCTTGCTGAGCGAGCCAGGCACGCAACGCTTCGTAACGCTCACCCATCCGATAGGTGATGCGGGATTGCATGGGCGCGCTGATTTTGTCGAATGCGCCGAGTTCGGTGCGACCCGTGCCATACACCGCCGCTGCCAGCAACCGCGCCCGCACCGGATCGAGATCGGCGATCGCGGCTGCCAGCGCATCGGCCACGTCGGCGGGCGGCGGCAAATCGGTCGGCGTGGGATAGGCCAGCCGCGCCAACGTGAGCATCGCGCGCACGGCGGGTTCGTCGCGCAGTGCCCGCGAGGGTCGATGGGTCAGCGTGGGAATCCCCGCCGCTTCCAGCCGATAGACCAATGAGAAGCGCAGCGAATCGTTCAGATACGGCGCGAGCACCGCGATCTGGCGCGGCGCGACGCCTTCCTCGCGCACCAGTCGGATTACCTGATCGGCAGTCCAGGTGATCATCTGCGGATAATAGGCGTGCGTCTCGAAGCGGAAGCCATCCAGCGGATTCGGTGGCGCGACCGCCGCTTTTTTGCCTTTGCCTTTTGATTTGGGTTTTGGCGCTTCTGGCGCAAGCACGGCTTGATCATCGTCAGTATCTACAAACGGCACGAACTCCGGCCCGATCAAACGGCTGAATTCGCTTGTCAGCGCCACGATCGCGGGTGAGGCGACGCGCGCTTCGGTGCGGGTTAACTGTTCATCGCATTCGGCGGATAAGTTATATGCGCCGTCGGCATCCGCGCCCAGAAATACGCGATAGCCCGCATCCGCATCGTAGATCAGCAGCGCGCCTTCCAAATGCGGCAGCGCCCAACGGATGAAGGCGTGGCTGGCCGCGTGATCTTCCTCGATATTGTCCGCGATCAGATAGGCGTAGCGCTCGAAAAACGGCACGCTGAAGCGCCGATCGGACAGCAGATAATTACTGAACAACTGGATCGCCAGCGAATAATCGATCAGGTTGTGCGCCAAGCAATGCGCGCGGAACTGCTCGGCCAGATGGCGGCTCGCCTCATAGACCTGCGGGCGGCTCGAATGTCGATCGGCCCACGCGCCCGTCAAGCGCATTTGCACATCTTCGAGCGTATCACCGAGCAGCGCCGCCTTGTTCAGGTTGTCGAACGTTTGCGAGATGACGCGGGGCGCGCCAATGCTTACGCCCGCGAAATTCCCGGCGGCGATGGCTGGATTCGCCAGGCGCGCCATGAAATACTGGGCCGTCTCGATCGTCAGGAAGGTTGGTTCGCGCGTCGGATCGGCGAAGCCCGCTCGCTCCGCCAACAGCGGCCAAAAGCGCGCGATTGTATCGTATGCCAGCCCGCCCAGCGTCAGCGTCTCGACGGTGCCGCCTGCGCGTCCAGCCTCGTGCGCGGCCAGTTGATAGGGGCGTCCGAGCGTGCGCTGAGGCACGAGCACCAAAATGCGTTCGGGCGCGACCTTCGCCTCAAGCAACCGTCGCAGATACTGCGCAGCTTCGGTTGTCTTACCTGTACCTGCCGGGCCTTCCAGAAAGATCGCGCCCGATGTGGGAATCAAACGGTTCACGGTCGATCACTTTCGCTTCACGGTATCCCGCACAAATTCGAGCGATTTTTCGGCGAACTGATGCCAGCTTTGCGCGTGCGCCGCCGTCACCTGCACCCACGCCTTCATGGCGCGATTCTGCTTCGACGGATCGAACAGCTTAGAGCCTTCCAACGCGAGCGCCTCCCGGTGCGCGTCCCCCGTCAGCTTGAAGACCATGCCGCCCTCGGAAAAGCCCGCGAACATCTTGCCGTCAATTTTGAGGCATTCCAGGCCGAACATTTTGCTAGGCACGGCCTGATAGGTGTTCGCCATTTCCAGGCCAATACGCTGATACAGTTCGTGCGGATTTTCGGGGTCTGTCGGCTCAGTCATCGCACCACCTCGTACTCACGTTTACAGCCTTAATTATACCCAATCTCCGCGCCAAAGTCACAGAATGTTGCCTCCTGTCTTTTTTAGGGGTAGGTGTTTTTAATGCGATTGACAAATAGCGGACGCGGCGAGCCGTCGTCCGTCTTCGTTGAAATACCTATGGCGACGAGGGAAGGGTTCCGGGTGCATTCAAGGTTGGGGGCAAATCATAGAACCCCTCTATCCCCCCACCCCTTTCCCCCACGCAAGCGGGGGGAAAGGGGAGTCATACCGAACCGACATAGCCACGTCCGTCAGACGGCGGGTGTTATGGAGCGCCGCGCACAGGCGTCTGCTCCCTTTCCCCCCGCCTGCGTGGGGGAAAGGGCCGGGGATAGAGGGGGCTGTCCAGTCCGAATCCCGCCCCCATCCCTGAATGCACCCAGGGTTCCCGCCGATTGGTCAAAAAATCCGCGCCCGCGTACAATAGGCGCGCTTGCAGTGCTCGGATTATTTCGCCTTTTAGGGAGTTGTTATGCCACGTCCCGCAGCCGGGCGTCGGACGGACAGCCTGTTCGACAATCGCTATCGCTACGATCATATCTATCCGCGCGGACGCTCCGGCGAGACTCTGCGCGCTTACGATACGCTCGATGCCGATCGGCCCGTGGTGATCAAGCGCCCCGCCCCGCAGGATGCGCCGCCCATGCGCGCCGGCCAGGAAGTGAGCATCCTCAATGAGCGGCGCGCGCTCGAAAAGCTGGCTGGTCATCCGGTTTTGACCGAACTGCGCCACAGCGGAACGTTCCGGGTCGGCGGCCAGACGCACCAATATATCGTCGTCGATCTGGCAGAAGGCGTCACCGTCGAAGATTACACGCTCGATCTAGCCTCGCGCGGCGAACGACTGCCACTGCTCGAAACACTCGTCATCCTCGATGGCCTGCTCGATTTGTTGGAGACGGCGCACGCCCGCAAAATTGTTTATAACGACGTGGACGCC
The DNA here is from genome assembly GCA_038230635.1 of Aggregatilineales bacterium. GTDB lineage: Bacteria > Chloroflexota > Anaerolineae > Aggregatilineales > UBA2796 > JBBRMW01. The sequence continues at coordinate 8,757 of JBBRMW010000093.1, read as the reverse complement.
AAGCACTTGTTCTGGGATCGCGCGCACTATCGACTCAAAGTGATCGATTGGGGCAACGCCGTTTTTCTGGAAGGTGATAACCCGCACATCACGCGCGCGGCGGATGTCTATCAGGCCGCCGAACTGCTCTACTTTATATTGTCGGGCGGACGCCGTTTGGAGATCAACCGAACGGCGGCTGAGCCAGCGCTCGATCTGCCAGAAGGTACGCCGTCGCGCCTCCGATCGGTACTGACGCGCGCCACATTGCCCGATCCGGCGGCGCGTTATCCCGACATCAGCAGCTTGCGCCGCGATCTCAGCGAGGTACGCCGCCCACTCGAAAAAGCGCGTGAGGCCGCCGTCGAGCGCGTGCGGGCAGAACTCCCGCGCACCACCACCCAGGATGGCCTCGAATCTTTGGGCGCGGCCCTGCATGAAACACTGGCGGGCGATCCTGGTTATCCACCCGCGACTCTGCTCCTGGCCGATGTCGAGACGCGCCTCACCCAGCTTTCGATCCAGGGCGATCTGGATGCTGCCCGCATCTATATCGAGAGCGGCGCAACCGGACGCGCGACGGCGCTGCTAAACGATGTGTTGGCACGCGCGGGCGATCCGCAAAAGCCGCTGCTCTTATTTTTGCTCGATGTGGCCGCGCAACTGGAACAGGACGCTTTGAGTCGCCCCGCCGCCGGACTCGCGCCCGCGCTCGATGCGCTGTATCGTGGTGATCCACAGTCGGCGGGACGCGCCCTGATCACGACACCCGAAGTGCGCCCGGAAGCCCATACCCAACAGCTTCTATTGGCGGAGCGGCTGACGCTGCGAATGCCGGAGGTGGCGCTGCTGCGTCCGCATTTGGCGCGCATCGATCAGGCGTTGAGCGGACGCACGGGCGATCGGGCGGCATTAATGCGCCTGACCGCACCGCTCGATAATGTCACCGAACGCGGTGTGCAGCCCTTACGCGCGGTCTATGTGACATTGGCCGCCGCCTTACCCGCGTTCGCCGCAAAGCTAACCCAGCAGGATGCGGCTGAGGCCGCCCGTCGCGCTGAGCAGGCCGCTGCAGAGATTGCCGATCTGCTCGATCTGGTCGGACGGAGTGTACTCAACGATTCGGGACGTGCCAACGATGCGCTCTGGCGGGCGGGCGCGATCGATCCGACGAATCCGGCGTTCGAGACGCTCAATACGACTCTGAGCGCATTCTATTCCGCCTGGGAAACCACCGCCCAAAGCACTTTAGCCGCCAACAGCCAGGAAGCCGCGCTGGGCTGGCTGGTCGAAACGCGCGCCCGTATGATCGGCTACCTGGACGATCTGCCCGATCCGCGCCTCCGCGATCTGCTGAATGGCCTCGACACGGCGATCGCCGATTGGCATACCGCCGCCGATTCGTTCGCATCGGGCGGTCGCCGCCCCGCCGTCGATGCCTATCAACGCGCCGCCGAAGCCGTGCAACCGCTGAATGAGACAGTCGCCCGTTGGTTCAGCGATCATGCGCGCAGCGTGTCGGAAGCGCGCTTTGTCGAGTCGCTGTGCCCGAATGTGGCGTTGGGTGCGGCTTTGGCCGAGGGTTGGGAAGCCTGGGATCGCGGGCGCATCATCGAGGCGCGCGCCGCCGCCGCCCGCGCCGGGCAACTTGCCAAAACCGAGGGTGAGGCAACTGCCGCACTACGCCTCGATCAGCTGGCGGAAGTCGCAGGCGCGTGGCTGGCCGCTGAAGGTGCGACCAATCACGCGGCCACGGAAGCCGCCGCCGCCGCCAGTGCCGCCTTGCTGACCGCCGACGAGGATCAAATTTGGCGCACGTTTGCGGCACAAATGCCCAACTCGTCGATCTTCCTGAAGGCGATGGCGCGCGGCCTCGTCGAACCCCTGCGTGACATGAGTTCAGCGGCGGCGCGGGCGCTCTTTTTGCATTTTACGTTGCGCGGAATCCTGGCCTTACTCGATGATCAGGCGGCGGAATTGGCTTTCAACAAAGAAGCCGCCTCCAAAATCCTGCCCAATGTGCGCCTGCATCCGGCCTATCTCGCGCTCGAAGACACGATCACGCGCCGCCAACTGCTCATGACGGCAGTCGAAGCGCTCAATTCGGTCACGCGCGTCGGCGATCTGCCCGCTGCTCGTCCGGCTGTGCGTGCCCCATTGGCCGCCGCCCAACTCGATCCAGCGGAACAGGGGCTACGCGCGCTCGATGATGCGATCCGACGCTGGGCGGATGGTGATTTCCGGGCGGCGCGCGGGCATATCGAAACTGCCGCCGAACGGATCACGGCGGGCGAAAAAGCCATCAATCAGTATCTGGGCGGACGGCACACCCTGTCGATCGGCCATTTTCTGGAATGGTTGGGCGAACTGGGCGCAGTGGCCGAAGAATTGCAAAATGCCCGCCGTGCCATCGAGCAGGCCGCGCTCGTCCCGGCAGATCGACCCGATCCGGCGATCGAGACCGCCCATCGCCGCATCGCCAACCTGACCGAAGGCACGCTCGGCGAGGATTATGCGGGGCTGCTGCGCTGCTGGCGTGATACCTATATCAACATGCGCCAAACCTACGAAGATATGGCGCTCACCAAAGCCGAAAAACTGCGGCTGTTCGAGGGTTATTTCGCTTCGCTGTTCATCGAGCGCCACCCCGCCTTTCCGATCTATCGGCACTGGCAAAGCGTGATCACGCTCGAACCTGACCCGCAGCCGAGTTTCGTGGGAAGCGGATTGAGCAGTTACGCCCCGACCTTCGAGGATGATCTGCACGCACGCCGCGCCGCCGCGTCTGGCGAAATCGTCGCGCCGCCCGAACTGCCCTACACCGATCCAATCGTCGCGCCTTCCGGCGAAATGGTCGCGCCTCCGCCTGAATCGCGCTTCCCCTGGCTGATCGGGTTGGCGGTGATCGGCGTGGTGGTGATCGTTGGAGCGGTCGCGCTGCTGGCACTCAGCGGACGAACGCCGCCGCCACCGCCCGCTTTGACCATCTCCCCGATTCCGGGGATCGCTGCCGCCGGGACGCGCGCGTCCGCCATTGCCGTGCTCGGCCCAGCGACGGGGATCGCCTCGGCCACGCATTCAGCCACACCCTCGATCACGCCGACCGAAGTGCCGACAGATACTCCGACTAGTACGCCCATTCCGCCGACACCCACGCCCACGCCGATCCAACTCGTGCCGACGGAGACGCACCCGGTCACGCCGTCGCCGACTGTCCCCACGAGTGTTGCCACGACCGCCGCGCCCGCGCCCGTGACTGCCACGAGCAACGGCACGACCTTCCCGACCGATGTGCCGGCGGGCGATTACGATATGCTGGCTGCTCTCACCGCCCTGGACCCCAACAGCTATACGTGGCCCTCGGATTTGTTCTCGAACGTGGCGGGTAAAGGCTGGCAGCTTGGCACGACCAATGGCAAAGTCGGTGGCGCGAACCAGATCGTGAAGATCGGGCCATCGACGCTGGCGGCGTTATATGGTACGCAAGCCTCGCGGCACATCACACGGCTTCAGGTTACTTTTGAACTAACGGCCTATGACAAAACACTGGTGCCGACGGGTGGCGTCTATTTTGGGCTGGGCTTCGATACGCCGCAGGGACAGCGCGCCGCCGCCCAGATCAAGCTGAGCGCGATCACGCCGCAAGCGATCAGCGAGGGCACGAACTTCAACGGCAAGTTTACGCCGCGCACTTTGGTGGGCACGGGCACACTCAAGATCACGCTGGCCGCGCGCCGCAACACCGATAGCACCGTTTCGGTTTACGCCGATGGTCAACTGCTCGGCACGACAACGGCCACTATTTACGGCCCGGCCACGCCCGTTTCGATCGTGTTCTATACGTCCGGCCCCAGCGTGATCGTCACGGTCAGCGCGATCTCCGTGCATATTGGGTGAATCAAAGGACTCCGCGTGAAAAATACCGCCGTTTTGCTCATCGATTGCCCCGATCGCAAAGGTCTGGTGGTGACCATCGCCGACTTTCTATACAAACATAATGGCAATATCCTGCACGCCGACGAGCATCAGGACGGTCAACTCGGATTGTTTCTGAGCCGTGTTGAATGGGAACTGACCGATTTTGCGCTGCCGATGGCCGACTTTGCGGCGCAGTTCGCGCCGATCGCTGCGCAATTCCAGATGCACTGGTCGGTGGCGTTGTCCTCGGCGCGTACCCGATTGGCCGTGTTTGTCTCGCAATATGATCACTGCCTGGTCGATCTGCTCTATCGATATCGCAGTGGTGAACTCAACTGCGAGATTCCGCTGATCATCAGCAATCACACCAACGCTAAGCCGATCGCCGATTTTTATAGCGTGCCGTTTCATCACATCCCCATGCTCGCCGATCAAAAAGCCACGATCGAACGCCAACAGTTGGAGCTATTGCGCGAAAACGGGGTGCAAACCATTGTATTGGCGCGCTATATGCAGATTTTGTCGGATGATTTTGTCTCGCACTATCCCGGCCAGATCATCAACGTCCACCATTCGTTTTTGCCTGCCTTCAGCGGCGCGCGCCCGTATCAGCGCGTCTTCGAGCGTGGCGTCAAGCTGATCGGCGCGACCAGCCATTACGTGACGGCGGAGTTGGACGAAGGGCCGATCATCGAGCAAGACGTGGTACGCATCTCGCACCGGGACGAACTCGATGACGTGATCCAAAAAGGCCGCGATCTGGAAAAGGTCGTGTTGTCACGTGCCGTGCGCTGGCATACGGCGCAGCGCATTCTGGTCTATGCGAACAAAACGGTTGTGTTCGACTGAAGAACCTCACCCCCCAGCCCCTCGCCGTGAATACCTATCTATAATACCCACAAATTGACCTCACCCCCCAGCCCCCTCTCCGTAACCACACCAGATCCGCCAAAGATCGAGACAGCGTTGAGTCCTGCTCCCCTCTCCGTGAGGACGGAGAGGGGCCGGGGGTGAGGTTCTTCAATGCGTGGTGTCTAATTGGTTTCATTCGCTCAGCGCATCGGCCAGTCTATTCGCGGCCAGCACCGTCAACATAATCAGCACACCCGGCACGAGCGCGCCCCAGGGACTCACCCGAAACACGACGCGCCCATCCGCCAACATCGATCCCCAATCGGGCGCGGCACGATCACCGGTGAAGCCCAAAAAGGCCAGCGCCGAACCATCCAGGATCGCCCAACTGAACGTGACAGCCGCGAAAGCCAGCAGAGTCGGCGCAGTGCCCGGCAGAATATGCACGCGCAGGATATGGATCGGGCGTGCGCCGAGTGATCGCGCTGCCTCGATATACGGTCGGGCGCGTACTTCGCGTGCCGAGGCGCGTGCCAATCGCGCATAGCTCGGAAAACCCGCCAGCCCGACGGCCAGCGCAACCTGCGCCAGTCCGTTCCCAGCCACCGCGATCACGGTCAGCGCCAGCAGCAGCGCCGGAAATGCCAGCAGCGCGTCGAGTACGACTCCCACCACGCGATCGAACCAGCCGCCCGCGTAACCCGCCGTCAAGCCGATCAGCGCACCGGGCAGTGCCGCCGTCAACAACGCCAGCGCGCCGATTGCCAGCGTCCGTCCGCCGCCCGTCAGCACCCGACTCCACAGGTCGCGCCCCAACAAATCCGTGCCGAGCGGATGGCTGATCGAAGGTGGACGCAGCGATTCGCCGGACACGGCGTGAAGCGGATCATAGGGCACGATCGCCGGCGCGAGCACACTGACCCCGGCAAGACTCAGCAAGACGAGCGCAGCGGCGATTACCGTCCGATGATGGCGTAATGAGGCGCGAAGTTTCACGAATTATTCAGACTTTTCCGGGGCAGCAACTCGGATTGATCGCTATAATTCTACGGTAAGCGCTCGATCTATCGCCACACCCAATCGCGCAAACAACAACAAGGCGTCGTGATATGGCTACTACTTCTCTGATTCTGGCTTACTTGCTCGTCGTTGCGATTCCGATCGGGTCGATCTACGTGATCAACCTCAATGATCTATTTGGCACGGCAGCATTCAGTACGATTCTGGTGTGCGCCCTGTGGGGCGCGATTGGCGCGTTCGGCTCGGCCTATCCCATCAATACGGCGGTCATGCAGCACACCGATTACCTGACGACACGCTCGTTCCTCGGCCCGATCGTCGAGGAAATTCTCAAAGCGCTCATCATCTATTTCTTCATCTGGCAGCCGAGTTTCCGCTATTTCGTGGATGGCTCAGTCTATGGCTTTGCCACCGGAGTCGGCTTCGCGGTGACAGAGAATGTGTTCTATTTGACCACCAACCCATCGGCGGGGCTGGCCTTGGCGCTCAGCCGTGTCGTATCTACCTCGTTGATGCACGCCACCACCAGCGCGATCATTGGCATCTCGCTCGGTCATTTCCGCCGCTCGCACAGCCAAACGCGCGCCGTCTGGGTGCTGATCGGCTTCGTCCCGGCGATCATCATCCACATGATCTTCAACAACGCCTTGATCTACATCACCAATCCGACCTTGCTGCTGCTGTTTGGCGTGGCGATCGGGATCGGCGGCGCGGTTTATATCAGCTTTCGGATCAATCAGGGCATCGCGGACGAAAAGGAGCACTTCAACCAGACGCTCGGCCTCGACCTGGGTGTGACCGCCGCCGAAGTGCAGGCGATCCAGGGTTTGGGTGGCGAGCGCGTCGAAAAGGTGTTGGAGCAGCTCGGTCAGCAGTTCGGCGAAGATAAAATCCCGTACATGCGGCGGGTCTTGGTCTTGCAAGCGAACATCGGCATTTTGCAGAACAATTTGAGCGGTCAGGCCAGCGATCGGCTGCGTGAGGCGTGGCAGAAAGAGATCACTGAGAAGCGCGCCGAAATGGATAATTTGCGCAAGAATATCGGCTTGCAGGGCATGATCTTCATGCGCAACATCTTCCCGAAGGAAACGATCGAGCAGCCCAGCTTTCAGGATCGCATTTCCAGCGCCGATCAGTCCGTTCATAAATTCGATCTGTTCATGAACACCTCGCAGGCCGTCGGGACGCTCTCGCCCGAAGAACTGGCCGCGACCGCCGATATTTTGAAGCAGATTCAAATCTTCGCCGATGTCGATCTGTCCGATCTGGAAAACCTGAGCCGCGCCATCCAGACGCGCCATTTCGAGGATGGTGAGTTGATCTTCGATCAGGGGGTGGCGGGCGATGAAATGTTCCTGGTCAAAGCGGGCGCGATCGCGCTGTCGAGCGTGAACCGCGAACGCGGTACCGAAAAGCTGCTGAACACCGTGTATCCGGGCAACATCGTCGGCGAACTGGCTCTGCTGGATGGCGATAAACGCTCCGCCCGCGCCCGCGCACTCGGTTCGCTCGACGTATTGATCCTGCGCCGCGATAACCTGAACTGGTTCATTCAGAGCCGCCCACAGGTCATGTTGGCGCTGCTGAAATTCCTGGCCGCGCGTGCTCGTCACGTATCCGACATCGTGGATATGAGCATCCGCTGGGCGGGCGACATCGCGCGCGGGCAAATGGTCGAGACGCCGACAGGCTTGACGTTTGCAGCGGCCAACGCGGGTGCGGGACAACCCAATTCGCTCGGTGAGACAGGTTCCTTCCGCATCGCGCGCGCTGTCAGCAAAGAGGCGGTCGACTCGACGCAGCCGACCTCGGTCGTGATGCAGGGCTTATTCTCGAATCTGAGCAGCCAGCTTGAGCAAACCGAGCATATGCGCCGCGATCGACTCGAAGCCGACCGCGAATCGCAAAAGCTGAGCACCAAAATATCGGGCATGTTTAGCAAAAGCAAAATGGCAAGCCTCGCCGCCGAGAAGCCTTCGGACGCCAATCCCCCCGCCGCGCCGCACGAGCCGCCCGCTAAACCAGCCGAACAGCCTGCTGCCGACAAAGCCATGCGCAGCACGTCGCTGTTCTCGCGCATCAAACTCGACGATCCGAAGCCGGACGACTCAAAATGATCGAGACCTCAAACGACACCCTCGTCGCGTTGTTGGCACAATCGACGCTGTTCAAAAATGTGGCGACCAGTGATCTGAGTGCGCTCGTCAGCACCATGCAGCCCGAATCCTTCGCGGCGGGGCAGCTCGTGTTCAGGAAAGGCGATCCGGGTGACAAGCTGTATTTGATCGTCAGCGGCAAACTGCGCATCTACGCAAGCGACCCGATGGGCGATGAGATCACGTTGGCATTTTTCGAGCGGGCGCGCGTTTTCGGCGATTTTGCGCTGCTCGATGAACAGCCCCGATCGGCTTCGGCAGAGGCCGTCGAACCGCTCGACGTGCTGGCACTCACGCGCGCTGAATTGGTCGCCTTTTTGCCCGCGCACCCCGCCATTGGGCAAGCGATGTTGCGCAATCTGGTCGAACGGGTGCGCTATATCACCGTGTACCTCAACCATATCAACGATTTTGGGCAGCGCTTGCTGGAGGGCGATTATGAGCGCGCGCTGGCGGAGTTCACCGCCGCCCAAAGCGACAGTACCGATGGTCAGATCAATGCCCTGATCGTGGCCTTTGGGCAGATGGTGCATACGCTGCGGTCGCGCGGCACGCAGGCCAAACCAGCGGATTCACCGCACTCCCCAACCCCCTCTCCGTGAAGACGGACGAGGCAAGCCGTGTCCGCTGTTCGTCCACCCAAATAGAAAACACCTACCCCTAAAAGAGAAGGGGTGGGGGCAGATCATAGAACCCCTCTATCCCCCCACCCCTTTCCCCCACGCAGGCGGGGGGAAAGGGGAGTCACACCCGACCACTGACCGACCGCGCCACGTCCTTCAGCCAGCGGGTGCGCCCTTTGCCCCGCCTGCGTGTCCTCACCAGTATCGCG
>JBBRMW010000092.1:0-19263 GCA_038230635.1 Aggregatilineales bacterium | reverse complement strand
CGCGCCCCCGGGGGCGGGGCGAGGGGCGGTCGGGCCCCCCCGCTCCCAAACAAACTGCCGACGGGTGTGGGGGCCCCGGAGTCCCACGTCCGTCTACATCAAACCGCTCAATCCCCCTCATCTGGTGAAGTCGCGCAGCTTGGCTTCGGCGGCGGTCAGCGCATCGATCGGCTGCGTACCGTTATACATGGCTTGCAGCGCATCGACGATAAGCGGCGAACCGTTATCCGACCAATTTTCGCGGAGCACCGCCGTTGCCCGCGAAGTTTGCATCACCGCCAAAACGGTGCTGACGTAATCAGGATTGAGTTTGGCCGTATACAGCGGATTGAACCACGTCGAGAGCCGCGCCGCGCCACCATGATGCGCACCAATGATCGGATCGCGTTCGATGTTGGTCATCCACTGGATAAAATACCAAGCCGCACCCGGTTCAGCCGCCGTCGCCGGAATGCTCAATCCCCAACTCCAATGCCCCGAAAACGACGGATCGCCTTCGCGCGGTGGGGGCAGTGGTGCATAGCCGACATGCCCCGCGACTTTGGACTTCGCCGGGTCTTCAAAATCTGGCCCAAACAGGCTGGCGTCCACATAAAAAGCCACTTTGCCCGCGCTGAAAAGCTGGGTCGCCTCCGGCCAATCGAACGTCTGAATGGTATCCGGGCCACCGCGCATTAAACCGACATAAGCCGTCAGACCGCGTTGCACGGCCTCGCGCGTGAGCCAGGGCTTATGCCAGTCTGCATCGAACCACACGCCATACGGCGGTTTGATCGGCGCACTGCCCCAATAGTCGATCACGAAACCCGTGACCGTATCCATGATGCCCTGAACGGGCACGCCGCGCACCACCGATCCGAATATTTTGCCGCCACTCGCTATTTTGATTTGGGCCGCCGCCGCTACCAGATCATCCATTGTTTTGGGAAGCTGACCGCCGAGATACTGCGCCACGAGGTCTTTGTTGTAAAACAATATATACGTCTCGAAAGAAACAGGAATCCCGTAATTTTGCGGTGAGGGGCTGTCTGGCGGATAGGCGGTCGAAGTCAAAAAGCCCTTCGGATAATCGAGAAAATCATAATTGAACGCGGTCATGCTTGGGTCTTGCAAATAGGGCGTCAACACCTTGACGAGACCGTGTTTCCAATGCGTGTACGTCACATCGTCCATCGGCTGAAAATACACGTCAGGCGTGCTTTTCCCGGCCAGCAGATCATCCAGGCCGTTCAGATAGGGGTCTTCGGGCAGCACATCCAACTTGACAATGATGCCGGTCTCGGCCTCGAACTGTGCAACCACCGTTTTGATGCCATCGGCGACCGGGTGGTCTGACAGCATGACATGGATCGATTTGCCATTGAAGCGTCGCCAATCGAAGGCCGACTGGGCCTGACTCGGCAGCAAACTGCCCGTCACGACGACAATGATCAGCGGCGCAATTCTGAATAGCTTTTGGAACATCGGTATTTCCCGCGCTATGTGGTTGCTTTCGGGCATTATAGCACGAACACGGTACACTTCACTGCGTTCCAAAAGACCTCGCCAGGAGACACTTTGAAACCGCCCGTCATTCCGCTGGAAAACATCACCGCGCTGCCGATTGTGTATCGCGCGACCATCCCCGAAGCCTACCGCGACGCCAACGGTCACATGAACATGCGTTGGTATCTGCACCTCTACGACGAGGCCGGCAACCCGCTGGTCGAAGGCTTCGGCTTGACACCCGATTTTCACCGCGAACATGGCAGTGGCGGCTTCGATCTGGAACATCACATCCACTATTTGAAGGAAGTCCACATTGGTGATAGGGTGGTGATCTGCGCCCGGTTAGTCGGACGCTCAGCCAAACGCATCCACTATCTGCTGTTCATGGTGAACGAGACACGCGGCACGCTGGCCTCGATCTTCGAGTGCGTCAATTCGTTCGCCGATCTGACGACGCGCCGCACCGCCCCGTATCCGCCGGATGTCGCCGCCCGCATCGACGCGATGCTGACTGCGCATTCTGCACTGGCCTGGGCTGCGCCCGTCTGCGGTGTGATGAGCGCTTAAAAATCGCGCGATTGCAAAGGCGTGCGCGATGACTTCAGCACCGGGCGTTTACGCACCAACCGTGTTGCTCTACTTCACGTCTATGGAGGAACGAGCGCCGTTGAATTGCCCCACGCTTGGCTGTAGGGCACGTGCAAAGTCAGGAAAAGCATCCAAATATCCGTGCCAGTCCAAGTCCTTAACGTGGGATCTGTCACCGTTGCGCGTCTGGCCCCCCCTCTCCGTGAAGACGGAGAGGGGGCTGGGGGGTGAGGTTCTGTGACTTTGCAATTGCCCCACGCTTGGCTGACAGACTCTCGACAAGGGCGCTCACATGCAGTAAGCTAGTGCGCTGTTCTGTCTTGGAAGCCGAGAGTATAGGAGGTTCAACAGTGAACCGTGTAATTCAAACTTTGAAAGTAACGCTCCCGCTCATGTTGGGGGCATTCGTGTTGTTCGCGGCCCTGCTCAGCACGGGCACTGGTCAGACGTTGGCGCAGACCAATCCGACCGATACGCCGCTGCCGCCGTTGCCTACCTTCACGCCCACCGAGTGCATCGCCCCGACCATCGAGCCGAGCGCGACAGCAGTGGCGACGCTCGCCGTTGATTGTACGTCCGGTGCCGTGCCCACGCTCAACGGCACGCCCGGCAGCAAAATGATGGACGCCTATTTCAAGGCGAAGGCCGCGCTCGCCAAAAAACTCGGCAAGCACATCGGTACCGTCAAAGCCTATACGTTCGAGATCGTTTCGTTCACCGACGACGGCCTGAACTGCGCAGGCGCGGGCACACCCGTCAAGCAGGGTTTCAACGGCGGCTATTCGTTCGTGTATACGCTGTACGATAACACCCAATACGAAGTGCATACTAACGTCGATGCCAGCAAAATCGTGATCTGCGCGACGGTTGGCGGCGGCGGTGGTGGCATCGTCGGCCCCGTGACCGGACATATCACCGGCAGCTTTGAGTTGGGCGGCCAAGTGCAGGATTTCAGCTTGCAGACCGTCAACCACATGAATCAGGCCAAGATGAAGTGGGTCAAGTTCCAATATGGCCCCGGTGATGGCAACGCGATCGGCGCGATCAGCGCGGCGCACGCCCAGGGCTACAAAGCACTGATCTCGCTCAAGGGTCAGGCGGGCGACATCAACGGTGGCGCGGGGTACTTCGACTCGTATGCGTCGAGTGCCGCGAACCTCGCCAGAAGCGGCGCGGATGCCATCGAAGTCTGGAACGAAGAGAACCTCGACCGCGAATGGCCGAACGGTCAGATCGATCCCGTTCTGTATACGCAGTTGCTGTCGAAGGCCTACAATGCCGTCCACGCCGCCAACAACAATACCATCGTGATCCTGGGTGCGCCGTCGCCGACGGGTGCCGCTGGTCCGGGTGGCAAGACCGCCGCGTATTGGAACGATGACACCTATTATGCGGGATTGGCTGCGGCGGGCGCTGGCAAATATGCCGACTGCATCGGTATCCACTATAACGAAGGCGTCGTCAGCCCCAACCAGACCACGGGCGATCCGCGCGACAACTATCCGACGCGCTACTTTGCCACGATGCTGGCGCGCGCCTCTGGGCCGTTCCCCGGTCAACAGATGTGCTTCACCGAACTGGGCTTCTTGACGCCCGAAGGCTATCCGCCGCTGCCCGCTGGTTTTGCCTGGGCGCAAAACACGACCATCGCCCAGCAGGCGCAGTGGTTGGCGCAAGCCGCGCTGGCCTCGTCGGCCTCCGGCAAGGTGCGCATGATGATCGTGTTCAACGTCGACTTCAGCTACTACGGCGCTGATCCGCAAGCGGGTTATGCGATGACCCGTCTCGGTGGAAGCTGCCCGGCCTGCGACACCCTGGGCGCAGTCCACTAAAAACCGCAAACCTCACCCCCCGCTCCGTTGCCGTGATGATGGAACGGGGCGGGTGTTTTCAATAAGATGGGCGGCCCGCTGTGGCCGCTCGCTTTTTAATGGGGCTGATTCTTCAATACAGGATGTTTAGATGGTTTCACCATAAGGTGCGTCGGCGAACGAGATTGCCCACGCCTCAACCGCCCGCGCATCGATAGGCTTGTCTTTCATACGTGCTTCCATCTGAGAAGCCACCTCCGCATCGAAATAGCGATGTCCACAGTTCAGGCAAACCCAGGCTGGGACCTCTTCGAAAATATACCATTTCCCTTGCCGGTTGCGGGTTACAGTGACTCGCTTGCTCTCCTGTAGACGCTCGGTGTCGCAAAATTCGCATGGATATTTGCGTTGGTTCATCGATTCACCTCAATCCACAACATAAACAGTAATGATGATGAGCAACAATCCATCGTCTTGAAAACGGCAGGCAACATCAACCACAAGTCTTCCCACATCGCCGCGTACTACATAGCGTACCCCGCGCAGATCGTCTTCATAAACGGAGTCGAGATCACCCCTCAGCAATACATCGACTATATCGTCTTCAGATAGATTATCGGCATCGGCTTCGTCCAAAGCATGATCTGTAAACCGGTAGCGCTTTTCGCGGACTGCGCGCTGAATACGGATCAAAATCTCTTTACGCACCCGTGACCCCCTTTTTGAATTGCCAAGTGCGTTCCACGGGCATTATCTCATGGTGAAACCAAACAAATATGGCGCGTTGAATAATCTGCCCCCTCTCCATGTTACGGAGAAGGGGTTGGGGGTGAGGTTTTTACTCCGCCCAGTTCGAGTGAAACATCCCTGGCCGATCGATGCGCTCATACGTATGCGCACCAAACAGATCGCGCTGTGCCTGGATCAGGTTGGCGGGCAGCGACTCGCTCCGGTAGCTGTCGTAGTAGGCGAGCGATGCGCTGAAGGCTGGCGCAGGCACGCCCGCAGTGATCGCCTCGGTGACGGCGAGCCGCCAATCGGCCTGATACGAGTTGATCGTCGCCTGAAACTTAGGTGCCAGCAGCAGGTTGGCGAGCGTTGGATCCCCATCGAAAGCGGCGGTAATATCTTCCAAGAACACCGCGCGAATGATGCAGCCCGCCCGCCAGATCGCGGCGGTCTTGCCGATCGGCACATTGTAGTGATATTCGTCGCTGGCCTGCTTGATCAGCGCCATACCCTGTGCATACGAGCAGATTTTGCTGCAATACAGCGCGCGCCGTACCGCCTCGATGAACGCAGCCTTGTCGCCCTTATACGCACCCGTCGTCGAGGGGCCGCTCAGTGACTTGCTGGCCGCGACACGTTGATCCTTATAGGACGAGATGATCCGCGCTTCCACGGCTGCCGTCATGGTATGCGTGGCCGCGCCCAGATCGAGCGCGTTCTGGGTCGTCCACTTGCCCGTGCCTTTTTGACCCGCCTTGTCCAGCACGTAATTCACGAGCGCACCCGGCTGACCCTGATCGTCCGCCTTCTTGAAGATTTGCGCGGTGATTTCGATCAGGAACGAACTGAGTTCACCCTTGTTCCACTCGGTGAAAACGTCCGCCAATTCCTCATTGCTCAAACCCAAAACACGCTTGAGGATGTCGTAACTTTCGGCGATCAACTGCATATCGCCGTATTCGATGCCATTGTGAACCATCTTGACGTAGTGACCCGCGCCGCCAGGTCCCAGATACGTGACGCACGGCGCGCCATCACTCGGAGCCTTCGCCGAGATCGCGGTCAGGACGGGTTCGACCAGATCGTAGGCTTCCTGCGAACCGCCGGGCATCAGGCTCGGCCCCCACAGCGCACCTTCTTCGCCACCACTGACGCCCAAACCCATAAAGCGAATCCCTTTGGCGGCCAATTCCTTCTCGCGGCGTTCGGTATCTGGGAAAAAGCTGTTACCGCCATCGATGATCAAATCGCCCGCGTCCAGATGCGGCAGCAGTTGCTCGATCACGGCATCGACCGCTGCGCCCGCTTTGACCATGATCTGAATCTTGCGCGGCGTTTTGAGCATTCCCAGGAATTCTTCGATCGTGCTGCCGCCGCCGACGTGCGTACCTTTGGCCGCCCCCGCCAGGAATTCATCTTTGGTGGCGGTGGTTCGATTGTAAACCGCAACCTTGAAGCCGTTGCGATCCATATTCAGCACCAGGTTCTGTCCCATGACAGCCAACCCGATGAAGCCAAAATCGTAGTCTCCCATATGATTCCTTTCAACGCTATCTATTCAGGGTGTTCAAACTGAGGATAACTCGCAAAATCGGAACTTGCGACGATCAAAGCATCGCAACCTGAACATCCGCAAAAACGCTATAATAGCTGGGCGGATTACCTAAGCGGAGTGCAGAATAATGGCTGTCGCTTTTTCACCAAGCGTTTTTTTTGATGAAGTTGCCAGCCTGCTTGCCTCGGAACCCAGTACAGCCGATTTATTCGCTTTCCGGCCATCGGAACCCGTGTCTGAGCGGCTTCATTGGCTGCTAGAAAAGAATAGCGAGTCGGTGCTGACCGCCGAAGAGCAAGCAGAGCTTACTGAAATGCTCCGATTGGGGCGATTGCTCGATGCCATCGTGTTAAAAGCACGGCTCAGGCTTGCTGGAAAAGCATGACCTATATCAGTGTGGAATTGCGCCGCGTCGTTCGAGAACGTGCGAGCAATTGCTGCGAATATTGCCTCCGAAGCCAGGACGATCGTCGGCTTCCTTATCACATTGAACATATCCTCCCAGAACAACATGGTGGGGCGACTACACTGGATAACTTGGCGTTGAGCTGCCCGGATTGCAATGCCTACAAGGGTCCCAACATTGGCTCCTACGACAACAATCAGTTTGCTCCGTTCTACAACCCGCGCACTCAAAGTTGGCGAGACCATTTCACCCTGAACGGCGAATCTATTCAACCGCTCACACCTGAAGGGCGTGTTACGGTCAGGTTATTGCAGCTTAATCAGGCTGAGTATTTGTTAGAACGTAAGTCACTCATTTTGCTTAATCGCTATCCCTGTGGAGCGAAATAGATCATCCAGATCCATTCATTAGTATGAGGCGGCTGGACTCGCAATTCACCCCGCGCGCCGCACGACCTCGATTACGTTCGGCAATTTCTCAATATGCGCCATCACGTCGGCCAATTGCGCCGTATTCTCGACTTGCAAGGTGACCATGAAGCGCGCCATGTTATGCCCGGTGTTGACGTTCACGTTCGAGATATTGATCTGTAAATCGGCGGCCACGCCCCCAATATCGCGCATCAGCCCTTCGCGGTCGAAGGCCAGCACCATCACCTGCACCGGATAATACGACGCCTTGACATCGCCCATCCCATTGCCCGCACTGGCCGCCTGCCCCCAATTGACCTTGATGAAGCGCTCCATCTCGGCGGTATTGATCACGTTCGGACAGTCGGCGCGATGTACGGTGACGCCCTTGCCGCGCGTGATGAAACCGATGATCTTGTCGCCGCGGGTCGGACTGCAGCAGCGCGCGAGGTTGATCAATAGTCCGCTGCTGCCCAACACGTCGATCCCCATCGAGGCATCGACGCGGGCGGGCTGCGGCGTATTGATGGGCGGCGCATTGTTGGAGAGCGCCTTCTTTTCGCGGTCGCGGCGACGTTCTTCCTCCTGCACGCGCATCATGATCTGTGGGCCGGTGATCTCGCCCGATCCGACTTGCGCCAGCAGATCATCGGTCTGTAAATTGAACAATCCGGCGATACAGCCGACCAATGACAGCGAATGGTCGGGGCGCATATTGAACAGCTTGGCAATGCCCTCGATCGACAGATCATCCAGGCCGAGCTTTTTGATCTCCCGATCGACCGCCTCGCGCCCGTGCAAGATATTTTGCTCGCGCGATTGTTTGCGGAACCAGCCGCGAATCTTGCCGCGCGCGCGCGTCGTCACGGTATAGCCCAGGTTCGGGATGAGCCAATCGAGGCTGGGGCCGCCGCGTGCTGCCGTCAGAATCTCCACTTTGTCGCCCGACTTGAGCGGGTGGTCGAGGTTGACCAGTGTGCCATTCACGCGCGCGCCCCGACAGCGGTGCCCGACTTCGGTATGCACGGCATACGCGAAATCGATCGGTGTGGCGGTGGCGGGCAGATCGATCGGCCTGCCCTTCGGCGTGAAAACGTAGATGCGCTCTTCTTCGAGCACGTCCGATTTCATCGCCTCGACGTATTCTTCGGCGTCGCCCGATACGTCGTTATCCTCGACCAGTTCCATCAGCCGCCGCAGGGATACGAGCCGCCGCTCGAACTGCTCATCGCGGCCCGCACCCTCTTTATAGCGCCAGTGTGCGGCCACACCATATTCAGCGTCTTCGTGCATCTGCGGCGTGCGGATTTGCACTTCGAGCGTCTGACCCTCATCATCGACGACAGCCGTGTGCAGGCTTTGGTAGAAGTTGTCTTTCGGGTTGGCGATGTAGTCATCGAACTCGCCGCGCACCGGATGCCACATGGCGTGGATGATGCCAAGCACCTGATAGCAGGTCGGATTATCGGCCACGATCACCCGCAAAGCGCGTGCATCGTAGATTTTGTCGAACGAGACGTTTTTGCGTGTCATCTTCCGATAGATGCTGTAGATTTGCTTCGGACGCCCGCTGATCTGTGGATTCAGGATACCCGCGCCATCGAGCGCCGCGCGCAGCTTGGCCGTCACGCGCGTCAGATAGTCTTCGCGCTCATCATTTTGCTCGGCGATCAGCGCCTTGATTTCCTCGTACTTGTCGGGTTCGAGGTATTTGAAACACAGGTCTTCAAGCTGCCATTTGATCTGCCAGATGCCCAGCCGATTGGCGACGGGTGCGAAGATTTCCTTCGTTTCGCGCGCCATCCGCTGCTGTTTTTCCGGCGCGAGATGTTCGAGCGTGCCCATGTTGTGCAGGCGATCGGCCAGCTTGATCAGGATCACGCGGATGTCGTTGCCCATCGCCAAAAACGTCTTGCGCAGATATTCGGCCTCGCGGTTGGCGGCGCTCGTTTTCATGCCTTTTGGCGCGTTGATCGCTGGATCGGTGGGCAGTTGATCCATTTTGGTCACGCCGTCCACCAGTTTCGTCACTTCCGCGCCGAACTCGCGTTCCAGGTCGACGTGCGAGATCGATCGGCAGTCTTCGAGCACATCGTGCAGCAGCCCAGCGGCCAGCGTCGGCGCGTCCATCCGCAGATCGGCCAGGATTCCCGCCACTTCGCGCGGGTGCATCATGTACGGCTCGCCCGATTTGCGCTTTTGATCGGCGTGTGCCAATTCCGCAAAACGATAAGCGCGGTCGATCAGATCATAATCGCGCGGCTCGAATCGTTTGAGTTTTTCATAGAATTCATCGCGTTCCATCGGACTTTCCCCCGCGCCCGCAAACATTAAAGGTGTGTTATATGGCGCTCAGTATATAATTGGTTGTCCAAACCGTGCAACACCTATAAAAAAGCAGTAAAAGTGTATGTATAGTGTAGACGAAGCCCTGGCACAAATCTTACCTGCCTTCGAGCCGCTGCCTGCCAAGCCGATCGCCCTGCGCAAGGCGCGCGGACGGGTGCTGGCCGAAGACATCCTCGCCGCGATCGACTTGCCGCCATTCGCCAACAGCAGCATGGATGGCTATGCCGTGCGCGCCGAAGATGTGAGCGCACCAGACGCGGAACTGACTGTGATCGGCGATATTCCGGCGGGAACCGTGCCCACGCAAACCGTCGGTGCGGGGCAGGCCATGCGCATCATGACGGGCGCGCCGCTGCCCGATGGCGCGGATACCGTGATTCCGGTCGAGAATACGGACAGCGCGCGCATGACGCCGGAGCTGCCCGCGACGGTGCGCATCGCCCAACCCGGCATACTGGGCGATTATGTGCGTGCGATCGGCGAAGATATTCGACAGGGACAGGTCATCTTGCGGGCGGGACGGGTACTGCGTCCGGCTGATCTGGGCGTGCTGGCCGCGCTTGGTATCGTCAAAATAGCCGTGATCCGCCAGCCCAAAGTGGCGATCCTCTCGACGGGTGACGAAGTGCTCAGCATCCACGAACCGCTGACGCCCGGCAAAATCCACGACTCGAACACGTACACATTGGCCGCCTCGGTCGAAGCGTTGGGGGCGCGCGTCGTCCGGCTGGGCATCGCGCTCGATCACGCCGAAGATGTCGAGGAGCGATTGATGCGCGCCGTCCACGCGGGCGTTCATCTGATTCTAAGCTCCGCCGGGGTGTCGGTCGGGGCGTTCGATGTGGTAAAATCCGTGATGTCCCGAATGGGCGCGCTCGCTTTCTGGCAGGTCAACATGCGTCCGGGCAAACCGCTGGCCTTTGGGAATGTGCATAACATTCCGTTTTTGGGGCTACCCGGCAACCCGGTCAGCGCGTTGGTCAGCTTCGATGTATTCGCTCGCCCGGCGATCCTGAAACTGATGGGACGCGATCCGGCGACTGCCTACGCGGAAGCGATCACCGCCGAGCCGATCAACAGCGATGGCCGACGCACGTATGTCCGCGTGACCGTCGAACGCCGTGATGGCTCACTGTATGCACGCACGACGGGCAGCCAGAGTTCGGGCGTGTTGAGTTCGCTGGTGGCCGCCGACGGACTGCTGATCATCCCTGACGGCATGACTGACGTGCCCGCCGGAACGCACTTGCCGATTCGATTGTTCGATGAATAGAGGTGTATTGCGATGACGACGTTAGCGACCGAAAACAGCGAAAGCGCGATCCCGACCCGCCCGCCGCGCGCATGGCTCAAATGGCTGAGCCTGCTGGTGGCGACGCTGGGGCTGTTCGACGCCACCTACCTGTGCTACGTAAAGCTCACCGAAGGCAGCGCGGCGTGCCCAGCCAACACGACCTTCGATTGCGATTTCGTGCAGCACTCGTATTATTCGCAGATCGCGGGTTTGCCGATCGTGTATCTCGGTTTCGTCGGCTATGTGTCGATCCTGGCGGTGCTGCTGCTCGATGGGCGCATTCCGTTTTTCACAGAACGCGGACGTCTGATCTTGTTCGCGCTGACGCTGTTCGGCTTCCTCTATTCGTTGTTCCTGACCTCGATCGAGGCGTTCGTCCTGCATAAGTGGTGCTTGTGGTGCATGGGATCGGCAACGGCCATGACGCTGCTATTCGTAATGTCGGCGGTGCGCGCATGGCGGCAATTCAGCGCGATCGACGAACTCGACGAATTGACCTTTGCGGGCGGTGACGACGGCGAGGATTAAAGAATACGATGCCTTCAAAAACTTTTCCGCCGACTGTATAGCAGCATCCCTGTACCATAAAAATCCGTCGGAATCTCGTCGATCAGTTCATATTCGGCCTGGAAGCTGCGATCTTTTGCCAAGCCCAGCCGCACGAATGCCTCCATCGTCACGAAATATTCCGGCTTCGTATCCAGGATCAAGGCGGGCGGAATCGCGTAGTTGCCGCCGGGGATGATGATCGATCGATCGGCGGGATAATAGCTGCTCAGCGCGGGTGTCACCAGCCCGACCGTATCGACGATCGTCGCACCGCTGAAATAGCCGATCACGCCAATGTCCGCCGAGGCCACGATCGTTTGCGCCGTGATGCCATACTTACTGCGCAGTTCGCCCGCAATTTTCTGATAGTCGCGTTCGATTTTGTACCATGCCATCGTCGGCGCGGGTTGATCGGTGCCGTGATCGGGATGCAACGTCCAGGCGTGCAGGGATGTGCCGATCCACAGAATACTAAGCGCGGCCAATGGTACGGCACGCAGCAGACCGCGCTTTCCGACGATCCCCGAAGTTTTCCATCTGCCTCGCACGCTCGCCAGCCCGTCAATCAACGCCCACCCACCGCACACGATCGCAAAGAAATAGGGCGGCATCGGCGGCGTCGCATACCAGCGAAAGATCAGTGGGTTGGCGATCGCAAAGGCCGCCGCATATAACCAGGGGTAGAGCAGCCAGGGCAGCAAGCGCGGCGCGCGCTTGACCGCGTACAAGCTCCCAATCGCGGCCAGCAGCACATAGGCGATTGCGCCGATCTCCGCCCCGACCGAGCCAAACGTGTCGAACTCGAAAAACGGCGTCGAGTATGTCTGGATCAGCGTGATCAGCGCCGAACCGGGTGGCACCGCATAGGCGACGGTTTTGGCGGTCGTCGTGCGCGAGAGTGGCGATCCAAAATAGATCAGGCTGAAAATTAGCCAGGGCGCGGCCACGATCAGCGCCGCCAGCCACGTTCGCCAGGGTGGAGCTTCGCGTCGGCGGAAGCGCTCATAAAGCTGATACGCGAACAGCAGCCCGACCAACAAGCCGACATCGATCCGAGTCAGGACGCCCAGCGCCGCAAAGATTCCCAGCCAAATCGGGCGATCGATCACGTAAAACCAGACCGCGCCGATCATCCAGAAAATGGTCAAGCTGGTTTCCATGCCACCTACCGCAAATGTCACGCTGCGCGG
The DNA here is from genome assembly GCA_038230635.1 of Aggregatilineales bacterium. GTDB lineage: Bacteria > Chloroflexota > Anaerolineae > Aggregatilineales > UBA2796 > JBBRMW01. The sequence continues at coordinate 6,894 of JBBRMW010000092.1, read as the reverse complement.
CGCGATTGCCCATAGCACGCCCAGCAGGACGCCCACCCACCGCGATCCAGTCACACGGCGCACCAACAAGAATAGCAGCGCCACCGTTCCGGCATCAGCAAGCGCACTGACAATGATCGCATACGACGGAAAATCCGCGCCGCGTGTGATCGCGCTGATCGCTGCCAAAATGACCGTGAACAGCGGCGTGGTCGTCCCTAACACGCGCGAATCGGGGTTATAGACGAAGCCAAGCCCATTCACGATGTTGCGGCTGTAGCGGAACGTGATGTAGGCATCGTCGATGGTACGCGGGCCGGGCAGCGCGCGCGCGCCGATCGCCAGCAGCAGCAGCGCGACGATCAGCGCCAGATCGAGCCGCACGAGCGGGATCGCGGCGATCGGCGGTTTGGTTGTTTCTTTGCGATCGGATGGGGCATTCACGACTGGGCGATCCATTCTTCTGACCGGATACCCCTCATTCTAATCGAGAAAACGCGCGTCTCATCATTTATTCGATCACGTTTGTATAACCAATCGCTGCTTTTGCAGGGACGATGGCCTGCCGCGTCCGTCTTAAAAACCTGCGCTACAATATAAACATGCTGCCCATTCGTCCGATCTTGATCGCCTCGGCGACCGTAACGCTCCTGTTGAGTGTACCCTTCTCTGCTCACGCGCAAACGTCGGCGCTGGCGGGTGGCGTGACCGCATTGGCCCTCGTCGGCGACCGGCTTTTGATCGGCCAAAATGCGACGCTGGTCGATGCGGCGATCACGTCCACCGATCTGAGTGTCAACCGCACAATCGACCTCCGACAGGGTGCAATTCGTGCGATTGTGCCCGTGACGGCAGACTCCAATCCGAACTTGCTGATCCTGACGGAAGAAGGGATCCGCTTGCTTGACCCTGCCGATAAACTGTTGGCCTATTATCCCGGCGGCGGCCAACGGTTGATCGTCAAGGGCGCGCGCGTATACGTGGCAGCGCTCGACGCGGGCGTAACCATTTACGCGCTGGCGAACGGCACGCTCAAGCCGATCGGGCATGTCGAGACGCCCGCCGAAGACCTTGCGCCGGAAGGTGCGACGTGGCTATGGGTGGCCGCTGGCGATCAGGGTGTTCGCCTGTTCGATCTGACCGATCCCGCCAAACCCAGCATCCTCTATGAGTCGGACGGTGCAAACGATCTGCGTCCTGCCCATCTCGTGCGCACCAGTGGCACGCATTTATTCGTCGGTTATGCCGATCGGTTGGTCGTCTTCGATACGCTCGACATCAAAGCGCCGCGCCGCTTGAGCGATCTCGCGCTCGATTCGGCGACGGCCTCGGCGGGCGATCTGATCCTGAGTGGCGGCGTCGCGCTCATGGGGCGGATCGACTTGGCGGGCGCGGATGTGGTGCTGCTCGATCTGGCGAACCCGAAGGCGATCCGACAAACCGCCACCGAGGGTGACGCGGGCGCGGGCGATCGGATCGCGCTGCACGGAAGCGATCTGTTCGTCGGCTCGGAGCGGCTCGGTTTGCGTCGCCTGCACCTCAGCGGAACGACAGTCAGCGCGGTGGCGGCCTGGGGTCTGGCCGATTCCGCACCGTGTACCGATGTCACGCCGCTCAACCCGAATCCGCCGAATCTCAGCGAGATCACGCGCGCCGCATCAATTACGCTGACCTGGGCGGCGGCGTGTCCTGCGCCCCATTACGCCGTTGAGGTGAATGGAAAGCGCGTCGCCGTCACCGATCAGCCACGCTGGACATTAACGCCGACGGGCGACGCGATCGATTGGCGGGTGATCGCACTGGCCGCCGATGGTTCGCCACGCCAAAGGGGACCGGCTTGGTCGTTCGAGTTCGCCGCGAGGGGTTATACGGCCACGCCGCCGATCACCCATTTAGAATCGATTTTATATGTGCCGCCGCGTGTCTTGGTCGATTTGAGCAGCCCCGGCGCGGTGATCATCGAAACGTGTGCCGCCCTCTCGCTCGGACTGCTGGCGATAATCGGGGGTGCAATCGCAATCAACGGCTGGAGCGAGCATCGCCGCGCGAATCAATGAGAATTCGTGCATTCTAGGCCACAACATTGGTTATAATCCGGTTAATGGTGGAACCAATCAAACTTCGCGCATTCACCTCACCCCCCGGCCCCCTCTCCGTAATCACGGAGAGGGGGAGTCGGAAGGCAAACCTAGACATACGTGGCCTTTGATTGGTTTGACCATCAGTTAATTTCAGCCTGCTCCCATTGGCAGCGGCGTATCAGGCGGGGATCATGACCATTTCAGTCCTTTTGGATGTCGCACTCGGTTTAATTCTGCTCTATCTTGTACTGAGCATCACGGCTTCTGCGCTCAATGAGCAGATCAGCAGCTTTTTACAACTGCGTGCCAAAAACCAGGAATATTTCATTTTGACGCTGCTCGGCGAACAAGTTGGGCGCAAAAATAGCCTGTGGCGCTATTTCCGCGAAGCGATTCGCACCGTGCCCGCCACCTTACGCGGCACGATGCTCGATGTGCCCCTGTTCGATCCCGAAGCGCTGCCGATAGACTCAACCGTTGCACCCGCATCGGCTGCCCAACCCGCTGGTCTCGTGCCAACTCATAAAGAGTCGCCCAGCCTCAACCCATACACAGATCTGTTTTATTTTTACGCCATCATCGATCGCCAGGAAAACAACTACAAGCGGCCCGTTTATATCAACGAGACTGAATTTACGACAGGTATCATGGAGGTAGCGCGCCACATCTATAACAACACGCGCACAGTTCCGACCTCTACCACGACGAATCCGGGTGCGCCCGGCACGCCTGTCGCCGATGACCGTGTAAAGAGCGTGCTCAGCTTCGATGATGCCCGCAAAATCATCGATGGCGTCGGTAAGCTGCCGAATCCGCAGTTCAACAAATTGAAGATCATGCTCACAGATGCCCTGCAAAAAGTGATCAACGAAGTACCGCCGGCGTCCAAACCGTTAGATACCCTGCGCAAGAATCTTCAAAGTTGGTATACCGATGCGGTAAAACGGCTGATTGGCTGGTACACGAGCCAGATTAAGCGCATTTTGTTGACAGTTGCCTTTTTAATTGTGATGATGTTTAACATTGACAGCCTCAAAATCACGAATGCCCTGCTCGAAAGCCCCACCCGACGGCAGGTGATCGCGGCCAATGCCAGCATGAGTGCAGCCGATTTGAGCGCTCGCGCCACCTTATTGGCACAACTGGCGACACAGGAGGCACCCACAACGTCAAGTTCGATAACGAACGCGACAACCGCATTCACCCAAACGTATGGCACCATAAACGATCTCAGCGCGCTCGATCTGCCGCTCGGTTGGAATATCGAACAACCCTCGCCATTCGATCAGGGAATTGGATATTTCGGTGGCTGGCTTATCAAAAAACTGCTTGGTTTGGGCATCACCATTCTGGCAATCACGCAGGGCGCGCCATTTTGGTTCGATATGCTCAATCGCGTGACGAATCTCCGCAACTCTGGCAAGCCGCCTGATCAGCCTCCAACTGTAGCCGCCGCGACTCAACCTCCGGCGGCGCCTGCCACACCGACCGTCGTCATCCAACAGCCCGCACCAATCATGCCAACCGATCCAGGGGCTTCCGGTTCGCCGCCCGCCAATCCGTCCGCTTTCGGCTAGACCCGTTTGCACGGCAGCGCACCCGATCCCTATATTCACGATAGTCCCAGTCAATTACTCAAAAAGCGAACGTTATGGATATTCTCGAATCGCAAATTGACCCGCACGATCCGCGCTTCCTCGCCAACGCGGAGCATAATCGCGGGCTGGCGACCACGCTCCGCGAACGGCTGGCGCTGGTGCGCGGCGGCGGCGGCGAAAAGTACCGCAAGCGGCACGCCGACCAGGGTAAACTATTTGTGCGGGAGCGCATCGATCGGCTGATCGACCCCGATTCGCCATTTTTGGAGTTGTCGCCGCTGGCCGCCTGGGAGATGTACGAGGGCGACGTGCCCAGCGCCGGGATCGTGACCGGAATCGGGCGCATCAGCGGGCGCGAATGCCTGATCGTCGCCAATGATGCGACGGTCAAGGGCGGCTCCTATCACCCGCTCACCGTCAAAAAACATCTGCGCGCGCAAACCGTCGCCCAGGAAAATCGGCTGCCGTGCATCTATCTGGTCGATTCGGGCGGCGCATTCTTGCCCCTACAAGATGAGGTCTTCCCCGACCGCGACGATTTTGGCCGCATCTTTTTCAATCAAGCGCGTATGAGTGCGTTGGGCATCCCGCAGATCGCCGTCGTCATGGGATCATGCACGGCGGGCGGTGCGTATGTGCCCGCCATGAGCGACGAGACGATCATCGTACAAGGCACGGGCACGATCTTTTTGGCGGGGCCGCCGCTCGTCAAAGCCGCGACGGGCGAAGAAGTCTCCGCCGAAGATTTGGGCGGCGCGGACGTGCATACGCGGCGCTCCGGCGTCGCCGATCACCTAGCCACTGATGACGATCACGCCCTGCACCTGTGCCGCGAGATCGTTGCCACGCTCAACACCCGCAAGCACATCATGCTCGATCTCGCGCCGCCCGAAAACCCACGCTACGACCCGACGGAACTCTATGGCATCATTCCAGCCAGCTTCCGCGAGAGTTACGACGCCCACGAGTTAATCGCACGTTTGGTGGACGGCAGCCGCTTCCGCGAGTTCAAGGCGCTGTATGGGACGACCCTGGTTTGCGGCTTTGCTCGGATCGAGGGGATTCCAATCGGCATCCTGGCAAACAATGGCGTCCTGTTCAGTGAATCGGCGTTGAAAGGCGCGCATTTCATCGAGCTGTGTACGGCGCGCGGAATTCCGCTACTGTTTTTGCAGAATATTACCGGATTCATGGTGGGCCGCGAATACGAGGCGGGTGGTATCGCCAAAGATGGTGCGAAACTGGTGAATGCCGTCGCCAATGCGAATGTTCCCAAACTGACCGTCATCGTTGGCGGATCATTCGGGGCGGGCAACTATGGCATGTGTGGACGGGCTTATGATCCGCGCTTTTTGTGGATGTGGCCGAACAGCCGCATCAGCGTGATGGGTGGGGAGCAGGCCGCCAACGTACTGCTGACGATCAAGCAGGATCAACTCGCACGCGCCGATCAAGCGCCGATGAGCGCCTCCGATCAGGCCACATTCAAACAGCCGACGCTCGACAAATACGAGGCGGAAGGCAACCCCTACTATGCGACGGCGCGCCTGTGGGACGATGGCATCCTCGATCCGCCGGAGACGCGGCGCGTGCTCGGTTTGGCGCTGTCGGCGTGCCTGAATGCACCGATCGCGACCACGCAGTTCGGCTTGTTTAGGATGTGACGCGACGGGGAATCACAAAAATTTCGGTGGCAAGGAGGGTGCGAAAGCATGGCCGATTTGGAAATCAGTGGGAGTTGACGGCGCGTTTGCGGTAGATGGCTGAGCGCGAGGGGCGTTCGCTCGATAACCTCGTATCCGATCTGCTGACTCAGCACGAGCTTTTGTTATCGGTTACGGCGGGCCTTAGCCGATCTAAACACCGCGTGTGACGAAATGTTCCAAAATGCAAAAAAAAAGGCATCGAACATCTTGACTCGCGCGATCGACCCCGCTGCCGTGCCAACAAGTCTTTAGCTGAGCCATCTTTGGAAACCTACAAGCGCTTGACTTACACGTTGAGGCGCGCGTTGCGGGCGTGCGTCTGAATGAAGGGGCGGAAATGCCTATGATGCTGACTCGGAAGTGTGTTTGGCACGTTCCCACGCCTGGGGGATTGCTTCCGTCAACCACCATGTCCAAAATCCGAGCAAACGCTCTGGATCGACCCGATTACCTAGAAAGCTATTGAACGTCTCCTCCCATCGATCATCGATCACAATCAAAATATGACTTGTCAGAAGTTCGGGAGCGGGCAATGTGTAAACGATCGAATCGGCATAAGCGGCTGAAGGAAGGGCAATCACCTGCAAACCCGCGCACCGCCATCGGTTCATCACTTGTATCAACTGGTGTCGCTGCTCCTTTTTGAGTGTTCACATTTTGAAACGAGTGAAGTGATCGAAAAGGATTAGCGCCTGTTACTTCACTCAAAGCGAGGTGAGCGGCTTGGAGCGCACACCCGATCCGCTGATCTTGCAACAATCCGTCCTGATCCATCATATCGATCATATTGCCACATTGATAATGGATGTTTCCAGATTCCTTGCCCGCAGCCTTTATGTCCGCAGTACCCGCCAGAACATGTTCGGCTAGGCGGAGCCAATTGCGCGGGTCCAAACGCCATTCTTCTGCGAGCATCTCCGCATTTTCCCAATAGGGGAGAACACGCTGTGCAGCCAGCACGGCCGCCCAACCATGCGTTAATTGCCCACGTTTGGTATCGATCAGCAATAACGTCTCATAAATGGCACGACGTCGCTCAAAGCCCATCTCATGCTTAGGATGAGCACGAACCGCGTTCAAAGTTTCGTCAAGAAGGCGTTCGACTTCAGAAAGAACTGGCATCGGAGGGTTCCTGAATTCAGTCGACAAGTGACGCGCACGATTCATCATGAAAAGGAGGTGTAGGAGTTGCTAGATATTGGCATTAGGCCATTCCAGAGAAAAGAGAGCTCCAAGATGCTATAATAAAGACGAAGTAAGGAGCAATTAGCCGTGCCATTGGATGAAGCCGCAAAACAGGTGTATATCGAAACGGCTCAATCCCTGGAAGGTAGCGAGCGACGGTTGTTCATGGCGCGCGTCGTGAAAGGGCTGGGGGAAGGCGGACAACGCCAGGCGGAACGCGAAATGGCATGGAACCGCCGAATGATTCGTAAAGGGCTGCACGAATTAGCAAGCGGGCGCGTGTGTTTAGATGCCTATGCCGCACGGGGACGGAAGGCCGCTGAGGAACTGCTACCGAATTTATTG
>JBBRMW010000091.1:0-19274 GCA_038230635.1 Aggregatilineales bacterium | reverse complement strand
GGGTGCAGGACTCGACTCGGTCTCGATCTGTGGCGGATGCGGTGTGGTTTGACGCCCCCTCGCTGTGGTGACGGAGAGGGAGTTGGGGGGTGAGGTGAATTTGTGGGTAATGCACAGGGGGCTGGGGGAGAGGGCTTTCCAGACATTCTCTCACAGAATCGCTCCTTCTCCATAACTGGTGGAGAAAGGGCGAAACGTCTCAGTTTTTGATGGTGATGGTGGCGAAGTTGATGCCCAAGGTGGCATCGAGATACGCGCCCGTCAGCCGCGAACTGATTAGCGCGCTCTGCGAGTGGAAGACAATCGGGATGTTGATGGCCTGTGCTTCGGCCATGCGCTGCGCCTTGCGATACACGTCGTCACGATCGGGGCCGGGCTTCATCGCTTCGGCTTGATCGAGCAGCGCCTTCACCGCATCGACGCCCGGATACTCGCCATAGCCGCAGCTCTTGCGCATGGCGCTGGAGTCTAGCAGCAGGGTGGTAAAATCATCGGGGTCGGCGTAGTCGCCCGTCCAGGTACTCAGGAACATTTTGCCTTTGCATACTTTGCGGGTGGTGTCGTAGCTGTTTTTGTCGGTGCTGTTGATCGTTAATTGTACGCCCACCTCGGCCAATTGGGTTTGGATGACGCCCATCACGCGCTTATCGGTTTCGTCGGTCGCCAGGGTTACGTCCAGTTGGAGGCCGTCGGCAAAACCAGCTTTTGCCAGGAGTTCTTTGGCTTCCGCCGGATTGTAGGCGAACGGCAGGTCTTTGTCATAGGCGCTCAACAACGGCGGGATGACGCCCTGCGCCAGGAGACCTTGACCTTTGAGGACACCTTTGAGCAGTTCGTCGCGGTTGATGGCAACGTTCAGTGCGCGGCGCACATCGGGATTGCTGAGGGCGGAGTCCTTGAGGTTGAGGATCAAGTAGGTCACTTGCAGCGGCGGAATCTGCTCCAACTGTGGGCCGAGTTTGGGATCGTCCTGGAGCGCTTGCACGTTGAAGGCGGGAACGATGGTGACGTCCACTTTGCCGGACTTGAAATCCTCAACCTGCTGCACCGAGTTCGGCGTGACTTTCAAGACGACATATTGGATTTGCGGCGCACCACCCCAGTAGTCGGTATTGGCTTCGAGCGTGACCTGCTTGCGGCGTGACCACTGAACGAACTTGAAAGGCCCTGTGCCGACCGGATTTTCGCCGAAGGTAGTCAATTCAGCGGCCTCTTTCGGCACGACGAACCCACCGGGCAATGTGAGCTGGTTCAAGAACGAGGCTGTCGGATGGCTCAGTGTGATCTGGAAGGTGTGCTCATCGACGACTTTCAGACCATCCACTTCGGTGGCGGTGCCTTTACGCAGGGCGTCAATACCCTGCACGCCATCGAGCAAAAAGGTCGTGTACGACTTGCCCGTTTTGGGATTCGCCAGTCGTTCGAGGCTGTATTTTACATCTTGCGCGGTGACCAAGCGCCCGTTGTGGAACTTGACGTTGGGTCGCAGGTGAAAGGTGTAGACCAAGCCATCGGTCGATACGTCCCAACTGGTGGCGAGTCCGGGCGTTGGCTGCAACGTCTTCGGATCATAGCTGACCAGACCCTCGTAGACATTGCGCAATACCAAAAATTCGTTGATGGTTTCGGCCACCTGCGGATCAAGCGAACCGGGTTCGCCTTCGACAAAGGCCATTGTGACGGTGGCATCCGTCGCCTGGGCGGCGGATGGCTTGGCGATCAAACCGGTGATGAGCAAAGCGAGAACGAACACGACGATGAACTTTTTCATGAGACCCTCCAATGAGAATGACGAACACACTGATTCACCTCACCCCCGGCCCCTCGCTGTGGTTAGGGAGAGGGGGTTGGAGGGGAGGTTCTGGGTTCTGGGTCTTTACGCGATCTGCGCAAAGACTCGGTCCAGAACGTCGATGGTAAATGGTTTGGCGATCACATACGTGCAGCCCAACGACTGATAGTGATCGACTTCCGAGGGCAGCGCCCTGGCCGTGACGGCAATGATGTGGCGCGCCAAGTTTTGAGCCGCCGCCATCTCGATGACATTGAAGGCGGGTTGACCGTTGATCATGATGTCCACCAGGAAGATATCTGGGTGATGGTGTTGCAAGGAGACCAGCGCGTCGGCAGTGGCTTTTGTGCTGGTGAATTGACAATCGGGCAAGCTGTTCACATAACGCTGAACATAGTCGATGTCGAAATCCGAGTCTTCGAGATACAAGATGTGCATGAGTGTCTCCGTCGATAGAACTTATGGCGAAAGTAGATAAAGTGAGCACATTGGCTTTGGCGGGCGACCACGCCGGGTCGTCCGTACAAGGACGCGATTGGTACGGACGACCCGGCGTGGTCGCCTGTGCTGATACTAATCAGGATGCAACGCTGGCGGGAAAGCGCGCTTGCACCTGCTCTAAAGCCAACTGATAGAGGTCGGCTGGCTTTTCGATGGCGAGGACGTGGGCATCAAGTACGATCGTTGGCGTATGGGTCAGGTTTTCGTCCTTTCGCAGTTGAGCGAACAACCCGCGCATGGCTTCGCCATCGTCAGGATGGAGCATGATTAGCACCGCGTCGGGCAACAGCGTGGTGGCGATGGTCAGTGCGCGCTCATGGTTATCGGTCGAGAGGACGCTGAACTGCGCCCGACTCAAAGCGGCTTCCACGCCCGCACGGCTTTCCGAACTGGTATCGATCAACAATACTTGGCGCATGGTCGTCTGATCGGCGGTTTCATCGGCCAGGAAGATATGCGCCTGCGAATTCCTGATCACGGGACGCATGAGGGTTGGCCGGAGCGAGTCGCCAGCACGGCCATCCGCCGATAAGGGGGCGAGCGGAATGGCGACGTAGAAGATCGACCCTTTGCCCTGCTCGCTCTCGAACCAGATTTCGCCACCCTGCATGTGCGTCAATTGGCGCGAGATGTTCAACCCCAGGCCACTGCCGCCCATGCGCTTAACCACATCCGAAGAAGCCTGTCGGAAGCGTTCAAAGATCAGCGTTTTGGCCTTGTCGGGGATGCCGCTGCCGGTATCGGCGACCGAAACGACGAGCCGGCCATCGGCAACTTTCGCGTCGAGCGTGATGAAGCCCTGATCGGTGAACTTGGCCGCGTTCGAGATCAAGTTGAGCAAAATCTGCCGATAGCGCAGCTCATCGGCCATGATGAGTGGCAAATCTGCCACGTAATCGGCGCGCAGTTTGACATCGGGCTTGAGCAGCCCCAGCGTCGTGGAGCGCAGACCTTCGAGGATCGGCCAGATATTCATGGGCTGTGCGTCGAGTTCGATGCGCCCGGCTTCGATTTTGCTCAGATCGAGAATGTCGTTGATCAAGCCGAGGAGGTGCTGACCGCTGACCATGATGCTCTGCACGGCGGGTTGATAGGCGATCGGCAGTGGCACGTTTTCGTACATGGCTGGCCGATTCACGATGCTGTGACTGTAGCCGATGATTACGTTGAGCGGCGTGCGCAGTTCGTGGCTCATGTTCGAGAGGAACTCGCTCTTTTGGCGGTTCGCGTCGTCGGCGATACGGCGTGCTTCCTCGGATTGATCGAACAGGCGGGCGTTGGTCACAGCGATGGCGATCTGGTCGGCCATCATCTGGAACACTTCGGCATTTTCGCCATCGAAAGCATGGACTTCGATACTTTGAAGATCGAGCACACCGACTGTTTTATCACCGATGCGCAAGGGTGAGGCCATTTCGGCGCGGGTGAGCGGCAGCAGTGGGTTGAAACGATGCGCCGCACCCGTCGCCTCCGTATCCGAGATGATGACCGCTTCGCCTTTCGCCACCGATTGCCCGACGACCGATTGTGAACCGATTTCGAGGCGGTGATCGGCAGCCAGCAGTTTGGCGGCGACTTCACCGGAACCGACCGTCAACACCGCGTATTTATTTTCCTCATCGGAGAGGAAAATCTGAACGTAGTACAGGCCGAAACGCTCTTGCACGACATCGACTGTGTGTTGCAGCAAGTCTTTGAGGCTGCTCAACTGCGTGGTGTCGCGGCTGATCTCGGCGGCGATTTCGATGTTGCGGGTACGTTCCTGCACACGCGCTTCCAGGTTGCGGATCAAATCGAGCAGGCGCGAACTCATCGTATTGAGCGCGCTCGCCACCATGCCCACTTCGTCTTCACTGGTCATCGGCACTTGCGCTTCCAAGTCGCCTGCCGCCACCCGGTCGGCCACGCGGCTGACTTCGATCAGTGGCAAAATGACGGACTGGCTGACCGCACCAATGCCAATAATAGCGATCACGAACACGAGGCCGAACAACAGGAACAGCGTCCCTTCGAGGCTGATCGCATCGGCATACACCACGTTCACGCCATCGCTGACCAACAGCAGCCAGCGGTTGTCGGGCAGGCTATTTTGCTTGGAAACCGTCAGCGGGAGGTAGACCTGCCCCTGCACTGTCTGCAAAACTTGGCTTGTCCCATCCAGGGATTTGAGCGGCAAATTGGCTTCACTGGCGATGGTACTGTCATCGCCCAAAACCGAGACGCCCGAAAGCACAGCAGGGTTGGTGTAAGCGATGATGCGGCCACTCTGATCGGCGAGTACCGAGGCATAGGTCCTGTTTCCGCTCGTTTGACGGAAGGTATCAACGAGGAGGGTGCGCGCGCGGAAACTCCCGATCACGACGCCCGCCAACTTGGATTGAAAATAGACGGGATAGGCAATCTCTACGAGCGGTTCTGGCTGCAAGCCTGATTTCTTATCCGGGCTGCTGAGGCGCGGCGGGAGCACATAGCCGCGACCGTCGGCCAACTGTCCCAGTGCATCCTGATAACTCGAAAGGTTTTCGACGGCGAGATTTTTGGTCGATGTGATCTGGCCGCTGATGGCCTCGCCGATCAGCCGCGCCGTTGCCAGCGCCACTTGCTTGCCGTCGATGGTGACGAAGCGTAGGCTGTCGTATGGAAGCTGCCCATCGGTGATCTTCCCGACAAACGCGGAAGCCAGCGCGGATTGTTCTGCCGTTTGCGAGGCTTTGTCATCGCTGCGCTGAGCCGTCAAAAAGCCATCCAGATCGGGGTTGTTGACCGCCAGACCTTGCAAGTCTTTTTGCCCGGCATCCAGGAATTGGATGAGCGGTGTCCGCAGTTCGCTCAGCCGCGTGCTGAACACACCACGTATGTTTCCTTCGACCAGGGCATTGATCGGAGGCGGCACCCGCCAGACCAAAACGACCAGCGCCACGGCAAAGGCCAAAAAGATGGGGATCAACAGTTTGACCCGAATCGATAAGCGTTTCCAGCTTAGTCGGGGTCGTGTTTTGGGTTTGAGCGTCGTCAAGAGATTCTCCACACAAAACGCATTGCGCAAAATTCCCGGCGAAGCATCAGGTCACGGAATTCGAAGCGGGCCGCACCAATGCTTCCAGGACGCCCAACAATTCATCATCGGTAAATGGTTTGGGGACAAAGGCGTTGAAGCCGAACAGCTTGGCCTTGTTGCGATTGACCCGATCGGCATGAGCCGTCACGGCAATGATCGGAATATTGGGCAGCACGCGACGCAAGGATAGACCAATCTGTGAACCGTCAATGTCGGGCAGATCAAAATCCAACAAGATGCCATCGAACACACCGCGCCGCGCCAGCGCCATCCCTTCCAAACCCGTGACCGTGTGCGTCACGGTGTAACCGGCAGTTTGGAGGATACGGATCACCATTTTGGCGTTTTCGAGGTTATCCTCGACGAGCAGTAACTTCATGGTAACTCCCATATTTGGCAGATAACGAACGATCAAGGTGACTTTTCTTTCTGGGGAAAGCGTGAGCGCCTTGTTATTCAAATTCACTGAGCAACAGTGTAAGTTGAAAAGACCGCGCCGTCACCTGGCGGGATAGCGGGTTTTTTACCAGTTTTTAACTGGCTGACTATCCTAGCCGAATGACTAGGATGTGTCTGCAAAGTGTTTGGGCGGCTGACCCCTCTCCCCAACCCCTCGCCCACGCAGGCGGGGCGAGGGGCTTGACTCCCCTTTCCCCCCGCCTGCGTGGGGGAAAGGGGCCGGCGGATAGAGGGGTTTGCAGACACGCCCTCGTTCTACAACCAAACTTACGATTGGACCCATCACATGCCACCGATTTACCTCACCCCCTCAGTCCTCACGGAGAGGGGGAAGCCAGCCCATACCCACTGCGGCTATCGCTGCAACTGTCCCGCTTGTTTTGGGACTTTGTAATAGCGCTGCCTACAGGGTGGCGAAGGGCAGACCAATGGTAAATGTGCTGCCGGTGCCGGGTGCGCTGCTCACGGCCACGTAACCGCCATGTGCTTCCGCCACCGACTTTGCCACAAACAAGCCCTGCCCCAAGCCGCGTGGATCGATGGTCTTGCCGTCGGGCGCTTTCGCTTCGCCACGATAGAAGCGCTCAAAGACGTGTGGCAAGTCTTTACCCGCGATACCGACGCCCGTATCGATGACTTCAATCAACACCCGCTCGCCCTGGATCGTGCCGATGCGCACGAAGATCGAGCCGCCCTTGAGCGTGTAATTCAGGCTGTTATCCAGCATATGGCCGATCGCCCAGCGCAGTCGTTGATCATCGCCCAGGACGTTGAGCCGCTCGCGGTTGGCGATCATCGTGCCGACGCTGAGCGCCGCCTTCTTGATGCGCGTGTCCTGCCCCTTGATCACGTCGAAGACCAATTCGTCGAGCGCGACTGGTTTTTTGCGCACCGCGAATGATCCGGCGCTGATCTCGGAAATATCGAGCAATTCGAGGATCATGCGATCGAGCACCGCCGCGTTGCGCCCGATCGCATCCAGAAATTTGCGATTAGGCGGGCGATCGTCGGGCTGGCTGAGCAAAACTTCGCTCATGCTCTTGATGACGGTCAGCGGTGTGCGCAGTTCGTGGGTAACTTGAGTGACAAAATCATCTTTGAGACGATCGGCCAATGCTTCGCGGGTGACATCGCGCAAGACGAGCACCGTGCCGATCCGTTCACCGCCGGGGCTGGCGACGGTTGCCAATTGCGCGCCGACGATCCGATCATTGATCTGGATACGTTGGGGGCTGCCGACGAGTTCCATTTCCGCTTCGGTCGCCGATGGTTTGCCCGCGCTGCGAAACATGCGCCCCAGGTCGCTGTCCCAGAAGTTTTTAACGCTGCCGACGAGCTGCTCCGCCGCGCCGTTGACGAGTACCAGCCGCCCCTCCATATCCTGGAGGATGACGCCTTCGGTCAGGCTGGCGAAGACGGCTTTGAGGCGCACCGCGACCGTCTCGCTGGCCTTGACGCGCGCCTTGAGATCACGGTTGGCGGCGCGCAATACGGCGGTCGGATCCGCGTCGGAGGGCGGCGTGGCGGCGGCTTGCTTTTGTTTGCTGCCCAGATTTTGGTAGATGCGCCCAAATAACATTTGCGCCGCATTCCCCAAGATCGTAACCATGCCGAACAGGCCAGTCACCTCTTGATCGCGTGTATCAGCGCCCGACGGCGGTGAGGTGGGCATCAGTCGCGGCTTCAGGACTGACTTTTTGACGTATCGGTGACGAGCGCAGCTTTTCCGTCCGGCGTTATCGGGGTAGCGGTGGTAATCGGTGTTTTGCCGTCGGGTGCGGGTGGCGCAGCCGTTGTGATGGGCGTCTTGGCATCCGGCGCGCTGGGCGTACCCGTCGTGATGGGTGTTTTGCCGTCGGGTGCTTTGGGAACAGCGGTGGTGATCGGTGTTTTCGCATCGGGCGTCACGGGTGAACCCGTCGTGATCGGTGTCTTGCCGTCAGGCGTCACGGGCGTATTCGTGGTGATGGGCGTCTTGCCGTCGGGCGTGATCGGCGTGCCTGTCGTGATCGGCGTCTTGCCATCGGGCATTGGTTTGGATGGCGTTTGCGCGCTTGCGATCGGCGCAGCAGCGGATGAATCTACCGGACCAACCAGGGACGCAGTTTGCATTTTCATGGCAACTCGTTTCTTCTTTTCGTCACGCACCTGATACAGGGTTGTCTTGAATTCGTCCATATCGGGGAGCGGTTTTTTGATCAAATGATCGACCCCCGCGCGCGCCATCATGGCCTGCACTTCATTATCCGTCAGCGTAAAAGCGGTCATCAAAACGATCGGAATCTGTTTCAGGGCGGCGGTCTCTCGGATGCGTGCCGCGATCTGATCGCCCGTGTGCCCCGGCATTCGAATATCCATCAGCGCCAATTCCGGCAGTTCGCCCTTATAGGTTCCGGCGGCCACACTATCCAGCCAGTTCCAGGCGGCGTTACCATCAGGCAGTGCCAGTGACTTTTCGCCCCACAACTGCATCATGACAGCGACTACGTTCCGAATATCGGGATCATCTTCGACAAGCAACCAAGTCACTAGACCCTCCGTCAGGGTTCCGTATTGTTTGAGTATGTGATGCTGATCACCATATTATCAGGGATTCCTCCGATTGACAACCAGCGAACCCCTGTCAAACCAGGAATAAACATTCCAGTGTTCTAACAATGGGCAGCTTGCACAAAACAGGGCGCGTGCAAAGTTGGGGGAATGCCCGCACCCTCTCCCCTCTCCCGCAGGTGTATCCATTAGATGCCGGATTCACCTCACCCCCAGCCCCTCTCCGTCCTCACGGAGAGGGGTGCAGGACTCGACTCTGTCTCGATCTTTGGCGGATGCGGTGTGGTTTGACGCCCCTTCGCTGTGGTGACGGAGAGGGGGTTGGGGGGTGAGGTGAATTTATGGGTAATGCGTAGCCCGCAGGTAGAGAGGTGTCACAGCGCGGTTGCGCCCGTTTTGGGACTTTGCACGTGCCCTGCTCACTATATCAGGGCATGTGCAAAGTCCGTTAACCCCACCCCCAGCCCCTCCCCATTCATGGAGAGGGGAGTCCGGAGGCGGTGATTCCCCCTCTCCACGCCAGTGGGGAGGGGGTTAGGGGGTGGGGTTAATGGGCGTCTTCATGGTTCTTGCCGACTTTGCAAACGCCCTGTATCCGGCGACACGACTGGCTGCATCTGTCTGATAGTTACTCAAAGTGTGGTGTTTTAGCCACCGGCCTTTGAGCCTTAACCTACGCCCGTTAAACGACTTGCGCCGCTAACTAGGCGGGCGGATACACTACGAGTACCCGGATCGCTGAGGCGATCACTCACGATGAGGCCAGAATAAACGGGTTAACGAAACACAGGCATTTCTCAAGCGCGGAACGTCCGGGAGAAATACTAAGAACAGAATACAGCCTTTGGCTCATGCGGTCAAGCATTTTGTCAGCAAGCCGCTTCATCTGCCGATTTTGGTACAAAACTCTATACAAGGGTATACATTAGCGTTGCGTCAATGATACTTCCGCGACAAAGATACATTTGTGACGCCTATCACATTGCGCTTGGCAGTGCCGTCCAGCACAATAGCAGCGCTTTTCTGGATCATTTTGCGACAGAATAACCGGATCGATCCGCAGCGGCGGGCAGCCATTTGGCACAACGAGGAACACAATTGATGCGCGGCAACCAATTTTCGACCAGAAACGCCCGGATTGGCGCGATCGTGTTGGTCGTGGTCATCGTGGGCGGGGCACTGCTGTTGAATAGCGAAGCGCTGCGCAACTCGTTGGGCGGATTGGCCGCAGCGACCCTCAAACCGCTCCTTATTACGGAAAAACCATCTGTTGCGCCCGCTCAAATCACGCGCGTGGTCAGCCCCATCCCGCCAACCGCAGTGGCTGTGCTCAAAACGAATCTGCCCACAAACATCCCGACGGTTGCGCCGCCGCTCAAACCCACCCGCGCCTTGACGCTGCCCCGACCGCCGACTGAGATAAAGCCGACGATCAACGCACTCACCGACTCGACCGTCGATCCGACCATTACTCCCCAGGCGTCGTTTATTCCGGTTAAACAGCCAACCCTCGGTGTGGTGATCGTAACTGATCCCGCCGACGCGCGCACGGTGACGACGACACCAGGGCGCACGCCGCCTGAGCGCCCCAACCCGATCCTAAAAACCCTCACGCCGACTGCCTTGCCGACCATTCACGTCATCAACACGACGCCCAGACCGACACGCACGCTCGGCGACAGCAGCAGCCCGACACAACCGCCAGCACCGCAGCAGCAGCCACCGCCCACGAATCCCCCCTGCGGGACGGCGGTGCCCGGCAGATCGGGATTCCCGATCGTCGGCATGAGCGGTTGCCTGTCCGCGCCCGTGATCCGCCACAGTCCAAGTGGCTGGAATCCGATCGCGGTGGGTAAGGCAACCTGCGCCAACTGGTTTGTGTATCACACCAATCAGGGTGGCGGCTGGGAGATTTATCGATTGGGCGATATTCCGGGCAAGCCCAAAGCCAACCCCGATCTGAGCCAGACCGCCGGGCAAGGTGTCGATAACATCGGGCCAAGTATGTCGCCTGATCGACGCTGGATTACGTTTGCCAGTCAGCGCGGCGGCAGTTGGGAAATCTATATCGCGCCAACCGATGCGAGCGGCCCTGTCCGGCGCGCGACTTTCAACCCACTCGCGCCCAGCGTTGCGCCCGTATGGTCGCCCGACGGCAAAATGATCGTCTTCGAATCAGTGAGTAACGGCAGTTGGAATTTGTTCCTGTTCAATGTGCAGAGCGGCCAGGAAACACAACTGACCATCGACTCCGCCAATGATATTGAGCCATATTGGTCGCCGGACTCGAAGTCGATCGTTTTTACGAGTACCCGCGAAGGCGGCTTGTGGCAGATCGAACGGGTGGACATCGTGGGGCAAAAAGTCACGCGCTTGAGCGATGGCACGGGCGACGATTTCGATCCGGTTTTTGCGCCCGACGGCATCCACATCTTGTATCAATCGGTTCAAAACGCGCAATCCAGCATCAACGTGTTGTATACCATGAATTCTGATGGCAGCGGCAAGCAGCCGATCTCTGATCCGAACAGCAGTGCTGGTGATCAGAGTTTTTCGCCGGATGGGTCGCTGATCGCTTATGATGTGCGTAATGTGCCAGAGGGAGATGGGGCGAGCAGTAAATCGGGCATCTATGTCTATCAGCCCGCGACGGGTAGCACGCGCCTCGTCACCGATCTGAGTGGAAACAGCTCGTCGTATGCACCCACATGGCGCTGCACTGGCGCAACGCTCATTTTTACTTCGGATGCGAGTGGCACGCCGAATTTGTACAGCGTCGATGCGCTGCCGATGGATGCGGCGATGGTGCGAATTGGGACGAGTACGAGTGCCATCCAACTGACTGCGCTGACCACCGCTGCCGCCCAGTTCGCCGAAGATTCGCCCGCGCAGGCGGAGACGGCCAGTCGCCACTACCTGCTACCTACTCCAACCAAGTAATTCTACAACCGAACTTACGATTTGACCCATCAAATGCCACAGATTTACCTCATCCCCTCAGTCCCCCTCTCCGTGAGGACGGAGAGGGGGAAGACGGTCCATACCAACGGCGGCTATCGCTGCATAATTTCGGTTGTAGAAGTAGGGATGCAGCTTGCCGCGTCCGCTAACCATCGACCGTCAGGTCCTCAGGTCCTCTTTGCGTGGCTGCCCCCGCACCTGCGCGACCGAAGCAATGGTGGCGAGATTGGCGCAATAAGCGCAAAACGAAGCCGTGATTACGATCCAAACAGGCGGAATGACCAGTGTCGAAACGGCGATGATCGCACCGAGTCCGATCGTGACGCCAGCGCTGCAAATCGGGCGTTTCAGCACAATCACCAAACTATTCCGAAATGCGGGCCGCAGCGACGGACGCTCGTGCTCGAACAGCAGCGGAAATAGATACACATTTATGTTCAGCCACAAAAAGGCTAACACGCCCACAATCACACGCGCGATAATCTGGAATGCCGACGATCCGGGCAGATAATAGAGGATATTGCTGATCAAGACGACGGCAGCCAGCAGGTTCAGCGCGCCCCATAACAAACTCTGCCAGAAATACTGGCGCATTCCAGCCACGAAATCGCGCCACGTTGCGGTGCGGCCATGTGCCAGCCGATTGGTTGCGTAGTACAGTCCCGCCGTGCCGGGCAGAGCCGTGACAATCGGCAGCAGCGTCAAGAACCACAGAATGTTGAGGATGACTAGCGGTATGCTGTCCAAATAAGCATTGACCAGCGGATCACGCCAGCGTGAATCGTTCACTGGGCGGCACGCTTAATCGTCGCCGCTTCGAGTGGCCGAACCGTGTAGCCCATGTAGAGCCAGCTTCGGCGGTTGCTGGCATTCGAGGCGGGTGTTTTGGGGAGCACAGACACACCGATCATGCCCAATGCCAACACGACCGCCATGATATACGCCGAGCATATGGCGGTCGGCAAACTAAAATCGAGGTTGAAAAAGTACGGCGAGCACGACTCATGAAACGACTCATTGGCAAATTCCTTCCGAGGGCAGTACGTGAGTGCTCTCACTACACCTGTTGAATACGTGACCGGCGGCGGCTGATCACAAGGAGACCCACGCGCCCGACGCCGTATAGTACGACCACGAGAAGCGCCAACTTGACGATTGTGCCAACGATCCCCACCAAGAATCCGAATATGCTCAGCGCGACCAGCCCGATAATCACGATCCCAACCGCCCGTACTGCCCAGTTATTCACGATTTGCTGTCCTTCTACGAATTGATGATCATGATTACGCAGGCTACCCCGCTAAGTTGCGCCGGATTGCACGCCTCAAATTCATCGATCGTTTTTGCGATCAACCACTTTTGCGATCGGCTGCTTTTCGGCCACCGTAGCGGCGTCTGCGCGGCGTCGATTCTGGCGACGAATGTTGGCGTGCGTCGGCGATCCACGTAGTGTTGCCTCGACCCGCCGAAAGATACGCATCAACTGGCCGCGCCAAAAGCCGAGCACATACTCCGCCTCGCGTCGCCCCTGCATCAGCCGATGGCCGATCGGAGTTGGCACGCGCTTTGGCACAGATGCCCACTGTACCACCATCGCACCCCACGTCAGGCCACCGCCAAAGCCAACCATCACCAGATTATCGTTCGGCTTCAGGCGACCTTCGGCTTCGGCCTCGCATAGCGCCATCGGGATCGAAGCGGCGGATGTATTGCCGTAGCGATGGATATTGCTATAGAACATCGACTCCGGAATATTCAGGCTGCGCGCCGCCGCCGCGATGATCCGCTGATTGGCCTGATGCGGCACGATCAGCGCCATATCGGCCAGCGTCAGCCCCGCTCGATCAAGCGCCTCGCGGACACTCTCGTTGATGATGTGCGTCGCAAACCGGAAAACCTCGCGGCCATCCATGTGCAGCTTGTGCAGTTTGCGACCTTCCGGCAGCACCGCCTGCCCCACCGTTGGAATCCCCAACAATTCGCCGCCCGATCCGTCCGAACCGAGCACGCACGACAGCACCCCGCCCGGCTCATCCGTTCCACGCAGCACAACCGCGCCCGCACCATCGCCGAACAGCACGCACGTCGCGCGATCGTCCCAATCCATCACACGCGAATTGGTCTCGCTGCCGATCACAAGCGCGGCGTCGATGCTGCCAGAGCGGATCGACTGGGCAGCCATGTTCAAGGCGTATACGAAGCCCGCGCACGCTGCCGACAGATCGAACGCGCCCGCGTGGGTCGCACCCAGCAGATTTTGGATGTTCGTGGCTGTGCTCGGATAGAAATTTTCCGGTGTCGAAGTGGCGACCACGATCAGATCGAGTTCGCTGGGCAGCATATCTGCTCGATCCAGCGCTTTGCGTGCCGCCTCGAAGCCGAGCGTCGTCACCGATTCGCGTTCACTTGCGAAGCGGCGCTCCTGGATGCCCGTGCGGGAACGTATCCATTCGTCGGTGGTCTCGACGACGGCCTCCAGATCGGCGTTGGTGATACGCGTTTCAGGCGCTTCCATGCCCCAGCCAACGATATGCGCGTAGCGTGACGGCGCAAAACGCCCAGCATGGCTCGGACGGCTGCCGCCCGCCGCACCATTCGGACTGTGACCATTGCTCGCCGCGCCGTTTGCCCCAATTCGTGGACGAATCCGCGCTCGGTTCGGGGTGGGAGCGTGGCCGTTACTGCCGTTCACCCCATTGCCCGCGTTGACGCCATTCGCGCCGCTCGTTCCCGGCACGCCCTTCGATTCGTTAGATTCCGCCATGTCCGTTTAGATACTTCCCGAACAGCAACACCGCGTTGTGTCCACCAAAACCGAACGAATTGCTCATCACGATATCGATTTTGTGTTTCACACCGACATTGGGCGTGTAATTCAGATCGCAATCCGGGTCGGGCGTATGGAGATTCATGGTGGGTGGCACAAACTGGTCGAGGATGCTCTTGAGACTGAAAACCGCCTCGACGGAACCCGCCGCGCCCAGCATATGCCCTGTGACCGATTTGGTGGAACTGATCGGAATATCGTAGGCGCGTTCGCCGAAGACCGTCTTCATGGCGCGCGTTTCGCTCGCATCGTTGAGCGGCGTACTCGTGCCGTGTGCATTGATGTAATCGACGTTTTCGATCGTCAAGCCGGCGTCGCGCAAGGCTTTTTCCATCGCCTTCGCCGCACCCGCCCCATTTTCGAGCGGCGCTGTCAGGTGGAAGGCATCATCGGTGTTGCCATAGCCCAGAATTTCGCCGTAGATATGCGCGCCGCGTGCCTGTGCATGACCGAGTTCTTCGATCACCAAAACGGCAGCACCTTCCGCGATCACGAAGCCATCGCGCGTTTTGTCGAACGGACGCGAGGCCGTCTCCGGGGAGTCGTTACGGCGCGAGATAGCCGTCATATTGTTGAACGCGGCCACCGATAATTCGACGATGCCCGCCTCGCTGCTGCCCGTAAACATCACGTCCGCCGCACCCCGCCGAATCATCGCGGTCGCCTCGCCAATCGCGTTGTTGCCCGTGGCGCACGCCGTCGAAACCGACATATTCGGTCCGCGCAACCCGTACTCGATCGCCACCCGCGAGGTTGGACTATCCGGCAGCATGATCGGCACCAGCAGCGGGCTGACCACGCGCGGCCCGCGCTCGAAGCTGGCGTTCGCCTGCTCGATGATACTCTCGATGCCACCGATGCCCGATCCGATCAGGCAGCCAACTTCCCAGGCGTCCTCGTGTGCCATATTGAGGCCGCTATCGGCCATCGCTTGTCCGGCGGCGGCCATTGCCAATTGGGTGACGCGATCCATGCGGCGTACTTCGCGGTGGCCGAACAAGGCTTTCGGATCGAAATTCTTGACTTCGCCCGCAAACGTGACTTCGAGCTTGCTGGTATCAAAGCGACGAATCGGCGCAACGCCATTGACCCCTTCGCTGGCGTTTTTCCAGGCTTCTTCGACCGAATTTCCGACTGGGCAAACGATGCCCATCCCGGTGACGACAACGCGCCGTCTCTCCATAGCAACCTCCAAGTGTGAATAGGGGCTGTGCAGCCATGCTGAGCGTGACAAAAACCTGATCGAACTGGATCAAACGTGTCACGCTGCGTGTTGTTTCGTAACGACTATAACCCACCGATGGGTCGATCGTTGCTTACCTTACGGCAGTGCTCGAAATACGCGGCTCACGTCAGTGCGCGCCCACTGCTGACTTTGAGCAGATTCAAAAGTTCGTTGGCGATGGTGGATCGATTACTGCGACTCGTGCCAATGACGGCGATTTTGTGCGGCGTATCGACACGATCGACATAATCGAGCCACAAATAGGTGTCCCAGGGACGCGCCACCGGACGCGCGCCCACGAGGCTCGTCAGCGGAATCACGAACGGCAAATGGCCGGGCGCAAGCAATCGCAGTTCGGCGTGCGTGACCGTCGCCGAACCCGTTGTCAGCGGCGGCACCAGCCCGCGCCACCAGTTGTAATGTGCCGCCCACGAGACATCGATCGATGAGACGGTCGTGTCGCCCGCGTTTTCGTAAAGGCGTGCGACGGGTTCTTTGAGCGCGCGGATCAGCTCCGCCAATCCCGGATCGTAACCCTGGATAAAATCGATACGCTGCCGACGCGACAACCGAAACGGTACTTCGCACGGCTGAACCATGAGGGGCAAAATACGCTTGCCCTTATCGATGAAATAACTCCACTCATCGGCCACATTTTGCGAGGCCGCCGCCGTTGGTGTCAGCATCACGATCATCGTATCGGAGCTGTCCAGGCCATTTTGAACTTCCATATCCCAGTTTGCGCCGTGCGGAATGTTCTGCACATCCAGCCAAACTTGATAGCCATTGTTGCGCAAGTCATCGGCCAACCGCTGCGCAAAAGCCTTGTCAACGCGCGAGTATGAAATAAAGATTTGCATGGCTGCCCAAAACTGGCGTAAGTGGACGGTTTCAGTCCATAATTTACCCGCACATTAGAAAATACACAAACCACCTTCCAACCAACTCATGTGATCTTGTCCTGGTTTTCGATCGGAGGCGCTGTCCAGATGTCCGACACGTTCAATCTGATGCTCAACGATATTCAGGGAATTTTGTTATCTGGCTACGGCCATCTTGGTTATTCGACGCTGTTTTTTCTCCGCGTAACCGATCCGGCGGCGGCCAAACGCTGGCTGATGGCGATCGCGGACGAGACCACCAACGCCACCCTGTGGGAACCGCTCCACAAGCCCACGACTTGTCTCAATATCGCGTTTTCTTATGAGGGTGTAAAGACGCTGGGGCTGACAAAGGACTCGCTCGACTCGTTTCCGGCGGAGCTTCGGGAGGGCATGGCGGATCCGCTCCGGGCGAAGCGTTTGGGCGATGTTGGGGCAAGCGCGCCTGATCAGTGGGAAAAAGGCTGGTATGGCAGCGACGAGTCGCATATGGTGCTGTTCCTGTTCACCGACAGCATCGAGCGCATGATCAGCCTGAGCGCACAGCATCGAGCGCGCTTTGCGGACGCTGGCCTGACGGAGAGTATGGCGCAGGAAATCACGCGACCACCCGATAACAAGGAACACTTCGGTTTCCAGGATGGCATCGGTCAGCCGCGTATCGAAGGTGCGCCGCATCGAAACCACGTGAAGGACGACGGCCAGCCAACGATCCAGCCCGGCGAGTTCATCTTCGGTTATCCGAACGAATATGGCCTATTACCCCCACAGCCGTACCCTGACCAGCTTGGCACGAACGGCAGCTATATGGTCTATCGCAAACTTGCAGAAGATGTGGGGGCGTTTCATACCTTCTTGCACACGGCCACCGATGGCTCACCCGAACAGATGAACCACCTGGGCGCGAAGATGATGGGGCGCTGGCAGAGCGGCGCGCCACTCGTTTTGACGCCCGATCACGACAACCCGCAGGTGGGTATCAAATCGGACGACAACAACAACTTCACTTTTGCCGAAAAAGATCGCTATGGCTATCTGTGCCCCGTCGGATCGCATATTCGGCGCGCTAACCCCCGCGACTCGCTGGAAGACGATCCGATTGCGTCAGTGCTTACCTCCAAACGTCACCGGATCGTCCGCCGCGGCAGAATGTACGGCTCAAGCTATACCCCAGACACCAAAGCCGATCCGCGCGGAATCGCGTTTATCGCTTTCAACTCGGATATTCGGCGGCAGTTCGAGTTTATTCAGGAAACATGGCTCAACGATCCAATGTTCAATGGCCTGATCAACGACAAAGACCCGATCACCGCCGATCGTGATCCCAAGCAGCCCACCACTGATTTCAGCCTCCAGCGCGATCCGTTCCGCAAGGTTGTCCACGATGTGCCACAGTTTGTGACGGTGCGCGGCGGTGGCTACTACTTTATGCCGGGTATTCGGGCACTGAAATTTATCGCAGGCGAATAGCAGGGCTTTCACGGATTCGCCGACTCATCCGACTCCGGCGGATCGATCGCCACTTCCGGCATCGGATCGTGCTTCGCTGGATCGAATGGCGGCAGCTTTGGCTCTGAGGTATCGAGCGCCGCCAAATGTGCCCGCGCCTGACGCAACCCATACGCATACGCGAACGGTTCACCATCGCACCACGCCGTCGTGTATGCCGCCGTCGCGGCTTGGATGGCAGCCTCGCGGTGGTTCGCATCGCGCTCGATCTGTGCCAGCATATTCAGCGCATCGGCATGTTCGAGCGGAAACGGCCCGCGCTCGGCGAGTTCCCACACCTCGTCGAGCCGTGCGCGCGCCTCCGCCGGATCGCCTTGCCGCAGTGCCAACTCTGCCAACCCGATCAATGCGGGCAGTTCCTCTTCCGCGAAATTGATCGCCCGTGCGCGCGCCACCGCATGATGCAATCGCTCATCTGCCACCGCGAAATCATCGAGATCGAGGGCCGCCGCGCCCTGAAACCGTGCCGCCCGGATGAAATCGCGCTCACTTCGCTCCACACTAGCGAGTTCCCAGCCACGCGCGGCGTGCATCTGTGCTGTGGAATAGTCACTTGCCCATAACGCGGCCTGCGCAAGAAAGGCATTTACGAGACCTTCGGCTTGTTGGTGAGTTTGCTCAACAAACATCTTCAACGAACGACCGAAGGCGGCCTCCGCTTCGAGGCGAATGGTTCCCTCTCCGGCGCGTGCCGCCAGTGCTAAGCCATGCAATTGCAAACTGATCGCTTCCTGAAACTTATCACCCCGTTCGCGGCTCAAGATGAGCGCACGGTGCGCGGAGGCTTCTGCCTCATGGATTACACCACTCAAGCGCAGTGCACTGGATAAGTTGCACAAGCCGATATTCACGCCCTTTTTATCATTGCTCATCTCATCTATGTCATTGCTGCGGCGATAAAATGGCGCGGCACGTCCTGGCTGGCCGCCAAGTTTATACGCGAATGCCAGCGCATCGAGCGTGTAGCTTTGAGCACTCAGCTTGCTCAAACGCGGAAGTTCGTCCGTGCCATCGGGAAATAGCAGTTCCAGCAGTTCGACACGCTGGCGTGCTGCACTCAGGCGGTACAGTGTTGCATCGTTCAAACGATTGCGGAACAGAACAAACGCATCCTCATAACGCTTCGTGCCGATCAGCGCGTGGTACAGTTCGATCGCGGGTGTCAGGTCTTCGTAACGCTCCACATCATC
This sequence comes from Aggregatilineales bacterium, assembly GCA_038230635.1. Taxonomy (GTDB): domain Bacteria; phylum Chloroflexota; class Anaerolineae; order Aggregatilineales; family UBA2796; genus JBBRMW01. Next base: position 321 of record JBBRMW010000091.1, on the reverse strand, counting down.
TTCTTCAACCATTGGGACACTCTCGAAGTGTTGGCTTAGGGTACTGTATACATCACGGCGCGCCTCATCACCGACCGATCCCCAAGTCGTGCCGCGCACCACCGGATGCAGATCGTAGCGGTTGCTCAGCTTGTCCCAGCCAACCAAGCCGCGATCTTCTAGATCGGTCAGCACCGAGTCGAGGTCTGGCTCAGCCGCGAACGGTTTGCCATCGCCGATCAACACGGCGGCCAGCGTATCGTATTGGGCGGGCATCCGAAAAGCCGCGATCGTCTCCAGGACTTTGCGTGTCGATGCGTCCAGATCGCGCATCGCGTAGTC
>JBBRMW010000090.1:0-19483 GCA_038230635.1 Aggregatilineales bacterium | reverse complement strand
TGAGTTGGGACGCGGCGAAATGCACACGTTGCAACTCAGTACCCGCAGTGGACACTTGTTGGTGATTCCAGCGGGCGCGGCACATTATCTGATCGTGCTGACCGCCAAAGATGCGCCGCTGGAGCTGATTCTCGCGTATATGCAGCGCACCCTGCACGAGATGCAAAATGCGGACCTGCACGATGTCTTGAGCGATCTCGACGAGTGGGACGTTGATGGGCTGATCAAGGCAGTGTCCGATTGGTTACATAATGGCGGTGACGCCGCCCAGGAAGGGCACCATGATCTCAAGTGAAGCGATCAAGCAGTTGGAACAGGCACGCAAACAAACGCAGGGCGCGATCGAGACCGTCAATAACCTGATCGTCGAGCACGAGTTTCAGGATATGGTCGATCTGATCGCGCGCGCCGCCGATTCGTTATTGGAGGCGGCGCTCTTGCTCCTCAAATCGGATGATGTGAGCGCCCTGGCGGCGATGGAGCGCGCCGATGATCTCGTCGAGCGCGCCTATGATGTCATCGACGAAGAGGTGGACGAGGACTGAAATCTCCTCCCGCGTTGTGTCTTGCACGGGTGTGAAACGAGGCGAAAAGTCTAGTACGTAAAATGCACAATTCACCTCACCCCTCTCCGTCACCACAGCGAGGGGGCGTCAAACCACACCGCATCCGCCACAGATCGAGACCGAGTCGAGTCCTGCACCCCTCTCCGTGAGGACGGAGAGGGGCGGGGGGTGAGGTAAATCGGTGGCATTTGATGGGTCAAATCGTAAGTTCGGTTGTAGAACTATGGGTGCTGAGGGGTTCCGACTTATTTCGCAGGCGCAGGCGTTTCCGGCACTTCACCCGATTCTCCCACCGTGTGAACCTTCAAAAAGTTCGTATGCGCGCCCGACCCGAACGGCATCCCAGAGATGATCACCACATGATCGCCATATTTGACCAACTGCGCGTCATAGGCCGACGAAACAACCACCTTGATCATCTCATCGATCGTGTTAAATTCCGGCACGATCATCGGCAGCACGCCCCAGGTAAGCGCCATCCGTTGGACGGTCACGGGGTTCGGCGTCACGCATAGGATCGGCGTCACGGGTCGTTCACGGGCGACACGGAACGTCGTATAACCCGTCCAGGTGGTCGTGACGATCAGTTTCGCGTGTAGATCATCAGCGATCTGCCGCGCCGCGTGGCTGGTCGCATCGGAGATCGGGTCGTCGCTCGGAATCTCGCTGATGCGCTGGCTGAAGTCGCGGCGACCATCGGTTTTGAGGTGTGCCTCGGCGATGTGCGCGATATTCGCCATCGTCTGGACGGATTCGACCGGAAACTGCCCGGAAGCCGTTTCGCCGGAGAGCATCACCGCATCGGTACCATCGAAGATCGCGTTGGCGACATCGCTGGCTTCGGCGCGCGTGGGTCGCGGGTTGCTGATCATCGATTGGAGCATCTGGGTGGCGGTGATCACGGGTTTGCCGACGGCATTGGCGCGCCGAATGATCTCTTTTTGGTGGACGGGCACTTCTTCGGCGGGGGTTTCGACGCCCAGATCGCCGCGCGCCACCATCACGCCATCCGATGCGTCCAGCACATCGTCGAAATTATCGATCGCCTCGCGCTTCTCGATCTTGGCGATCAAGGCAATATCGCCGCCGAGGTGACGCACCAACCAGCGCAATTCGCGCATATCGTCGCCGCTGCGCACGAACGACATCGCCAGATAATCGGCCTTGACCTGCACGGCGACTTCCGCATCATGCCGATCTTTGTCAGGCAGTGCCGAAAAAGTCAGGTGTGATTCCGGTGCGGAGACGCCCTTGCGCGAACTGAGCGGCCCGCCCACGACGACTTCGCAGTACAGATCGGCGTTCTTTTTGCCGATGACCTTGAACTCAAGCTGACCATCGTCGAGCAGCAAACGCTGGCCGGGTTGCACATCCTTCACAAATTCCGGGTTGGGCAGCGGAAAGACGTTGTTCGAGCCATCCGCATCGCGCGTGGTGAGCGTCAGTTTGTCGCCCGGCTTGATGGTGACTGGCTCGACCGCGAGCTTGCCCAGCCGGATTTTGGGTCCCTGAAGGTCGCACAAAATGGCGACGACGGCATCTTCCTCTTTGGCGATGCGCCGAATGCGCGCGATGTTATCGATGTGGATTTTGTCTTCACCGTGGCTGAAGTTGATGCGTGCCACGTCCATCCCCGCGCGAATCATGGCGCGCAATGTATTGTCATCAGACGAGGCCGGCCCGATGGTACACACGATCTTCGTCCGTTTGGTGTCAAATTTCCTGACCAAAATGAATGGCTCTCCCTTGCAATTGGTTGGGTTGATAGCAGAATATGTCTGGCTGATCATAATGAGTCAGCCGATAGCGCGCAATGTCTGAATGACGATTTGCGAGTCAATTGTATCGAATTGACAGGGATTGATGGGCAGCTAAAGGCCCGCAGCCGTTACGATGCTCAAAAAAGTAACCAGGACATGGGAGGTGCGGTGAGGATTTCCCCTCGCCAAGTCAGGCGAGAGGAGGGGCAACGCGGTTTTATCCTAGCCAGAAAAGCGCGTTGTATCGCTCGAATATGGGTCGGGGGGCGGCGGCGGCGGCATACTTTCCGGCGGCAGCGCGTAGGTGACTGGAACGGCGTTCGGGCCAGCAGCTTTCGGCCACGCAGCGATTTCAAGCGTCAGTTGATCGAAGAAGCTGTTGGGCGGCGTGTTGCCCGTCCCATAGCTCAGATTGACCACGCGCCCCTGTACCGTGAGCGTTTGTGTTTCCAGCAGAACGGTGCTGCCCGGCGTCAGGAGCATGGCATCGCCCTTACCCGCCAGTTCGGCACGCAAAGCTGGATCGTTGAAGGCGTATTGGCTCATCAGCACCTTCGTCACGGTGCGGATGTCGTTCTTATCGAATACCCAGAACTCCAGCGCCGTGACTTTTTTGGGCTTATCGTTGCCAAGCGTCTTGGAAATACCTGCGCCCGTCTCGCCCAGGAACTCGCCCGATGGCGTCTCGATGGCAAACGAGTCGTCATAAACGTCGTCATTCAGCAGATAAGTTGAGATGAATTGCGCGACGGGTGCGCCGCGATCGGTCGCCGCAGCGGGAAAGTCGGTCTTTTGCGCAACGATCGCCCGTGCCACCTCGCGGCGTTTCGCCTCCTGACCTTCCACCACGGTGGACGGCTCACTGCTGGTGGAGCGGCTGAACAGGACGCTAATCGGTACGAGCGTATTGATGATGAGCGGCACGCCCACCAGCAACGCCAATCCGATAATGCATAGGAACGGCGTCAGGTTGCTGTTGAGCAGCCCTGGCGTGATCTTTCCAAGCTGTGCCTGATCGTTGACGGCATAGGGTTCGAGAGCCTGCAAGCGTGGAGCGAGGTTGGCATCGGCCATAAGCTGCGGATCCTGGATCATCTTGTCTAGGATGTCTTTGGCGTTTCCCAAGTAACTCAATTCTTGCGTCGCGTTTGCCTTATCGCTCGACGCCGAATACTGCCACGCAACCTGTTTGATATAATCGCGCTTCCACGAGTCGCCCAGGTTGACGGGTTGGGCGGCAGTGTACACATTGGGCGAGAGTCCATATGCCCAGACGAATCCGAGGATCAAGCCCAGAAGCAGCAAGCCCACTGGGACGAGCTTGGGAATATAGAGTGGAATGGCTTGAAAAACAGTTTTCATAACGTAAATTGGCCTTTCCTGCCTCAGCAGTGCGAATATCCGCGCAGCAGTTCAGCGTGCAACCTTAGTCCACGTATTGTATACGAGTGTGCAAACGCTGACAACTTGCCGATATAACAATTTTGGCGCAAATGAGAAGTTTCAAGCTGCCGCTCGAAGATAAGCTGACCCAATTGCTCAGTCCATGACCCGCACATCGCCTCGTTGAATGCTTATCAGTGGGCACGGCTGTGCGCGTTCGAGCGTCCCAGCGCGGCCAACATCACATCTGGGCGATTGGTGATGATCCCATCCACGCCCAGGTCGCGTAAAGCGGCCACGCGCATCGGATCATCGACGGTCCAGGTGTTGACACGGTACGCCCGCTGGTGCGCCCAACTCATATACTTCGCATCGATCATGGCTTGATGGGGATGGCGCGCCTGGTGAGGAACACCCACCATCACCAGCCGCAAATAGGCGGGCACATCCGGCGCATGGAGGAATCCGAGCGGCATTTCTGGCGCGATACGGTGCATTCGACGGAGCGTGAACGGATTGAAGGACGATACGATCACGCGCCGCGCGAAACCCGCTTTGCGAATGATCGAAAAAACGGCGTCTTCCAGGCCGAAACTGCGCAATTTCAGCGCCTTCAACTCGACATTGACCAGCATATCCGGCCCGATCGCCTCGAATGCTTCCTCGAGTGTCGGAATGCGCTCGCTGCGAAAGCTGAAATCGAAATAACTGCCCGCATCCAGGCGTTTGAGTTCACGCAGGGTCAGATCGCGGACGCGCCCCGTGCCATCGGTCGTTTCATCCACGCTCATATCATGGATCACCACGGGCACATCGTCGGCAGTGAGCGACGTATCGAGTTCGACGCCATCCGCACCCATTTCGCGGGCGGCGCGAAAGGCGGCCAGGGTGTTGGCAGGCGCATTGAAGCTGGCCCCACGATGGGCGAACACCAATGGTGTGCGGGTATACATCTCGTTGAGGGGCAGACCAAGTGGCATGGCAAATCCTCTAACGCCTCATTGATGTCATCTGATTATAGCATGGGTCTGCGTGTCAGGGTTTTTTTGCGGGGATCAGACCAGGGCACTTGCAAAGTCGTAGACCTCACCCCCTCAGTCCCCAGCCGTGAGGACGGAGAGGGGGAAGCCAGCCCATACCCACTGATGGTGAAACCAATTCAAACTTCGCGCATTCACCTCACCCCCCTGCCCCCTCTCCGTAATCACGGAGAGGGGGAGTCGCAAGGCAAACCTAGACATACGTGGCCTTTGATTGGTTTGACCATGAGGCTATCGCTGCATCATTTCGGTTGTAGAATTAGTTCCCGGCGATCACGTTGACGGTCAAGTCGCCGCCCTGACCGATCCAGTCGTACACCCATTTGGCGTCACTGATCGACATGTTCACGCAGCCATGACTGTGTTTGAAGCCGAAACCATCGTGCCAATAGGTCCCGTGCAGGCTGATGTCGTTATCAAAAAACATCACGTAGGGCACGGCGGGCAGCGAATAATAATCCGACCGGCCCATCGCGCCGGTCATCGCGGACGCCTTATGCTGATCCCACACTTTGAACGTGCCTGGATGCGTCTGCCAACCCGGCAAGCCCGACGAGATCAACGTGGCAAATATGAGCTTGTCGCCCTGATAGGCGGTGAGCACTTGCTCATACAGGTTGACGTTCACCCATTTGTCGCCTGCACCATCCGGCTTGCTCACCGGGATCAGACGCGCCACCTTGCGCTGTTCGAGCCACTGTCCCGGCCCCACCAGATACCAATCCCACTGACCGACGTGAACGGTCGCAAAGATATTCACGCGCGTATAGCGTCCGATCGGCGGGGTTTTGGGACTGTTGGCCGCCCCTGCCGAGGTGCTGGGGATCGACGTTTGGATCACCCAAGCCATCGGGAAAGCCAAACCCTGATCGATCGCCACACCCGTGTACGGCGAAGCGTAGGAGTGCTTGAGCTGTGAACGCTCAACCCAACGCCCGTCGCGCAGCTTGGCAAAACCATCTTGGAGGGCGTAGACGATTACGAAGCTGAAGCCATTATTGAGGGCGCCAACCGTCGCGCCGTTGGGGGCGTTATAAAGCAGCGTATTCGGCAGTACCCGGAAGAACGAATAGGCGTTGACTTCGGTTTTATCTTCTTCGATCGGCGTCACAGCGGGCGCTGGATTCGCCTGCATCTCGGATAAGCACGCCCCCGACCCCGCATCATTGCACGGGCCGTTATCATGCTGGTTGTCGGCCTGGACGCTGGTCGCCGGGAGGGCTATCACCGCCGCCAGAAGCATTGCACTCAGGATCAGGATAATTGGTAAACGCCGCATGGGAAAGTCCCTCGTCTTAGAGTCATCTATCATTCGATAGACGTTAGCTTATCATGATTTTGGTAGCAACCGATCGGTGGTCAGGTAGCCGTATTCCAAGCGGTCACTGGCTGACAGGTTAGGGCTGGGCATCCGCTGTACCCGTCAGCACATGATAGCCCCGATTATGATAAACGAGCGGTATGCCATCTGGATCGACGTAAGCGTAAACGACTTCCGCGATATAAATGGTGTGCGTGCTGGTCTCGACCGGATTGATCACGCGGCAATCGAGCCACGCCAGCGCACCCGGCAGCAGCGGCGATCCGGTATCGGCGGTGGTGAGCGCCAAGCCCGCAAATCGATCGGTAATTGTCGGATCGATCCCCGCGAATCGATTGGAGAGCACTTCTTGATCGGCAGCCAGCAGCGAGATCGCATAAACACCCGATCGCTTGACCAGATCATGGGTATACGTGTCCTTGTTCAGACACACCAGCACCGTCGGCGGTTCGAGCGCGACCGACGTAAACGAACTGACCGTCATCCCGCCGCGATCGTCGTCCAGCGCCGAAGTGACGACGGTCACGCCCGTCGCCCATTGGCGCATCGTCAGGCGGAGCATTTGTGGATCGAATGTCATTGCGAAACCCCTAGCAGCGATAACACGCGCGGCGCAATATCTGTCAGGGCGTGAAAGCCTTCGCCGAAACGTTCGCGCGCCGCACCGATCACCACCGTCGGCACGTCATTTTCGGTGTGATGCCGATCGCTCACATCTTCCATGTTGCCATGATCGCTGGTGATGATGATCAGCCCATCTTCATCATTCCAAGCACTCAACACACCCGCCATTACTTGATCGAACAATTCGAGCAGCGCCACGCCGCGCGCCAATGGCCCGCGATGACCCACTTCGTCGGTGATCCAATGCGAAAAGAAGGCGAAGTGGTAGCACTGTGCCTGTTCCGCCAGCTTTATCCCGGCTTCAGCGGGCGTATAGATCGGCATATCGGAATAACCCAGAAACTCGCGCCAGCCCGCGCCCGTCCAATCCGCACTGAATGCCTCGCCAGCGCGCAGTTCCGCCTCGCCCCGGATGGGAACGCCGCCTTCATAAGCCGCTTGCTGGATCGATGAACGCAGCCGCCTACCACTGTCGATCCCGGCAAAAAATGGCGGTGGATAGGCGTCGAGCAGCGCCGCCGAGAACCCGTGCGCTTTGACCTGCTTGAATAGGTTTTGATCCTGGGTGAGGATGGCGCGGGTGGCGGCATTGGGTTTGGGGCCATAGTGTTCGCCGATCTCCGCAGGTACATTGCGCCCCGTCAGAATCGCGGCCTGACTGCTGCCGCTCTGCGGACGACCGGGCACACCGAGACGCGGATCGGTCGGGATGAACAACGCGCGATCCGAGAGGGTACGCGGCGTGCTGCTCAGCCATTTGTGACCGCCGGCCAATGCCCACAACGTCGGCGTATGCGCGGCGGCAAATGGATTGATCGCCGGATCATCCGCGCCGAGGCCGATCCCATCCATAAAGATGAGCAGAATGTGCATGGCAAGTCCCCGCGAACGTCAATCGTTGACGGGGCGCACCCCTTTGTAAACTTCGCGGCCCGCGATCGTTTTCAGGATCGTGAGCGGCAATCGGTTGAGCTTATCGCCCAATTCGCGTGGGCTAAGCGGTTTGTTGCCATTGGCGAGAAAGATGCGGAAAACGGCATCGACCAACGTGGTATGATCGTTGATATATTGTGGGTTGCCGGAGGCGGTTTGCAGCCCTTGTGTCAGCGCATCGACGCGGCGCACCTCTGCGGTATCGGGATCAATCCAATCGACCAGCGAATCACTGGTCGATTCATCAAAGTGGAGGCGCTGTTCCGGCAGCAGATGGCTGATCAGGTAGGGACGCAGTTCGCGTCCTTCTCGATCCCACCAAGTGTAGTCAATGTGGAATTTCGTTTCAATCGTCGGCTTGACGCGCGTATTGGAGGGCTTGGCGGTGTTCATCACGGTGATCCTGGTTCCTTAGCTCGACACGCGCCAATAAGGGCCGCTCATGTGCTCGAACTCTGGACGGGCGACCAGCGCCGCGAAGATCGGGCCGGGCGGGCAGCGTCGGATAACGTTGACCGCGCTGTACAACGTTTTGACATGGACGGCATTTTGTGGATTGAGTTTGCTCAGTTCGGGCATCAAGTCGCGCATCACATCGGCCAGCCCGCGTCGCCGATCTTTGGTGGTCGCCGACCAGATGGCATCGACGGCTTCCAGGTCTTCCGCGCCCAAGATCAGGAGTTCGTCGTAGCCCGCACCGATGGAGCGTTTGAAATTGGCGAAAGTCAGCTTGTGGTTGACGGGCACGGCCAACCGGATATATTCCGAATGCGGACGATGCGCTTCATAGTCGATGATCAGGCGCGCGGGATCATCCGTGCGTTTGATGGTTACATACGCGCCGATGGGCAGCCGATGCGCCCGATAGAACGTGTCGAGGCCGACCACATAGCGTTTATCCTGGACGACCCAGCCCGCAAATTCTTCGTTCGTTTGCCCATCCACAAAGGTGATGCGAATGCGCGACGCCTCTTGCGCCGTTGGAAACAGCGGCAAAAGTCGGCTCGTCAGGGGCAGCGTGCCAACGCGCCGATGTGGGTAAATCAGCGTGAGCGTCGCTTCGTGGGCGGGTTCGGTACGCGTCGGCAAATCGGAATATTCGTCGTCCAGTTCGAGTTCCATCGTGCTGAGTTCGGCGCTCAGCAGCGTGCGATCATACTCCAGCCGATGATAGACGAGGCGCTCCGGCATTTTGACAACTTCGGGCGGCTCCAGGCGGCGTAAAAACCAAGCGACGCGCCCCGTTGGCCCGACTTCATCGAAACGCTCATCCTGGCTCAGGGCAATATCGAGCGAGAATTCTTTGACGAGTTCCGGGACTTCTTTGGCGAGTTCGACATCCTTGAGCAGGGTTGCCGTTGGCAGTGGGCCGCCCTCGTTGATGTCGAGGATTGCCTCGGCGAGGTGCATCTGGCCGACATTGACAGGCGTCAGCAGCGAGCGCAAGAACCAGCGACCCCCAAAAAAGATCGCATCTTTCTCATCGACCAGCCGCGCCTCAATCTCATCGATGATAGTTTCACCATAGCGCACCAAAATGTCTTCGGCGGTCAAGTCATCGGCAGAAGCGTTGAAGGCGCTCTCCCCTTCATTGAGATTCAGACGATGCGGCGTTTGCAGGTTGAAGGCGAGATCGGCCTTCTTATGATCTTCAAATTCGACAGTTAGCACGCCGAATTCGCCATGTTCGGGGTTATCGCCAGCGCGCGCGCTCAGCACCTTGCCCAGCGCATAGCCGAAGGCGGGAAACACGAGTTCCTGACCGACCTGAAAATTGCCCTTTGGCTGGAACAATTCGCCGCGATCGACGATCCGCTGCAACCGCTCAGATTCCTGCTGAAGCCGAAATTCGATCGTGCGCAGGGCGATCTCCTGATTGGTCAGAGGCGTTTCTTCCTCGAGGAAGACCCCCATAATATGCTCAATATCCGCGCCAGTGGCGCGAAAATCATCTGTCCAGAAAGCTGTTGACTGAGTTTGACGCTGTAACACGAAAAATCCGCTCCGGGTTCATAAAGCCTGCAGATTATACGCGGATCGCGGCGCGGATTGCAAGCACCACATTTTTTAATGCAGGACGCTTTAGGGGTGCATTCAGAATTAGGGGCGAGGGATGCGCTTTGGCTGAAGGCCATCGCCTAGCGGACGAGGCAAGCCTCGTCCCTACAGGAACGGCGTCTGGGGTACGGACGAGGCAGGCCTCGTCCGTCTTGAAAGGGCACCGCCAGGGAAAAGCCGTTCGGTACGACTCGCCCCCAGCCCTGAATGCACCCGACGCTCCAACGCGAATCGCCATAATTTTAACAATCGCGGTAAACTCACTGAATCTCGCATCCAGGCGAGTCGTGTCAATCGAGAGAATCGCTATGTCTGAAAAAATTCTGGTGATCGAAGATGAAGTCCGTATCGCGCAGTTCCTCGAACGCGGCCTGATCTACGAAGGCTACCGCGTCGAGGTAGCGCACGATGGTCGCATGGGGCTATCAGCGGCGCGCGATAGCCCGCCCGATCTGGTGATCCTGGATTGGATGCTGCCCGGTTTGGATGGCCTCGAAGTGTGCAAGCGCCTGCGCAGCGCCGGCGACACGCCGATCTTGATGCTAACCGCCAAAGAAGAAGTTGCCGATCGCGTGCAAGGGCTCGATGCAGGCGCGGATGATTACCTCGTCAAGCCGTTCTCGTTCGACGAGTTGATGGCGCGTATCCGGGCACTGTTTCGACGTGCGCTGCCCTCCAGCCATCCTGAAGTGCTGCGCTTTGGCGATTTGTCGCTGGATACGGGCACGCATCGCGCCACCCGCAGCAGCCGTGCCATCGACCTGACCGCCAAAGAATATGAATTGCTTGAACTGTTCATGCGCAACCCGCGCCAAGTGCTCACCCGCGAACTCATTTTCGATCGCGTATGGAGCTATGATTTCGGCGGCGAGAGCAATATCATCGAGGTCTATGTGCGTTATCTGCGCCAGAAGACCGAGGCCGAAACCGAGCCGCGCTTGCTGCATACCGTGCGCGGTGTCGGCTACGTGCTCCGCGAGCAATCCTGAGCGTGTCGTTATGGGGCGCGCCATGCTGCGAATTGGTCGGCCAGCGTCTCGCCTGAAGTTTCTGTGATGTCGATCCAACGCGGCGCGCCATGCTGCCGAAACCACGTATACTGCCGCCGCGCGAACAGCCGTGTGCCCGCTTTGAAGGCTTCCACCGCCGCCGCATAGGTCATCTCGTCGCACAGGTAGGCCGCCAACTGCGCATAACCTAGCCCGCTCATCGACGGCAATTTCCGATCGATGCCCGCCGCCAACAGTGCGCGCACTTCATCGAGCAAGCCGCGCGCCAACATGCCGTCGATGCGCGCATCGAGGCGGCTGTCGAGTGCTGCCCGATCCATCGTCAGCGCCCATTCTAGAAGGCGATAGGGCGGCGGTGTTTTTCGGCGCTGTGTACTAAACGGCTGACCGCTCACGATCGAAACTTCCAGTGCGCGGATCACGCGGCGCACGTTACGCGGATCGATCAACGCCTCCGCACCCGGATCGAGCGCCCGCAGCCGTGCGAACAGCGCATCCCTGCCGTGCTGCTCCGCGAAGGCTTCCAATTCACCACGCAAAGTAAAATCGGGCGCGACTTCGGGCGTCTGCCACCCTTCGATAACCGCCGTGATGTATTGCCCCGTGCCACCCGCCAGGATCGGCAGCCGTCCGCGCCCCACGATGGATTCGATCGCGGCATAGGCGTGGGCTTGATATTCGGCCAACGAGAGGGATTTGTCGGGTGGCACAATGTCGATCAGATGGTGGGAGACGCGCGCCTGATCTTCAACGCTGGGTTTCGCCGTGCCGATGTCCATGCCCCGGTAAATCTGACGGCTGTCGGCACTCACGATCTCGCCATTGAAGCGCTCGGCCAGCGCGATTGCCAATGCCGTTTTGCCGATCCCGGTTGGGCCTTCGATCACCAGCAGATCGGTTGGCGTGATCGCCACGCTACCAGCCCACCGCATTCTCGATAACTTCGACGATCGGCGGCGCGCCGCTCGCATACGAGATCGCCACCACGTCGATCCGCCACGCCGCGTCGGTCAGCTCATTGGCGGCCAGATACGCCTCCGCCAACGTGATCATGCGCGCCTGTTTGCGCTTGCCAATCGACTCAAGCGCGGCATCTGGCTCGGCATTCCGACGGGTACGCACCTCGACGAACACCCATTCCGCGCCGTGCCGCGCGATCAGATCGATCTCACCCAATGAGCAGCGCCAACCCGTCGCCACCACCGCATATCCGATCGTGCTCAGGTGACGTGCCGCCAGCGCTTCGCCCCGCGCACCGAGATTCCGCCGATCGGTCACGGCGCGGCGACGATCGAGGTGGGCGGCTTGCGGCGCACGACCAGCCGTCGCAGCGCGTCAACGCCGATCATGGCGGCCACCCCCACGAACGTCAGCGGAATCAACACGCCGAAATAGATCACGCCCTGGATGCGCCGCCGTAGTCCGATTCTCACTCTGATCATGATGCCCTCCGCTCAGCGGCACGTCGTGCCTGCAACCCACGATGCTGATAAAATGCTTCGCTGTAGTAACCTTCCAACTGCCGCATGATTGTGATCCAGGGGCGTTCGGTGGCAAAAGTACGCGCCGCTTGGCTCATGCGCAGCCGCAATGCCGGATCATGATGGAACTGCCGCGCCCGATCCGCGAATGCCTCGCCATCATCGACCGGGACGACGAAGCCATTTTCGCCTTCGCGCACCATCGTCTGTGGGCCGCCCCGATCCGGCACGATCACGGGCAGACCAGAGGCCATCGCTTCGAGCACGACCTGTCCGAAGGTTTCTTCCGCGCCAGGGAAGGCGAAAGCGTCGGCGGAGGCATAGGCACGCGCCAAGTCATCGCCATAGAGCTTGCCCGCGAAATGCGCGTCGGTATCGGCGAATAACTCGGCCAGTTCGGTTTGATAATCGCCGCCACCCACAAACGTCAGCGCGGCGCCCGGTTCTTGCGCCAACCGATGTAGTGTCGGCAGGTGCTTGTCGCGCGCGATGCGTCCGACATAGAGCACCAGCAGCCGCGATGGATCACGCCCCGCCAGCAGGCGCGTCCGCCAAACTGGATCGCGGAGCGCGGGATCAAAACGCGTCGTATCGATCCCGCGCTCCCACAGCCGCAGCCGCCGAAAGCCCCAACCGCGCAGTTCGTCCAGCGTGGCGCGCGATGGTGCCAGCGTCAAGTGACAACCGTTGTGCAAAAAACGCAGAAAATCGATCATGGGCTGCCGCAGTAAGTTGAAGCCATAGCTGTTCATGTAGGCGGGCAAATCGGTCTGGTAATTGGCGATCACAGGCACATCCAGCCATTCGCCCGCCGCCATTCCCAATACGCCGAGCGACGCCGGACTGAACAGGTGGATCAGATCGGGTTTGAAGTCGCGCAGCGTCGGCAGCAGCAGCGGCCAGGGTGGCGTGACGCGCACTTCCGAGTAGAACGGCATCCACAGCGACGGCACGCCATGCACGACCGTCTCGCCGATGCGGTCGATCGTGGGCGCGGGCGCAAATACCACCACCTGCCGTCCGGTGCTCTGCAAGTATTTGATGGTGAGCAAGGCCGTCCGCGACACGCCATCGACCTTTGGCAAGAACGCCTCGGCGAAGATCGCCACGCGCTGGATCGGGCTGTGGGGCTGAGGCTGCGCGCCCATCACCCGTTCGGTTCTAAGCAAAGTTTCAATCGATCGGTTGATCGAATCAGTCATAGTTTTGAGCTTTCCGCTACCATTACACTTTGATTCTTTTACCAAAACACCCCGCATCTCATATAGTTATGGTGGGCCGTGTTAGGGGCAGGTATTTTCGTTACGGGGTGGACGAGGCAGGCCTCGTCCGCTGGTTCGCCTGGAATCGTGAAAATACATACCCCTAACAGTATGGGTGGGTGCATTCAACGTTGGGGGCGAGATTGGGGAATGGACAAACCCCTCTATCCCCAGCCCTTTCCCCCAGGCAGGCGGTGGGGGATAAGGGGTGGGGGGATAGAGGGGTTCTATGATCTTGCCCCCATCCCTGAATGCACCCGTATGGGTGGCGGCGGTGAGGTTCTGCGGCTTGCGCGCTATAATCGGCTTCAATCTTTGTTACAGGAGTCGATCATTATGCTTCCAGCCTTCACCAATGAGCCGCTGACTGATTTTTCCGTGCCTGCGAATCGGGACGCCTTCCAACGGGCGATCGACACCGTGCGCGCCGAATTAGGTCACAAATATCCGCTGATGATCGGCGGCGAGCCGATTTGGACAGATGCCACCTTCGACTCGATCAATCCGTCGCGCCCCGCCGAAGTCCTAGGCACCTTCGCCAAAGGTCGCCAGAGCGACGCCGAACGCGCCATCGAAGCCGCCACCAAAGCCTTTGAAACATGGCGTTTCGTCAGCCCGACCGAGCGCGCGGGCTATCTGTTCCACGCCGCGAACGAGATGCGCCGTCGCAAACATGAGTTCAGCGCGTGGATGGTCTTCGAGATCGGAAAATCGTGGGCAGAAGCCGATGCCGATACTGCCGAAACGATCGATTTTCTGGATTATTACGCGCGCCAGATGGTTCGCCTCAGTGCTTCGAGCCACCTGCTAACGTCTTTCCCCGGCGAACAAAACGATCTCGAATATATCCCACTGGGCGTCGGCGTCGTCATCCCGCCCTGGAACTTTCCGAACGCGATCATGGCGGGCATGACGAGCGCGGCGGTCGTGGCAGGCAATGCGGTGATCCTCAAACCCGCCAGCATCACCCCGATCATCGCCTACAAATTTTGCGAACTGCTGTGGAATCAGGGTTTGCCGCCGGGTGTGCTGAACTTTTGCCCCGGCCCCGGCGGCGCAATCGGCGATACGCTGGTCGATCACCCCGGCACGCGCTTCATCGCCTTCACGGGCAGCAAAGAGATCGGCATTCGCATATTCGAGCGCGCCAGCAAGGTACATCCCGGTCAAAAGTGGCTCAAGCGGACTCTGCTCGAAATGGGCGGCAAAGATGCGGTCGTCGTCGATGAAACCGCCGACTTGGACGCCGCCGCCGATGCGATCGTGACCAGCGCATTTGGCTTCCAGGGGCAAAAGTGCAGCGCAGGCTCGCGCGCGATCATCGTAGATCAGGTCTATGATTATGTGGCGGAAAGAGTCGTGGCGCGCGCCAAAAAACTCAAGCAGGGCGCACCTGATAGCAGCGCGGATATTCACCAGGGGCCGGTCGCCGATAAAAGCGCCATGAAAACGATCATGGACTATATCGAAGTCGGCACGCAAGAAGGTAGCCTGCTGCTCGGCGGTCATCATCTGGAAACGCCCGAAGGCGGCTACTTTGTCGAACCGACGATTTTTGGCGATGTGGCGGGCGATGCCAGAATCGCGCAGGAGGAAATTTTCGGACCCGTTCTGGCGATGATCCGCGCCCACGATTTCGATGACGCGCTGCGTATCGCCAACAGCACCGAGTTCGGCTTGACCGGATCGGTGTACAGTCGTAATCGCGGTCGGTTGGAGCGGGCGCGCCGCGAATATCACGTCGGCAACCTGTACTTCAATCGTAAGAGCACGGGCGCATTCGTCGGCGTGCATCCATTTGGCGGTTTCAATATGTCGGGCACCGACTCGAAGGCGGGCGGCCCCGACTATCTGCTGCAATTCACACAGGCCAAGACGATAGCCGAAAAATTGTAGTAGAATCAAGTGTAATCCTAGAGATGTGAGGAGTTGAACGATGGCGGCGATTGAAGAAGAAATCATCCAGCGGATCACACATTTGAGCGCAGAAAAGCAGCGGCGGGTCCTCGATTTTGTCAGAGATTTGGACGCTCCCCAGGGCATTCGAGGCGAAGATTTTATTGCGCTCGCTCATGAGCTCAACTTTGATCCGGCTGATCTCGAAGAAATGAGGTTGGCAATCGAGGAAGGTTGCGAACGCATCGAATTGGAGGACAACCTTGACCCTTTTATTTGACACCAATATCGCAATCGCACTACTGAACAAAGATGCCGACATTGAGGCCCAAATCATGGGTAAGGTCTTTTTCTTGGGTAGCATTGTTCTCGGTGAACTTTACTATGGTGCGCAAAAGTCAGCCAGACTCAAAGAAAATCTGGCAAAGATCGAAACGATTGCCACCAAAAATCGAGTGCTAGACTGCACCAAACAAACGGCGATTGAATATGGTTTGATCAAGCAGAGCCTTGAAACTAAAGGGAAGCTCATCCCGGATAACGACATCTGGATCGCGGCGCTGGCGAAGGAACACAATCTTACACTGGTCACGCGCGATGATCATTTCAACCGCGTGGATGGGCTTCTGATTGTCAAGTGGTAGGAGTAGTTCCGTTCCATGTCACGCTGTCTCAAAAATAGGACACGATAATTCATGCGCGCAATTGACATCATCGCAAAAAAACGCGACAACCTCGAACTTTCGACCGAAGAGATCAGCTATTTTATAGAAAACTACACGCGCGGCGACATTCCCGATTATCAGGCGTCGGCGTGGCTGATGGCCGTGTATCTGCGTGGGATGAGCCGCCGCGAGACGATCGATCTGACAATGGCGATGGTGCGCAGCGGCGACACGCTCGATCTTTCGGACGTGATTCCGGTTTCGGTCGATAAACATTCATCCGGCGGCGTCGGCGACAAAACGAGCCTGATCGTGCTGCCAATCGTGGCGGCGTGCGGCGTTCCCGTCGCCAAGATGAGCGGGCGCGGACTCGGTTTTTCCGGTGGCACCCTCGATAAACTGGAGTCGATCAAAGGCTACCGTGTCGCCTTGACCACTGAGGAATTCCGCGAACAGGCGCGTACCGTCGGCGTGGTGCTGTCCGGCCAAAGCGCTGATCTTGCGCCCGCCGACGGCAAATTGTACGCCCTGCGCGACGTAACAGGCACCGTGCAGAGTTTGCCGCTGATCGCCAGCAGCATCATGAGCAAAAAGATCGCGGCGGGTGCGGATGCGATCGTGCTCGACGTAAAAGTCGGCCTCGGCGCGTTTATGACTCGCATAGACGAGGCCAAAGAACTCGCGCAACTGATGGTCGATATTGGCGAAGGTGTCGGACGGCGCGTGGTAGCACTGCTTTCGGATATGAATCAACCACTCGGCAATGCGGCGGGTAACGCACTCGAAGTTGTCGAGGCGATCGACTGTTTGCATGGCGGCGGCTCGAACGATCTACAAGAGCACTGCTTGGCCGTCGCTGCGCACATGCTGCGCCTGGCACGCAAAAATGAAGCGCCCTATGCGATGGCCGAATGTATGGCCGAAGCGGCTGATACGCTCAGCAATGGGAAAGCCTTCGCCAAGTTCCGCGAATTGGTGGCCGCGCAAGGTGGCGACGTGGGCATGATCGACGATCCGACGAAGTTGCCACGCGCCAGCATCATCGAGACGATCCCCGCGACGGGCGATGGTTACGTGGCGCAGTTGAACGCGATGCAGGTGGGCATGGCCGTGATCGATCTGGGCGGTGGGCGCGAACGCAAAGATCAAGCAATCGATCACGCGGTGGGGGTGATCGTCCACAAAAAGGTGGGCGATGCGATCGCGGTCGGCGATATAGTGTTCACGCTGCACGCGAATGATCCAGCAAAACTGGCGGCGGCCAAAGAACGATTGGCGAATACGCTTACAACCAGCCCACAGCAAACATCGCCACTGCCGATTTTTTACGATGTGATTGGCGGTGCAGCGATGGAATCCGTCGCCAAGAAATAGGGCAAAGAAGGCGTGAAGCTAAACGAAAAGGCGGGCATTTACGCATTGGCATGGTCGCTTATGACTCGATGATCTTTTCGTCGATCAACTGCTGCTGCACCTGCTGACCGCGTGTGTCGAAGGCGAAATAGGGCGAGTGCAGTTGAAATTCCATATCGACCATCGACCGTCCAGCGCGATTCTTTTCGATCGTAAAGACGACCCAATCGCGGAACTGCTTGGCCTGATACGGATTGAAAGCGACGTGATCTTTTGCCAGAATGTGATACTTGTTGTTCATGATGATAGCGATATCGCATTCGTAGTCGAGCGCCGAACTGCCGCGCAAATGATAAAGATGCAGCCGTTTCGCCTTGAGACCTTCGCGGTCGGCGGCAACGATGGCGAACACGGGCACATCGAGCGCCAGCGCCATATCTTTCAAGCCCTCGACAATGATCGTCACCTTGTCGTTTTCGTCGTTGGCACGCTCTGGATGGATTGCCACCTTTTGCAAGTAATCGACGAAGACGGTCACATTGCCTTTCGTCGCCTCGACCAGCCGCTGCGTCATTTCGCGGATCGAACGCAGGGTCGTGACCGCAGGGCTGGCCTTGACCAGGATCAGCCGATCGGCATAGCGGTTCATGCGCGCGAGGGCAAGCGAAGTTTTGGAATGCTCACGCAGAATCGCCTGCAGCGAGCCGCCGCCGCCCGCGCCATTATCGCGCCCCATCATCTCACGGGCGCGCTGTGCGATGATGACATCGTACAGGTCTTTGAGTTTGATCCCGTTGCGGGCGTCGATTTCGGGCGGATTAACCGATTCGAGGCACAACAGCCGATTCATCAGGTGCGTTTCGGTATGCTCATAAGATAAATAAAAAGCGAATTGGTCGGGACGCATTGCCACGTTGCGGGCAATTTGGAGCGCGGCGATCGTTTTACCAATGCCCTGTGCGCCGCCCAGCAGCACCAATTCCGTCTTGCGCAGTCCACCACCGATCAGGCCATCGAGCGGATCAAAACCAGTCGGCTGCGGCATATAATCGGACAAATCGCCGCGCAAAACCTGATCGTTGGCCTCGTTCATCACCTGCGCGAGGGTGCGCGGCAAATGTTGGGCAGGGCGCGCGCCGCGAGGAGCACGAGGCGACGGTGGCGGCTCCGGGGCAACTGCGGGAGGCGGCGCAGCGGGTTGCCGCGCGGGACGGGCCGCAGGCTTCGGCTCCGGTTCGGTTGGCTCGTCATTGAAGCGACGTGTGCTCATCAGTCTGTGAACTCCTAGCCAATGGGATATGAAAAGTGTATATCATTCCGAGGCGTTGCACAAACCGAAATGTGGTGTAGGGGGCGTTTGAATGTGGTTAGCGGACGCGCTAAAACGCATCCGCCCCATCGATTCCGCTATTCCTGATCGTCATCCGAGAGCGATTGAATCTGCATCTTGCCGCGCGAACGTTCTTTGCGCGCGACGTGGATCGCAATTTCGGCACGACGCAATTCCTGGGCGATGCTAAATTCTTTTTCGGCGGGCGGCCCGCTGCGCATCAACTCTTGGGCACGCACGCGCGCGGCCTCGGCATTGGCAACATCGACGGCGTGGCTCGACTCGGCCATATCGGCCAGCACGATCACACGGTCAGGGCGAATTTCCACGATGCCGCCGTAGATCACGAAGCTCTGTTCAGCGGTGCCTTTTTTGATGCGTAGTTCGCCAAAACCGAGCGTGGTGAGGACGGGCGCATGATGCGGCAAAACGCCCATCTCGCCTTCGCTGCCGGGTACGATCACCATATCGGCGGCAGGTTCTTCAAACAGCTTTCCATCCTGAGTGGTCACTTCAACGTGCAGCGGCATGGCGCAGCTCCTCATCTCGATTGTTACAAATTTCATCAATGCTCATTACTATAACCGATCGAGGGGCGTTCTGTCGAGTGATTAGGATTAAACGGGTGCATTCAGGGATTGGGGCAGATCATAGAACCCCTCTATCCCCCCACCCCTTTCCCCCACGCAAGCGGTGGGAAAGGGGAGTCACACCCGACCACTGACCGACCTCGCCACGTCCTTCAGCAGACAGGTACTACCGAGCGACTCACCGAGGCGTCTGCTCCCTTTCCCACCGCCT
>JBBRMW010000089.1:0-19559 GCA_038230635.1 Aggregatilineales bacterium | reverse complement strand
GCTGTATCCCACGCCCATTGAGCGAGCGATTGTGATTGGCACAACGGACGCGCAGCGGCCAGTTGTGCGGTGGCGGGGTGTATACCCCGCCATATGGCGGAGCAAGGCGCAGCCGACGCTCCGCACGGTGCGCGCTAGTGCGCACCGTATCCCCCCCTGAGCGCCAGCGAAGGGGCGAGCTTTAGCTCGCTACGTCAGTAGCGTCCACCTCAACGGTAGGGGAGGGACGCTGCTGATCGTAGACCCTGTGGCGTCGCCACAGGGTGTGGTCGCCGACACCGGCGACCATTCGGCGGCATTGCCGCCGCTGAATAGCCAACACCCGACACAGTATATTTCCCAGATACGCCGCTCACGGTGCGTTTTGAAAAACCTACCAGAAAATTGACGAGTTCTGGACAAGTTCTGCGCGAGTTAGATTCGCAACGCTTACTCCCGATATGGACAATTTCCAACAGACGAAGGCAGCGGGTAAGTTGATCGGGTCCCTCGGCTTCGTCACCGTTACGAGACAGTAACTGAGTTGCAATTGAAATTGGCAAAGTGATCGCTGAGCAACTAACTCAGCCCAACACTCAGCCAAAAAGTACTGAGATAGTCGGGGCATTTCACGAGAACTGTAGATTATGACTGAACAGCGCGACTCGAAAAGAAAGAATATCAGATATGTGGCACCTAGTCCCGAGCTTGTCGAGCAGATAGCCCGCAAGGTATGCGACAAACTCGCTGTGGCGCATCCATTATGTTCTCATTCTGAAGTTGTTCATAGTTTCACCACATTCCTGAGTGTTGTCAGTCGGATGTATACCAATCATCTCAACGGCCCGGAGCACTTTGATGAGGTTGACCTACTTGACAACGACACTCAAAAAGACTAAATTGAGTGCAAGGCGAGTCCAGAAGTGTTGCAACCATTTCTGGACTCTCAGCCAATGCACTATCGTACCTAGCGCACTGACCTCCGGCGGACTCTACCGTGTCGGTTGCTCTCGCGCTACCGAAAACTAGATAAGGAGTCTGTCATGTCCCTCGAACGAGTGGTCGCTCTATGCTACATCCGTTTGTCCCTCACGCGCGATGAAAGTGATTTGGATAGCCCAGATCGGCAGCGTGCCAACATCCTCTCTGTGTGCCAAAAACATGGTTGGTTACCTGAATGGTACGAAGACACCGAAGGTCATCGCTCCGGTACTCAGGAAAAGAACCGCCCTGGTTGGTTGACGCTTAAAACGCGGCTGCAGGATCCCGATATTGCCGCGGTTGTTGCCAACGATCTGGCTCGACTACATCGTAAGGGTTGGCGGGTGGGAAGCCTACTTGACTTCTTAGATGAGCATCATGTCGGCCTTGTGCTTGCTGCGCCAGGTCGTGATTTCGATTTCACAGGGCCACAAGGCCGTATGCTGATCATGCTGATTGCTATGATGGACGAATGGTATGCGATGGATACCTCGCAACGCCAAAAAGACAGTGTGCGTTATCGTCGCTCGCGCGGCATTGCGGTTGGACGTATTCCATTTGGCACCATTCGTGCGGAATCGGGTTATCTGGAACGAAGTCCTCTAGGTGTTTGGTTGCTGCCAGATGGTTCCGTGATTGAAGGTAATCGAAATGAAGGTTGTCCAGTTGACGGTGCCGTTTTTCGAGGCTATTTTGAGGCTGTCGAGCGGATCATGCGCTTGTATGCGGAGAACCGCTACGGACGCCGCAAAATAGCCAATATCGTCAATGGCGAAGGATACTGGTTCCGAGACGCCAAGGGCAAGCCCCGACTCTTTGATGGCGAGTCCATTCGAAGTGCCACCGCTAATTGGCATACTTACGGCGGTGTGCCGCTACCAGGAAAAGCGGCGAAACGTAGCGCCAAGACAATGTTGCCCGAAAATATCAAGCTCGATCCTGATCGAGCAGTTATTGACATTGAGCTTTGCTATCGCGTCGGTCGCGTTCGGTTGGAGCGTTATCGAGAACGACAAGGCTCCGCACCCATTCATTCGTATGTTTACCCGTTGGTCGGTATCGTTTGTTGCGCTCATTGCGTTGCATTGGGCCAACACTCTCATCTTCAGGGTTACGAGGCGTACCGCACCTTACCGCGGTACCGACACGGCGACCCTAAACTGCGCTGTGCAGCGCAAAATCGCTCGGTGAAAGCCGAAATTCTGGACGCCGAATTTGCCCGACTTGTCAAAGCGCTGGTGGTGAAACCCGATGCGGCGGCGGAGATGGCTGAGATTTTCGCAAAAGCGAACACAACTCAAAATTCAGAAGATCGGCGCGCCGAAATCCAGGCGGAAATCACCTTATGCAAACAGCGCATCAAAAACGCCGAATTTCTATTCTTGAAAGCACGCATTGATCAGCGCGAATATGAGCAGAATGCCGCAGAAAATGAAGACGAGATTGCTCGATTGCAGGTTGAGCTTAGCGAAGGCGGCCAAATTCGTGAGATGATCGAACTTTCCATCAGAATGCTATCGGAAATGGGCAGCAAATGGGAAGAGGCGGCTAATGAGGATAAACAAGCATTTGCGAAAAGTCTGTTTTCGGAGGTGGTTTTCGATCTCGATCTACATCAAATTACAAGCTTCAAATTGAAGCCTTGGGTAGAGCCATTTCTTCAGGTACAAGTAAGTAGTCTGGTGTGGCTGGAGGGATTCGAACCCCCGACCCTCTGCTCCGTAGGCAGATGCTCTATCCACTGAGCTACAACCACATTTTATCTGGTTCGTATTCTAGCAGAACTCATTTGAAAGTCAAGGCGCGATTCCGATCAATCGCACAGATTCGGACGTTCAGGCTGTGATATGGTGCAGCATCCATACCAAAAGCCGTCGAATCAGCCATTCTTGTGCCACCAGGACCAGCAGGATGGCAGCCACGCCAAAATAAGCTGACTGCGCCGACGTTGCCAGCGCGGGCAGCCCGATGACTATCAATTGTCCGACATCGAGTATCTGGAGGCTGCCAAGCATGGCAGCTAGGGCGAACGTGAACGCGCTGTGGGCAAGCCAAAACACCGCCCCCAGCGCAATTGCCCCGACGACTGCCACGGCCCAGGTATCCGAAACCAATGAGGCCGCCAACCCAATCAGCCCAGCCAGCACGAACTGCTGCGCACGATCTACCACGAATCCGAACAATACGCCGCCCGTCAGCACCAGCGACTCGATCCCTTCAAGGTTCGTGCGTCGCGTGATAAGGCCGAGGACGCTGATCAGCGGAACGCCTTGCAACAAGACTGCCACCGTGATAAATGATTGCAGCCGGGTCAACCCAACAGCCAATTTAGACAATAAAATATCCTGACGTGGGATCGGCGTGGTGAGCAGAATCTCCCATGTGTGAGCGGCGCGCTCGTGGACGATCATGGCGCTGCCCGCCAATGCCATCGGAATCGACCACCCGACCATACCCAGTCCAACCCCCGCCATCAGCACCACGCCTGTGATAGGCAGTAAAAACATGAGCATCACCAATAGTATCGAGATGCGCGCATGAAGCAGGACTTCCACCAGCACCGCAATCACCAGGATCACCAAGCCGATCCGCACCACCCAGCCATAAATGCGCCGCAGCAGCACAACATAGTCCGTCCAGACGGGGACGCGCCGCGCCTCGAAACGTACCAAAGGGTGACGCGGCGAATTGGCATACATCCACAGCCGCGCCAAAATTTGAAATGTGCTCAAGGTGGGACGGCCATGTTTCCCGTTGACATCGGTTGCCTAACCATTGCCAACCGCAGTGTTCAGGTGGCCGAGCACCCAGTGATAGCCACGCCGAATCGCCCATTCGCGCAGCAAGGGGATCGTAATCAATACGACGAGTGCGATCGGCAGCGGCACAGCCAGCGCAATCCCGACGGTAGGGCCGGTTGCAAAAAATAACGTGAGCGCTTGCGGCGATGGCAAATCCCAAAATACCATTGTGAGGGCGGTCAACAACAAGCGCATCAGCACCAACGTGATCCCGCCTAACAGGGCGGCCATTGAAGCCGCTTGCCGGGATTCAGCGTGAACGGAAGCCGCTAGACCGATGATACTGGCTGCCGCGTAATCTTGCACGCGCTCGATGAAAAATTCAGCGCTGGCGACGAATGCCAGCACCATGACCAAAAATGGCGGATAGGCGCTCGATATATGTTCGATCTGACCGATGACCAGGATAAAAACGACCAATAAAAGCACGCCCTGTAGCCACATCAAAAAGCTGAACGGGCGATTGAACCAGCTCAGCGCCGAGGCAAGTTTGGCCGTTAACAAATCGCTCCAGGCAATCGGTGTGACGAGCAGCGGTGCCCAGGTACGCCGTTCTCGGTCGCGCACGATCGTATCGCTCGCCGCCAGCGCAACCCCGATCGGCCATAAAAACGTGAGGGCGATCAGCGCAATGAGCAAGAGTCCGCCCGCCCCCAGGCAAACCGTTTGGATCAGCACGTTGGATAGTGCTGCCAGGAGCACCTGATTGGTAAGCGCCTTGCCCAACGTGACCACGATGATTGCGGCAATGAGCATCGCCAAGAGGCGCAGCACACGTCCCAGCCAGCGGTGCAGTTCGAGTGCGCGCCAGGGTGGACCATAGCGCACATCGGCTTGATAGATTGGGCTGCTCGGATGCTGCCAGTGCTTGCTGAGGGCGTTCATCAGTTCATACGTGCCCATACGGTTTGGCCTCGATAAAGTCATCCCAGAGGAGATCGGAAGGTCTCTGGTATTTACCAAATCCTTGCGCAAAACGTTCGATCGCGCGCCACCTTATACGGGGCTGAGTTCGACCGCCAACGGATCATGCAAGATGGTGTAAAGGCGCACGGCCTCCGCACTCAGTTTATCGGCGGTATCCGCATCACCCGCCACCCGCGCCACACCCGCCCGCACGACGAGCGCATCC
Source organism: Aggregatilineales bacterium (assembly GCA_038230635.1). GTDB lineage: Bacteria > Chloroflexota > Anaerolineae > Aggregatilineales > UBA2796 > JBBRMW01. Next base: position 14,666 of record JBBRMW010000089.1, on the reverse strand, counting down.
GCTTGACCTTTGCGATAACCCCATTTGCGCGCCATTACTTCCGCCTCGCGTGCTGCCGTGTCTGCTTCGCTGGTTTGACCCGCCCGCAATTGAATCTCGCCGATACGGGCCAGCGTCCGCGCCACATTTTCCTGATCGTTTTCGGCGCGACTCGCCCCCAGTGCGTCGTTATACAGCGCCAGCGCGTCGGCGTCATGCCCTTGTGCGGCCAGCGTGCGACCCAGATTCGAGCGGAAAATCGCCAGCCAGCGCCGCGTCCCCAGTCCTTCAGCGGCGGCGATCGCGCTGCGAAACAGACTCTCGGCGGTGGTGTAATCCCGTTCAGCCTGATACGCCTGTCCCAGATTATTCGTTTGGACGGCCACCAGCAGCGGATCGTTGAGCGGGCGGCTCAGGGTCAACGCTTCTTCCAGCAACTTGATCGCCTGCGCGGGCTGTCCGGTGGCGACATGAAACCAGCCGTAATTGCCGATGCGCAAAGTCGTCGCGCGTCGATCATCAAGCTGGCGCGCGATCTGGATGGCCTCCTGATAAAACGAAGCCGCCGTTTCAATCTCGCCGAGGTCGGTATACACGATCGCTACATTCGAGAGCACCAAACCGCGCGTTGCCGCATCTTTGATACTGCTCAGGATCATCGTCGCCCGTTCATAATCGGGTAGTGCCGCATTGATTCCACCCATTTGGCGACGAACCTGCGCCGTTTCGCATAGCATCCGAGCGGCCAGGGCGGTTTGTCCGGCGCGTTCAAACAACGTGATCGCTTCCGTCCAACGTTCCAGCGCGTGTGCCGCGTCGCCCTGCTCATTGAACGCATTCCCGATCCGCCGAAGTGCTCGCGCGCGTCCCAAATCGCCCGCCTGCGGATCGGTCTGCGCGATCGTCAACGCCTCATCGAACGTTTGCATGGCGCGTTCACTTTCGCCATTCGTCTGAAATAGTCCGCCCAACAATAACAGGGCATTGACCTGATCTTCCAGACCGTTGACGGTGCCGCCTGCATACAACGCGACAGCTTCATGGAGGACACCGATCGCTTCCGGCATCCGATCAAGGGACTTGTAAACTTCGCCAAGCAGTGCCAATGCGCGCGCCTCGGTCGCCCGATCGACGGCGGTGCGCGCCACCGTCAGCGCCTGTGTCCCATAACTCAGGGCCAGATCGTGCTGGCCGAGGCGCTCATGGATCGTCGCCCGATACAACAAATGATTTCGCACATAGTCGGGCGGCAAATCAGCGATGCTCACCGCCAGTTCATCGCATCGTTCGTAGTAGCGCAGTGCCTCGCTGAACTTGTTGTTTTTGAACAGCGATTCCGCCAACGTGTTCGACCAACTCAATTCCTGCGCGGGCTTATCGGCCTGTTTCGCCAATTGGATCGCCTGAGTCAACAATTTGTAACCGCGTTCGGTCTCGTTCACACCGACATGCGCTTGTCCGAGCAATCCCACGGCGTGTGCCGCTTGGCCCATATCCAGTGCGCCCGTATTACTTGGCGTCTGCACCAGCACCACCGACTCTTTGAGCAGCCGCAGCGCATAACTGGGATTGTCCGCGCGCAGATACACGCTGCCCAGATTCGCCAGGATCAGCGACGTGATCCGGCGATCGCCGCTGAGACGCGCCAATTCGAGAGCCCGTTCGAGCGCGCTTTGGGCTTTCGCGGTCAACCCACGCGCCAAGTAATGCGCACCCAGGTTGCCGACCGCGCGTGCCCGCCGGGGCGCATCATTGATCTTCTCGGCCACCGTGATCGCCTCATTCAAGGCTGTTTCGGCGGGTTCGTATCGTCCCCGTTCGGTTTGCAACTCGCCGATCAAACCTAGAAAATATTCCTCGCCTTGCAGCGAAACTTGCCGCTGCGCCAGTTCCAACCCTTGTTGATAGTAGCCAAGCGCGAGTTCGGCCTGTCGATCGCGCCGCGCCGCGTCGCCCGCATCGGATAGTCTCCGCAATTCCAGTTGCGCCGGGGAAAGCGAGCGCCGATTGAGACGCGCCAGCCAATTCTGCACAGTCATTAAGCCTCAGCGTGATAGTTTGGGGAGATTATAGCGCGCTCCGGCTGTCGATCACAGAGGCGCTCAAGCGTCGATATGGGCAATTGCGTCTTATTTTATGGTCGTTAGCGGACGCGGCAAGCCGTCGTCCCTACAAAACGCGAGGATTCGTAGGGACGACGGCTTGCCGCGTCCGTCTGTTTCCACGATTTTAGACGTAATCGCCCAAAGAGTCTATCCAGGGGCATTTGATCTAAGTTCGTAAAATCAGACGGACGCCCTGCGCCCGTCCCCTATTTCCGTGTCATGTGAGCAGCGATAGGCTACAATATGAGCAACTTCAGATTTTATAGTAACCAGGATGCGGAATGAGAAGCGGACGCCTACAAGGATCGGGCAAAAGCCGCGCCGCATCGGGGGGGAACATGCACATGGGTTGGTGGTCGTACATTCAATATGACGAGAAAAACAACGCGCCGCAGATTACGTGGAAGCTGCTGCGCCGAATCCTGGGTTATGCGAAGCCCTATCGCGTGCAGTTGACGCTGACGTTGGCGCTGATTGTGCTGTCATCGCTAACGGCGGCGGCCAGTCCGCTTTTGTTCAAGCAGTTGATCGATGTCGCCTTGCCCGAAAAAGATGGCGGCTTGCTCGATCGGCTGGCGATCGGCATTATTGGCATCCCGATAGTCAACGCGGTGATCTCGGTTATCCAGCGCTTGATCAATTCGCAGATCGGCGAGGGCATCATCTACGATTTGCGGGTGGCCTTGTTCGGACACCTGGAGCAAATGTCGCTGCGCTTTTTCACGAACTCGAAAACCGGCGAACTGATGAGCCGCCTCAACAACGATGTGGTGGGCGCACAAAGCGCGATCAACAGCACTTTGCTGGGCATCGTGACCAACCTGATCGGCGTCGTGGTCACCTTGGGGATCATGCTGCGGCTGGAATGGCGACTCACGCTGCTGGCATTGTTGGTCGTGCCGTTGTTCTTGCTGCCCGCGCGCCGGATCGGTCGTCGCCTGCGGGACATCGCGCGTGAACAACTCGAAATGAACGCCGTGATGAACGCCAACATGAATGAGACGCTCAATGTCAGCGGCGCGCTGCTGGTCAAATTGTTCGGCCATACCCACGACGAGATCGATCGCTTCCGGGGGCGCGCCGGCCAAGTCCGCGATCTGGGCATCAGCCGTGCGGTGATCGGCAGCCAATTCTGGGTCGTGCTCGGACTAATTGGCACGGTCGGGGTGGCGGTCGTGTATTGGGTGGGCGGTCATCTGGCAATTGACGGCGTATTTTCGGCGGGTTTGATCGTCGCGTTCGCGGTCTATCTGAGTCAGTTATACGGGCCATTGCAGTCGCTGACGAACGCCCCGGTCGAGTTCGCCACCTCGATGGTCAGCTTCGAGCGCGTGTTCGAGGTGCTCGATTTGCCGCTAGAAATCACCGAAAAGCCGGATGCGTTCGCGCTCCATGAGGCGAAAGGATCGGTGCGCTTCGAGGGCGTCTCATTCAGCTATCTGGAACGCCCCGACAATGTGAATCTCAGCGAAGTCAAACGCGCCGGGCGGATGGATAACGTGCGGGCGGTGTTATCGGGCGACAAACCCGCCGAAAAGACGGATCGCGCTCAGACCAACGGTAAGAACGGACAGGGGGCAAACGGTGCGGCAGATACGCCCGCGCTCACGGCGCACGAATCGCAAGCGCGATCGATGGCGATCGACGATGTGACGTTCACGCTCGCACCGGGGCAGTTGGCGGCGCTGGTCGGGCCGAGCGGCGCGGGCAAGACGACGATCACGTATTTGCTGCCACGCTTATATGATCCATCGGCGGGGCGCATCCTGATCGACGATCACGATCTGCGCGATCTGACGTTGAACTCGCTGGCCGAGACGATCGGCGTGGTGACGCAAGAGACATACCTGTTCCACGACACGATCCGCACCAATTTGCTGTATGCCAAGCCCGATGCCAGCGAAGCCGAGCTGATCGCCGCCGCCCGCGCCGCCAATATCCACGCCTTCATCGCCGATCTGCCGGATGGCTATGATACGATCGTGGGCGAACGTGGCTATCGATTAAGCGGCGGCGAAAAGCAACGAATTGCCATCGCGCGGGTTATTCTTAAAAACCCACGAATCCTGGTTTTGGACGAAGCTACTTCGCACCTCGATTCACAGTCGGAGGCGCTGATCCAAACCGCGCTCGAAACCGTCATGCGTGGGCGCACCAGCGTCGTGATCGCGCACCGCCTGAGCACGATCCTGGCCGCCGATCTGATCCTGGTGATGGATCGCGGGCGGGTGGTCGAGCAGGGTACGCATCAGGCGTTGCAGGCACAGGGCGGGCTGTACGCGGCGCTGTACGAAACCCAGTTCAGCCGCGAAGTAGGGTAAAGCCATCAACCCCTTCAGGTGGAAGGCGAGCAAGCGCGCCGTACCGCCCCGCTACCTGCGGGAGGGGGGATGGGGTGAGGGCAGGCAAATAAATTGGGTATAATCGACTTTTCCAGGTAGCCCGGATGGGCGCTGGCAGTATCGAACTTGTGGAAGGAATGCGTTACCTATGTCTCTGGCTCATCTGATTCCGTCGCTCGAACCGAAGCTGCGGGAGTTATACGTCAAACACCGTGAGCGTGCGGCCAAAATCGATTGGTCCTATCACGAGTTCCTGCCGCTCGATGAACTGAAGGCGAACCCCGATCGGCTGCCCGTGCTGTCGTCATCCGTTTACACGGCGGTCGAGACAGCGCTGCTGACCGAGGTCAACTTGCCCTGGTTCACGACACACTTGTATGCGGCGTTTCGCGGCGCGCTGGAAGTCATGATCGAATTCCTGCACACCTGGACGGCGGAAGAAGATCAGCACGCACTGCTGCTCGAAACGTACTTGCTCTTGGGTGGCAACGGCGACACGGCGGCACGCATGGGTTTGCGCAAAAACATCGTTCGGCAGGGCTGGGCGACCAACATCGACAGCCATTTCCAGGCGATCGCGTACACGGCGATCCAGGAACTCGCCACGCAGACGTTTTATCTGCGGGTGGCCGAAGTCGCCGAACCAGAAGATGCGATGCTGGCGCGCGCGCTACGTCGTCTGGCAAAAGATGAGACGCTGCACATGGCGTTCTACCGCGATGCAGTATCGATGCACTTGGAAGCCGAACCCAATTACGTGTATCCGCTGGCCGATACGATTATGAAGTTCGAGATGCCCGGCAGCGGAATGCCCAACTACATGGAGCGCTCCGAGATTCTGGCGTCGGAAGTGAACTATGGGCCAGAGCAGTTTTACACGCAGGTGATCGACACCATGTGGAACTATTGGGGTATCGACAAGCTGGCACCGACGCTGCACGAGGCGCGCGAAGCCCAACTGCGCGTCACCCGCTACCACGAGAAGCTCGGACGGATCGCCGCACGCTTGGCGACTCGCCGCGAACGCCGCGCTGAATCCGCCGCGAAGGCCGGGGGCGAGACATCTGCCGCACGCTGAGAAAGTCTCATGACGTGCCCGCATATGCTCGGTAATTCAGAGAAGGGCGACCCTGCGTGGTCATAGGCGTGAAGCTAAGGGGAGACGGTGCTAGGTGTGGGATGCGTCGTCATTGTGAGATGGACGAGGCAGGCCTCGCCCCTACCTCAGCCGCCGTTTCTGTAGGGACGAGGCCTGCCTCGTCCGCTGGTTAGATGTCACAAAACCCAGACAGCGACCGCAGCCGTTTCTTAGCTTTACGCCTATGACCCGGCGTGGTCGCCCGTGATGAGTCCCAGTCTAATGGATTTCACCCTGAGCTACCGTAAAGGTTCGCACTCGGTGGGTTCGGGCGTGTCCGCCGCGTCCTGGGTCGAATCAGCGGTAGCGGCTGCGCGCTGTGTCGCGCAAATATCGGTGGCCGCGGGCGTCCCGGAGGCGCTCTGAGCAGTTACACGATGTGAACTACCGAGAAACGCACCACCTCCGAGTAGCAGTAACGCGACCAACCCACACTCAATCTCGTCTTGTTCGAGTTTTCCATTTTGCCATCTCCAGTTTCCATTACGATAGTGGAATAGCCTCACCATTCCCAAGCGAGAGAATGGGTGGGAAAGGTTAATTAGAGTTTCAGTAGATCACGATTTCGCGGGAAAACCCCTCTATCCCCCGGCCCCTTTCCCCCACGCAAGCGGTGGGAAAGGGGAGATAAGCCCTTCGCCAAGAGGGAGAAGGGTTGTGGGGTGAGGGCACTTTTTCGATCTACTGAGTTTAGAATGAGGCCGAACTCTCGCTATACTGGAAAAGCATGAAATAAACTCGCTCATCATGTCGGAGGATTTATGAACGATTCAGCCCAAACTCAGGCCAATGTTCCACCTATTCTGCGCGTTGCGGCAGGTGAAGACCGCTTCGGCGAACATCGCGGATTGGGGATTAGCGCCATTACGTTCAAGGTATCTCCACACGATAGCAACGGTCTTTTGATAATTGAAAATACTTTCCACGCTAAAGGTGGCCCGCCCCGACATCTGCATTACGATCAAGATGAATGGTTCTACTGTGTGGAAGGCGACTTTATCATGGAAGTAGGACAAGATCGGTTCAAGTTAAACGCGGGCGATTCGGTTCTTGCGCCGCGCCAAGTACCCCACGTTTGGGCCTATGTCGGTGATGCCCAGGGCCGTATGCTGATCACATTTATGCCTGCCGGAAAAATGGAAGCATTTTTTCGTGAAGTTACGAAAGCCAATGCGATGCCACCCCCAGCCCCGGAATTATGGCATGTTCATGGTATGGAACTACTTGGGCCACCGCTATCGATTACGTAGATAAGCCCAATAGAGCGACCGCGCAAGGGAAAAGTCTCGACGGAAAACTCGGAGTGACTGTGACACGCCTAAACTGACTCTAACCTTTCGGCGGTTATGATTGATGTAAACTGTCGCAAGATTGAAAACAATGCGTGTGCTGGTTGTCGAAGATGAAACGCGGATGGCGGCGTTGATCCGTACTCGTTCTCGATCTGATGCTGCCCGGCTTGGATGGGCTGGGAGTGTGTCGAGCCTATCGGGAACGCGGCGGACGCGCGCCGATCCTGATTTGGGCAAACCTTCGATAACATGTTTAGACCGTTTGCAGGCAGCCTTCGAGCATGAACGGCAATTCATTGGCAACGTCTCGCACGAACTGCGCACGCCATTGAGTATGTTCAAGGCACAGATTAGTCTGGCGTTCAGTTGCCCACGCGATGCTGCCGCCTTGACCCAGATGATGCGCGCAATGGACGGTGACGTCGATCGGATGACGTGCCTCGTCGAGCGGATGCTCACGCTGAAGCGATCCATCACGCACACGAGGAACGGGCGGCGTCGGCTTGGGGCTGTCGATCGCGCAGGCCATCGTGCGGCAGCATGGCGGACGCATTATCGTTCAGAGTCAGCTCGGTAAAGGCAGCACGTTCAGCGTCTTTTTGCCGTCGTTTTCAAAGTCATCGACGTAATTCACAAGGAAGAACTGCATGTTGATTCTCCAAGCGATCATCCTGGGACTCGTCCAGGGTTTGACCGAGTTCATCCCGATTTCCAGTTCTGCGCACTTGATCATTGTGCCCTGGCTGCTCGGCTGGACGAATCCTGCGCTGACCAGCCTGCCCTTCGATGTGGCGCTGCACCTGGGCACGCTGATCGCCGTGCTGATCTATTTTTCGAGCGATTGGCTGCGCTTGATCCGTGCCGGAGCCGCCAGCATTGTTGAGCGCAAAATCGGCGCTGACCCGGAGCGACGTTTGGCGTGGCTGCTCGTGATCGCGTGCATTCCAGGCGGGATCGCGGGGATATTGTTAGAAGGCCAAATCTCGGATTGGTTTCACACGCCCAACCAACCGATCCGTCCGAGTGCAATGATCGTGATGGCGGTGATCATTGCACTGCTCGGTGCAGTGCTGCTCCTGGCCGAGCAGTTCGCACAACATATTCGCAAACTGGATCAGGTCACGCTTCGGGACGCGATCGGAATCGGGTTGGCGCAAGCATTGGCGGTGTTTCCAGGCGTTTCGCGCTCTGGCAGCACGATTACGGCGGGGTTGGCGCTCGGCCTAGAACGGGAGACAGCGGCGCGCTTCTCTTTTCTGCTGTCCGCGCCGATCATTGCCGGGGCGGGTGCGAAAAGTCTGCTCGAAATCTATGGCGGCATCACGAGCGGATCGATCGCCTCGTCTGATCTGGCCTTGTTTCCGATCGGCGTGATCGCGGCGGCCATCAGCGGCTATTTGGCGATCCGCTTCCTGATGCGCTTTTTGCAAAACCACCCGACCAATATATTTGTCTACTATCGGTGGGCACTGGCGGCGCTGATCATCGTCGTCGCATTGACGCGGGGTTAATTGAAGAACCTCACCATGTGTTCATCGATTTTTCGAACGAGTTGCGATCAAGGCAATTTTCGAAAACCGTGATAGCTTTTGATACCCTATAGGTACGACTTTGCCTTGTTGCTCCGCTATCATGGGCAAAGTCCCGCTAAGAGGCCATTTAAAAGCTAAAAACGAAGGAGTATCCACACCATGATTACCATCGATCACGTCGTCATCGCGGGCAGTGATCTCGCCAAACTGCGCGCTACCTTCGAGTCGATCGGTCTGATTCCGGTCGAGGGCGGCGTTCATGCCGATGGTCAGACGCACAACGCCCTGATTCCGTTTCCGGACGGCTTATATCTCGAACTGATCGCGCCGACGCCGGGCAGCATCGCGCCAGATCATCCGTGGTCAGAGTTTATGCGCACCGATGCGGGCGTCTGCGCCTGGGCGATCAGCTCGAACGATATTCAGGCGGATGTTGGGCTCTATCGTTCGCGGGGTATCACCGTCGGCGATCCGACCCCTGGCGGGCGCACCCGACCGGATGGCGTGCGCCTCGAATGGATCTCGGCCAAGTTGGGCAAGGAGCCGTTGGGGTCTTTGTTGCCCTTTCTGATTCAGGATGTAACGCCGCGCGAGTGGCGCGTACCACCCAGTCAAATCGGCGATGGACTCATCACAGGTATTGAGAAGATCATAATTGAATTTAACGACGACTATCCGGAATCCGACCCGATTTTGACAATCAGGCGGGCATTTAAAATCCCACAACATGACAGAAAGATTCCAGAAACATACTATGGCACGTCTTTTGGCAAACTATCAATTGATCCGAATATGTATTCGTATGACCAACAAGAGAGTAAAATTGTAGGGCAGCTTCGCCGCAAGCGCGGATACGATGCTTTCTTTGCAGCCCGCGCCCAACATTTGGAGAAGGAAAACATCCCCGTTGTTCCGATTGAGGGTGGTTTGGCTGGCGGACGGCTGATGATTTATGAGTCGCGCAACTGTTTGTTTGAGGGCTATATGCACCTAATAAGTGATGGCCTTTACGATGAAAGCGACGATCGTCCACCCTGCGACACATGGGTATACTTCGATTCAGTCGCCGAGTTGCTGATATGTTGGATTCCGCAAGCCATGTTCCCTTTTGCGCAAGAAGGAATCGAGGGGATGAGCGCCGATTGGGTTTGGTGGGTAACAGGCGATACCGTCGCTGAGTTGACAAATTACGAATTTATCCGAATCCTACGGCTCGCAGGATTTTTTGATGATCGCAATCTGAAGCTCAAAGTATCGTTCGAGCCAAAGAATTCATCCGAATCTTGAAGCGCGAAGGATTCTTCGACACTTGATATTATTACCGATCGGCTTTTGTTGCGTTCGCTGATTTTGCGCGCGCCCGCAAACCCGGTATGATCACGGCATAATAGCAAAGGATTTCTCGTGCCCGCAAAACAACCCGTCAAGGTGCTCGTCGATAGTCCAGCCGATATTCCGCTCGCTTGGGCGCGAGAACTCGATATTGGTATCATTCCGGCCTTTGTCAATTTTGGTGCTGATAGTTACGCCGATGATGGCATCGCCTTGATGCGCGCGGATTTTTATCGCCGCTTGGCCGAAGCGAAGGCGCTGCCTACCACCTCCGCGCCGCCCGCTGCCATTGCCGAAAAAATGATGACCGATTATTTGGAAAAAGCAGAACATTTGGTCGTTTTTACGGTGGCGGCGCAGTTCAGTAGCTTGTATAATTCTATTCGGTTGGCCGCAGAACACGTCGATCCAGCACGAATCACGGTTGTGGATAGCGGCAGCGTGACGATGGCCGAAGGTTGGCAGGTGCTCGCCGCCGCCAAAGTCGCCGCGAATGGTGGTGCAAAAGACGCCGTGATCGCCGCCGCGCAGGGCATCCGCGATCGAGTCCGCCTGATCGCCGCGATCGATTCGCTCGAATATCTACGGCGTGGCGGTCGAGTCAGTTGGGCGCTCGCCAATGTGGGCGCGTTCCTGCAGATCAAGCCGCTGATTGAGGTTCACGAGGGCGAAGTTGAGACGGTTGGGCGCGTGCGAACGATGAGCAAGGCCACGCAAGCGCTGGTCGATCTGGCGCGCGCCGCCGCGCCATTGGCACATCTCTCGATCATGCACACGCACTTTCCAGAGGGTGCAGCCCGCTTGCAGGCGGCACTTGCCGATGTGTCACCCGCCGAGATCATGATCGGCGATGTGACCACCGCCATCGGCACGCATATCGGCCCGGGCAGCCTCGGCGTCATCTTCGTCCGCGAAAAATAATGCGAATTGGCGATCGGGCGCGGTGCTGAGAGCCACAACACAAGATATATTGAGATGAACGCCTATGCCATCTGCGCTTGAGACTCTCGTCAAAATCCTGAAGCTCGAACAGACGACGGGCTGTGAAGACAAAGCCGTGATCGGTGGTTTGGCGTCGTTTGCGACCGAGTGGGGCAGCAACGCGCACACGCAGGCCAAGCGCCCCGAACATCACCTGCTCGTCGATGAACTCGTCGGCTTGCTACGTGATTATCCAGCGATCGACAATGTGGCTGGTCGCCACGAACTGATCAAATATATGTTGGGGCGCATCACGGGGCGGACTCCGCCGCCGTCCGAACTGCTCACCAATTTGCCACCGCCGCACCCCCCCGAACCGCCGCGTACCGAACCACCACCGCGTCCAGTTCAAGCCGAACGACCCCGCCGCGAACAGCCGGAACGTGCGCGTCCACCAACACTGCCCTCACCCCCTGGCCCACCTTCACCCCCACCCCATCTCCTGCAGGTAGAGGGGAGAAAACCGATAGCTGAGCCGGTGGCCGAAACGCCCGAACGCAGCGAACCGATCGATCCGCCCAGTATCGATGATCTGATTCTGGAGCCGATCGTCAAGATCACGCCGGAGCCGCCTCGCCCGCGCGTCAGAGGCTCAGCGCCGCGCCGCCGTCCCGATAACCGCACCATCGACGAAAAGCTCGGCGTGCTGCACGCGATCCGGCGACCCGTCTCCGAGTTGCATGGCATCGGCGGCAAGATCGCGGAAAAGCTCGAAACGGTGGGTATCAATACAATCGAAGATGCGCTGAACGCCTTTCCGCGCCGCTTCGATGATTATACGGCAATGATCCCGCTCAACCGCCTGAAGCCCGGCGAGATGGTATCGGCGGCAGGCGCGGTGCGCAGCGTGGCCGAGATCAAAGGGCGGCGCAATATCGATGTGCTGAACGTGGTGATCGAAGACGGCACCGGCACGCTGACCGCCTCGTTTTTCAATCAGCACTATCTGCGCGGTAAGTTCAGTCGCGGCGCACAAGTCGTGTTCAGCGGCAAAGTCGGGTTGTTCCTGGGCAAACTGAATCTGACAAATCCCCATTGGGAATATATCGATCAGGATGCGCTGAACACCCGCACCATTGTCCCGGTATATCCGCTGACGGCCAACCTGAGCGCCGCGACGATGCGCAAGGCGACCGATGTCGCGCTCACGACGTGGGGCGATCAACTGCCCGATCCGCTGCCCGCCAGCGTCCTCGATCGCACTGGACTTGCTGAATATGCCTGGGCGGTGCGGCAGTTGCATCGCCCAGAGTCGCTGGATACGCTCGAATTGGCACGGCGGCGGCTCGTTTTTGACGATCTGATTTTGCTGCAACTGGGCGTGCTGCGTAATCGAAGACTGTGGCAAAGCGCGCCCGCCGATCCACTGCCAATCGATGCCCACTGGATCACCGAGTTCGAGAAGGCGCTGCCCTACGCGCCTACTAATGCTCAGCGCCGTGCGATCGTCGCCATTCGGGATGATTTGGCGCGCCCCGTGCCCATGAATCGCTTACTGCAAGGTGATGTCGGGTCGGGCAAAACGTTGGTGGCGACGGCGGCGCTGTTGATGGCCGTCGCCAATGGGCATCAGGGTGCGCTGATGGCTCCGACCGGCATCCTCGCGGAACAGCATTTCCGCAATCTATCACGCCTGATTGGATCGCTGCCCGGTGGCGATCGGATCAACATCCAACTGCTCACGAGCGCAACACCCGCCCAGGAGCGCGCCGAAATTCTGTGGGGTTTGGGCGAAGGTGGCGTGCAGATCATCATCGGCACGCACGCGCTCATCCAAGAAGATGTGTTCTTTGCGCGGCTAGGCGTGGCTGTGATCGATGAGCAGCACCGCTTCGGCGTCGAACAGCGCGGACGGCTGCGCGGCAAAGGCGTCAATCCGCATGTGCTGATCATGACCGCGACGCCGATTCCGCGCACATTGGCGCTGACCATGTACGCCGATCTTGATCTGACGATCCTCGATGAACTACCGCCCGGTCGCACGCCGATCGACACGAAAGTGCTGTTCCCGAACGAACGCGAGCGCGCTTTTAGTTTCATACGGACACAGCTTGACAAGGGGCGGCAGGCGTTCATCGTGTATCCGCTGGTTGAGGCGTCCGAGAGCGAGGCGATGGCCGATGTGCGTTCCGCCGTCGAAGAATACGAGCGCCTGAGCGATGGCGCGTTCGTCGGCTATCGACTCGGCCTGCTGCATGGACGCATGTCGCCCGCCGAAAAAGATGCGGTGATGGCGCAGTTCAGCGCGGGATTAATCCAATTGCTCGTATCGACTTCGGTGGTCGAGGTCGGAATTGATGTGCCGAATGCCTCGGTGATGCTGATCGAAGGCGCGAATCGGTTCGGGTTGGCGCAGTTGCATCAGTTTCGCGGGCGTGTCGGACGCGGCGAGCATCCGTCATTCTGTCTGTTGATCGCCGACTCCGCCGACGAACCGGATAATCCGCGCTTGATGGCGATGCAAGAAACCGCCGATGGCTTCAAACTGGCCGAAATCGATTGGGAACTGCGTGGCGCGGGCGAACTGCTCGGCACACGACAGAGCGGCGGCGCGGGGCGGCTGGCGGAGTATATGTCGCCGCAGTTGGTGGAAATGGCACAGCAAGAAGCGCGCGCCCTGTACGAGGAAGACCCGACGCTCGATATGCCGCCGCATTTTCTGCTGCGCGAGCGGTTGGCGCTGATCTACGGCGACGAACCCAGCGCCGAAGTGAGCTAAGCCCGGTGCTTCGCCTGTTGAGGTTCACGATCGGCTTGATTGTGATTCTGACTTTGGCACTCGTGACAGTACGGATGATCGCACGATTGGCAGAACTACCGTTCCCGTTGAACGCCTTCAACCAGAGTGCGAATTGTCAGCTTCCGTGTTGGCACGGTATCTCACCGGATGACACCATGAGTCTCGCGGATGCAAGCAGACTTTTGAACGCCGATCCCGCTTTGAGTGCTTTCACCGCACCGCGCGCTGCCGGACAGGGTATGGTGTGGATGGTAAATAATCGACCCGGTGCGCAAATCATCCTCGATTACACCGGGACTGGCGCGACCGCGAAAGTTCGCCAAATTACGCTGCGCGGCCTGTTGCCAGCAGGACAGGTCGTGGCCGCCGTCGGCAATCTGAACGAGATACGGAGTCTGCCTGCATGTACCTGGAAAGTATTCATATTCCCGAAGAAGCCCTCCTCCACAATCATAGCGATCAGACTGCCAATGCTCATTGCACAAGGAAATGATGAACTGAATTTATCACTCACCGTAGGCGATGAACGCGCCGGAAAAATTCATTCCTTGCAGGGTTTCCTTACGTTGAGTCGTGCCACCGGAGGCATAGACGCCTGTACATGATTGGCTTGTTGAGGTTCACGCTCTTCCTGGTGGTGATTCTGACGCTGGCGATCCTCCTCGTGCGCATCGTTGCCCCACCTTCAGAACTACCGTTTCCGCTGAACACCTTCAACCCGAGCGCGGCTTGCCAGCTTCCGTGCTGGCATGGCATCTGGCCGAATGGCGGAACCACCCTCGCTGATGCGATCACTCTATTAGACGCCGATCCAACATTGAGCATTGCCACTGAGCCGCGCGCTTCTGAGCAAGGAATGGCCTGGAACGTGAAAAATAACCCAGGGGCGCAAGCCATCCTCTATTATGGCGCGGTAAGCGACTCACGCGCACAAGTTATGGGGGTTGAATTGCGCGACTACTTATCGCCCGCACAAATTATCGCCGTGTTCGGCAGCCCGGCAAATCTGCGGGTTAGTCCAAGCTGCACGTGGACGGTAGCCCTCTTTTATCCGACGGTCTCAATCACGTTGTATGGCAACACGCTATCGCGCGCATCGCTCAAACAATCGTGGCTCGCTATGCCCAACCAGGCTCAGATATCGCTATTTCAGTCAGATGGCAGCGATGTCATTCCAGTTGGAGTCCGTCCCTGGAAGGGTTTCAAAACTTTGCGTATACCGAAT
>JBBRMW010000088.1:0-19864 GCA_038230635.1 Aggregatilineales bacterium | reverse complement strand
GGCTTGAACGGTCAGGCCGCTGTGCGTGGTAGTCTGACGCAAGAAATCGAGGATCACGTCAAAAGAGACTAAGGGACAACCTTGCCAGGTTTTACTGATTTCGCTGAACACCCGATGTTCAATGGGATTCCATTTGGAGGTGCCGGGCGGAAAATGGCAGACCGTCACGGTGAGACGCAAAGCATCGGCGATGAGGCTCTGAAGCGGCTGTTTGAAGACGCGACTACGCGAGGAATTGGAGCCTCCCCCAGCGGCTTCCAGCAGCACATGGGCGGCGCCTGGAAAACGTAAAGGCAGTTCAGCCTGACCCCAGCGTGCCAAATTGTCTACGGCAAAGCTTGGCGTGTCGGCAGATTGACCGACATACAGGGGCGCCTGATTTCAGCATGAACGGAACTTTTCACTGATTTGCGATTGACGCGCAAGCGGTAATCCGGTGCTTTCAGCAACCGACTAATCACTGGCAAACTAACGGCGTGCCCGGTTGCGGCCAATTTGTCTTGTAAATCTTGCAGACGGCAGTTCAACCATTTTCGCGTCGTCATCGGGTCACCGACCGTATGCGACTCCACTTGTTCAAGCAGCGTCTCGATTAACTGACTATCTTTTTTTTCGGCGGTGGGTCGCCCCCCGCCCACCGGTCGTTGTCGTGTCCCAAGGCGTTCGGGCGTCCCATCTGCTAACTCGCGCCACCCCCGCCGGGTCGTTTTCGCATCGATCCCCGTGATCTTTATCAATTCGCGGTCACTTGGCCCACCCGCCTGTTGCGACAGCGTCCCTGCCTACCAGCGCCGCTGCACTTCATTCAACTGGCTTAATAACACATTGATTTGTCGATGTCTGGCCTGCAATTGGGTATCGCCACCCGCTTCACACACCCCGCACTGGCATTCATGAATTTTACGTCCCATACGCTGCTATCCGTTTTTTTGCGTTGTACTCAGTTTACCCGATTGGCGCGGGAACCTGTACTTTTACGAACCCTTAGCGGACGAGGCAGGCCATCGTCCCTACGAAAACCACCATTCATGTAGGGATATAGCGGGGCGCGTCCGATTTTGCTCAATGGAACGATGCAAGAGCTGGTCAACTAACCAGGTACAATCGCTCGAAAAACCCGTCACTCCACTAGTTACCCTCATATCCGCAATGACATAGAATGAATGTGGCGATTGGCCCGCTGCCACATTCTCCCCTTATATCGAGGGACTTGGGGCAGCCGGCGATAGCCAGGAGGCACAGTACAGTATGGATCACCAACCGGCCAGCCCGGAAAACGAAGAGCGCTTTCGTTTGGCGGCACGCGCGGCCAACGACGCTCTTTATGACTGGGACATCGTGGCGAACACGGTTTGGCGCAGCGATGGCTACCAACGGATATTGTATATGCACGAACCGCCCACCAACGAATTGAATTGGCTGCTCGATCGGGTGCATCCCGACGATCGGAGCATTTTCGACAGCGGTTATCCTGAATTATTTGCCAGTCGGCGTGACTTGTGGATGGTGGAATATCGCGTGCGGCGACAGGATGGCAGTTATGCTCATGTGATCGATCGGGGTTACCTGATGCGCGCCGAGGATGGGACACCGCTGCGTCTGGTGGGGGCACTCATCGATATGACAGAACGCATCATTGCCGAAAGTTCGGTACGCAAAAGCGAAGCGCGTTTCCGCACCGTGTTTGCACGAGCAGCCGTTGGCATGGTGTTGGTTGATAGCGGCGGTCATACGCTGGAATCCAATCCAGCAATGCAGTACATGTTGGGCTATACCGATGAAGAGCTGCGCCAAATGCCATTTACGCAATTCGCTTTTCCAGATGATGTCGCCGCCGATGTGACGCTGGCGGCGCAATTGATGGCAGGGCACATCCATC
Source organism: Aggregatilineales bacterium (assembly GCA_038230635.1). GTDB lineage: Bacteria > Chloroflexota > Anaerolineae > Aggregatilineales > UBA2796 > JBBRMW01. Next base: position 17,985 of record JBBRMW010000088.1, on the reverse strand, counting down.
ATTATGAAATGGAAAAACGCTATATCCGCAAGGACAAGCAGGTGATCTGGGGGCGTCTGCTCGTCTCGAAAATACCATCGACCGATCTATCCGAGCCGATAGCGGTCGTCATGGTCGAGGACATTTCGCGGCGTAAGGAGGCCGAACAAGCGCTGCACTATCGAGATGCGGTACTGGAAACGCTCACACGGGTCAGCGAACAGTTTTTGCGGGCTGCCGATCTGTCAGCGGTGATTCCCGACGTGTTGGCGCAGCTTGGGCAGACCATCGATGTCAGCCGCGCCCAAATCTACCAAACCGATCAGGAGAACAGCGCACCTGAGACGGGAAGCCTGAAATATGAATGGGTGGCGACAGGCATTCGTCCGATGATCGAGACGCTGGCGGGTCAGAACATTCGGTATACGGCAGTGGGCATCAGCGATATGCACCGCGCCGCTGACTTTGTTTTTCGATCAGACCACAGTTTCAGCCCAGAGGCACAGGTGCGGATGGCGGCGGTGGGCACATTGGCGGCGGCGGTGCTGCCGATATTTTGTGGCGACACCTTCTGGGGCGCTTTGGCTTTTTCCGATAGCAAACGCGACCGTGAGTGGCATCCGGTCGAGATCGAAATGATGCGCAATGCGGCCAGCGCGTTTGGGGCGGCCTTGCTGCGCCAGCGCGCCGAAACTGCGGAACGTGAGCAGCGCCTGTTGGCCGAGGCACTGCGCGAAGGTGCCGCCGCGCTGACGAGCACGCTTGAACCGGCCATCGTGATGGCGCGTATTCTGAGCAACGTGGGGCGCGTGGTGCCACACACCGCGGCCAATATCATGCTCATTAAGGATGATGTTGCCGAGGTCGTGTATTCACAAGGGTATACGAACAGCAAAACCTTTCACCAGTCGCACCGCTTCCGAGACTTTCCCAACTTGTGTCGGATGACTGAAACGGCGCTTCCGGTGGTGATACCCGACACCAAATTGGATGCGGACTGGCGGCTTTTGCCAGAGACGGCTTGGCTGCGTTCATATGCGGGCGCACCCCTGCGCGTTCACGGGATCGTGATCGGCTTTCTCAATCTGGACAGCACGATTCCTGGCTTTTTCAATGCGCTGCACGCCGAGCGCCTACAAGCCTTCGCCGATCAAGCCGCAGTCGCCATCGAAAATGCGCAGTTGTATGATACGCTGCGTGGGCGCGCCCACGAACTCGAACAGCGGATCACCGAACGCACCCACGATTTGCAAGCCGCCGCCGAAGTTTCCAAGCAAATCACGACGGCACTCGATTTCGATGATCTGCTGCCTCAACTGGTCACGGCGCTACTCGAAAAATTCGATTTCTACGATGTGTCGGTGTTTCTCGTAGATGACACCAAAGGGGCTTTACCCTATAGACCCAATGGTTCGCAGCGTGTACAGCGCATCGATAATGCCCGACTGCAGGTCAATGTCGCGTCGGCTGTTATTCGGGCAGCGCAGACACGGCAACCGATCGTGATCAACAATGTGTTTGAATCGGACACCTATCTGCCAGACCCAACAATGCCTGATACCAAAGCGGAGCTGGCATTGCCGTTGATCATCGGCGATCAACTGTTAGGCGTCCTTGACTTGCGCGCGAAACAGATCAATCGGTTTACACCTGATTGTGTTCGGATTTCGACCAATCTGGCCGAGCAAATCAGCATCGCCATTCGGAATACACAGTTATTCGCCGAAGTCAAGAATGCGCGCCGCGAAAGCGAAATCTTGTATCGGATGAGCAGCACCGTCAACGCAGCCAGCTCGTACCCGGCGATTTTGGGCGCGCTGCTCAGCGAGATTGGGCCGCTCGACTATGGCATCGCGCTTAGTCTGTATGACGATTATCAAGCGAATCGACCGAATGGCGTCACGGTCGTCGCCGTTGCCGACCCCGGGCAGGCCGAGGCCAGGGACTATGATCGACGGCTCGTCTTCCCGGTCATCGAGCGCGTGGCAATACCGCTCACCGTCGTCGAGGATGTGGCTGATTTCATGCAGATCGATGAATTGCAGGGGCAGTTTTATCAAAGTTTGGGAATGCGGGCGATGCTGACCGCAAAGGTGATGCTCGGCGAGCGCACGATTGGCTCGCTCAGCTTTTTCAGCGAGCAACCGCGCGTGTTCACGGACTTTGAGCGACGTCTGATTGGCGGCCTAGCGGGATTGGCCGCCGCTTCGGTGGAACGCACGCGGGTGTTGCTCGAAGCCAAAGCCGATCGACAAGCCGCCGAAGATGCCAATCGCGTCAAATCGCAATTCTTGGCGAATATGTCGCACGAACTGCGCACGCCGCTCAACGCTATCCTGAACTTCACGGCTTTCGTTGCGGACGGCGTTTTTGGTCCGGTCAATGACGAACAAACGGAGGCCCTGCAACAAGCGCTCAGCAGCGGCAAACATTTGCTGAGCCTCATCAACGACATCCTCGATCTGACCAAAATCGAAGTTGGCTTGATGGATTTGTTCATCCAAGAGGTCAATGTCAACGAGGCGCTGGCCGCGAGCGTCTCCGTCGCCAAAGGCTTGATCAAGGATAAACCGCTCGGATTGGATACTGATATTGAGCCAAAACTGCCGCCCATTTTTGGCGACAAGCGGCGGATTCGTCAGATATTCCTGAATCTGGTATCCAACGCGGTCAAGTTTACGGCACAGGGAACGATCGACGTGCGCGCCCGCCATGAAGCTGACGCCATTCATGTGATCGTGCGCGATACCGGGATCGGGATCGCGCCGGAAGATCAAGATTTGATTTTCGAATCCTTCAAGCAAGTGAGCAGCGATCTGGCGGATATGGTGGGAACGGGACTGGGACTGCCGATCTCACGCTTTTTTGCAGAAGCGCACGGCGGCAAATTGTGGCTGGAAAGCGAACTGGGCAAGGGCAGTGCCTTCCATGTGCTGCTGCCCATCCGATCTGAAGCCGACGCAAACGCGGCTAACACGCAAAGTATGGCAACGAGGTAAGCCGATAATGACCCAACCGCAGATTTTGTATATCGAAGATCACCCCGCGAGTCGCCGTGTGATGCAGCTTTTGCTGCTCGATCTGTTGGATTACACAGAGCTTACTTTATTGGAAGACACCCAGAGTGTGATTCAACGATTAGAAATGTCGGGAAAGGCGTTCGACATCATTTTTCTCGATCTGAACCTGCGACCGCACGACGGCTACGCGACCTGCACCCTGCTGCGCGCCCATAGCCAATTCGGGCACGCGCGGATCATCTGCCTGACGGCGGAAGCATCACCGACGGAGATGCGCAAAATGCGGGATACCGGATTCGACGGCATGATTGGAAAACCACTGAGCCATACCACATTTCCCGAACAAATCGAACGGATTTTGGCAGGCGAAGCTGTTTGGGAGGCACTCTGATGCTCAGTTCGGAGCAGATCAATAACCTGTTCGAGGCGCTGGGAACGCCGGATACGCTCGTGCGGCTCAAGGCGCAAAATGTGCTCGTTCAGGAGGGTGAGTCCGCCGTCGAGCCGCTGATCGGTCTGGCGCGCACCGGCAGCATCCGACAGGTGACGGGTGCCGTCGGACTTTTGGCGCAGTTTGGCGATCAGCGCGCGATCGAGCCGCTCATCGCGCTGCTGGATGCGGAACAACCGCTGGTACGTCTGGCTGCGGCCAAAGGCTTGGCTGAGTTCAAAGTGCCGCGCGTCGTTGAAGCCCTGTTGAGTAAGTTGAATGATCCAAACGAATTGGTGCAAACCTGGGCGATCAGCTCGTTGAGTGCCCTACACGATGAACAGGCGGTGAAACCTTTGCTGGCCTTCCTGGATCAAGGGTGTTGCGACGAACTGTGCTACATGGTTATCCGTGCCCTGGGCGATCTCGGTGATCCGAGCGCGATCGACTCGATCGTGCGCTTTCTCGACAGCGAGAATCGACATATCAAGCGCGATGCCCGCAACGCGCTGGTCAAACTCGGTTATTTGGACGAAGGCGAGGCAGATTAAGCATGAGCCGTTCAACACCCTCCTTTCTGTATGTGGAAGATGACGCCTCCAGCCGCCGGATCGTCGAAGTGCTGCTGTGCCGCATTATGGGGTTTTCGGCGGTTGCCATCTTTGAAAACACGGTCAATTTTTTGGCAAACGTGCGCGCGCTCCCTATCAGTCCCGATGTCATTTTCTTGGATATTCAAACCCGCCCCTATGATGGTTACGAAGTGCTGCGGCTGCTGCGCGGCGACGGCACCTATGAAGCGGCGATTGTGATAGCGATGACCGCCAATGTGATGTCGCATGATGTCGAACTGCTCAAAAAGGCGGGGTTCAACGGACTGATCGGCAAGCCCTTGCTCAACGATACGTTCCCGCAGTTGGTCGAGAAGATATTGGCTGGCGAGTCGATCTGGTACGTTCCGTGACCGTGGTGGGGCGGAAGAACCGCACCCCTCACCCGCTCTCCGTAGCACAGCGAGGGGGTGCTATATATGATGACTTTTTGCTCATGATGACTCGGTTTACCCAGGAGCTAACCATGACTCCCTTCGACGAAAAAAAAGCTCTTATTATTGATGATGATCAAGCCAGTATCGCTGTTCTCAACAAAATGCTGGATCAAATGTTTGTGCAGGTAATCGCTTTTTCCGATACGACACGTATTGCAGAATGGCTGCCCACACTCGATCGCCCCGATGTGATCTTTCTCGATCTGGAGTTGGCGGGTATCAGTGGCTATACGATTCTGAAACTGATCCAGGCAAACCCGAAATTTGCGGGCGTGCCGACGGTGGCCTGTACCGTGCATACCAATCACATGAACAGCGGTAAGGTGGCCGGATTTCACAGCTATTTGGGGAAACCGCTCGATTCCCGGCATTTTCCAGGTCAATTACGGCGTATTTTCAGCGGCGAACCGGTCTGGGAAGTGCCGTAGCGCTGAACATCACACCGAACGGGCCGAACAATCGGTGGATAGGGCGATGCGCGGACGCGGCAGGCCGCGCCGTACCGGGCGTCGATACGGCTTAGGGCAGAAGATCGCTAAATCTTCTTTTCTTGAGATTTCTCGAATTTGTCGCGTTGCAGCGGACTGCTCGTATCTACCACCAGATCGCCATTCACAACCGTGATTGGAAACAAATCGAGCGGGCGCGGTGCAGGATCACGGATCACCCCGCCCGTATTGTCGAACAGGGAGCCGTGGCAGGGGCATTGAAACTGAGTTTGGTCGGCGACCCAATGCACCGCGCAGCCTTGATGCGTGCAGCGCTCTGAAATCGCCAAATAGTTGCCATCTTTGAGGCGTGAGACGAAAAAATGCCCATCCGGGATCAAAGTCACCGTACCGATTTTGAACAGCTTGGGTTTTCCGGCAATCACCGGGCCGCTTGGTGTGGATGTGTCGGTTGCGATGCGCGTCGGGTTTGGGGTGGGCGAAGATACTAGGGGACTGCTCACAACTGGCACGGGCTGCGTTTCTGTGGTCGGCGGCTTCAGAAAGTTGAGCAGCACATTCCAACCCTGGCCGCAAAAGCTAACGAATGACAAAGTGCCCAGCGCGCCCAGAAATGAGCGGCGGCTAAGGTTTGATCGTGTGTGTGGGTCGGGAGATTGGTTCATATTGATTTCGCCGTCCTTTCAGTGGCAGGTCGCAAAGGGTCTTAGTTAGCGCGCGGCATAGGCGAGCAGATTGGCAGATTGGTCGGTGATGTACAGGACGCCATTCACCACAATCGGGCTTTGCCAGTGAGTCTCGCCGATCGGATAGACACCCCACAGCTTTTTTCCCGTGGTGGGATTGAATGCCCAGAGATTCTTGAACGCGGCACAGTACAAGACGTTGTTGGCGACCAGCGGGATGGTGCAGGAGTTGGTCGTTTTCCATACCATTTTGAGGGAGGGTATGCCATCCTTGGCGATCACCAACTGAAAGCCGGCGGTTCCAAAGTAGGTCGGCGTGAAAATCCAAGTGCTCTTGTCGGCGGGGTTGAGCCAAGCGGCAGGCGAAGTCGTGATCTCTGCCTGGAAAGGAATCTGGGCATTTGACGTGAGTTCGCCGCCCGTGTGCCCTGGCTCACCCTTTCCGCTGAGATCGGTGAGATCGAGCAGCCGCAGGCGGCCGTCTTTGCCACCTTGCAGCATGAGATGTGGATATTTGCTGCCCTTTGGGGTGGGCAAGATGATCGGCAAATAGGGTGATAGGTCGGAGTCAGTATCTTTGATCATCTGGAAGTTTTTCGGCGTATAGCTATCGATGGGATCGCCGTTTGCGCCCGATCCATCGGGGTTGAGCGCCAATACACTTTCTGCCCAATAATGATTGGCGGGATCGTAAGTGCCATTACCCGTTGATACATAGATGCGATCCGTATCAGGCGAATAGGTGACGCCACCGCGCGCCCAGATGCCCGCTTTCACTTCGTCGCACGAGGGCGAGTCAGGCTTTTCGACGAAAAGTTTGTCAACATTACTACACATGGCATTGAATATCTTGGAAGCGCCCGTGCTCAGGTTGATCGCCACCAAGTGGCCTTGATAATCGCCCCAGTCGCCGGGCATGGGTGACGGGTAGCCGCTGGTCGTCTCGTAGAGATAAGTCGTGCCGTTTTTGGTCGTGGCAAAGCTCAGCGCGGGCGAAACTTTGTCGAGCCAGGGCTTCTTCGTGATCAGCACCGGCCAGCCATCCGTGGTCACCTCGGTGCCATCCTCGACATGATGCTTATGGATATAACCATCCAGCCCATAGCTATATACAAAAGCACGCCCCGGATCAATGGCCGGAATTGAAGTGGTCCAGCACGCCAGTTTTTCTGGAATGACCTTCGGATCGCCCTTATCGACGAAACAATCCGGCGCGTTGTGATGTTGAGTCCATAGCAATGCGCCCGTTTTGGCCTCAACGGCGAACAGATCACCCTGCTTGCTGGTCATAAACAATAGGTCTTTGGTGCCCTTGCTGGTCTTCACGTTTTGCAAATACACGGGCGCACCATCGACGACGGCGGGCAAAGTCACCTGATAAAGGCGGTGCAGGCGTCCAACATTACTCGCGCCGAGCTTTTTTTCGAGCGTATTGTTGCCAATATGTTGAGCATCACCATTGAATTGCAGCCAGTCATAGCCAGTGGCTTGTGCGTCGGTGGAATGGGCTTGGCTGAACAAGAGCAGAATGGAAAGGCCGAGCACGACGAACTTGGTTAGCACTCTGAGCATCGCAAAACCTCTATGTGAATCAATTCACCTTGTTTGGGCACAATGGACGCCGTAGTTTATCAGGGGTTTGGTTTTTGTCATAGAGAGCAAACCAAGTGAACGAATCTGATATGAACCGTATTGCAAAGTTTTGTGGTGGGGTGCTTCAGTCACCAGCAGGCGGAGTTCAGATGCGGGTTGAAGGGTTGACGGCGGACATATCAGGCCGTGTCCTTAACGGCTGGCGATATAGAGGGTGCGCCCCGCGAAGCCGACCGGATCGACGGTCACGCGCAGGCCTGTACGCTCGAACGCGGCCACATATTCATCACTCGTGAAGAGTCCCATTGAGTGTCGTTCGACGAAATACTCGATGCCCGCCGCCATGCTGATCAAATGATGCATATCCATCAACGACAGACGCCCGTCGATCCAACTGGTATTCATGCGCGCCAGCTTGAAATCCGGCTCATCGATCGTCAGCATTCCGAGATGGCCGGGCGTGAACTGACCCGGATGTAACCACGCTTCAACGATCAGCAAGCCGCCCACGGCAACGTGATGCGCCATGTTTGCCACCGCTTGATCGAGGTCAGCGGGCGTCGCCATGTATCCAATCGCGCTGAACAGACAGATCACCACGTCGAATGTCTGATGCAGGTCGAAGGTGCGCATGTCGCCGAGCGTCAGCGACAAATCTGGCAGCTTTTCGTGAGCGGCGGCGAGCATGGGTTCGCTGAAATCGACACCTGCACAGATATAGGAATCGCGCAGCAGACGCAGATGTTCGCCCGTGCCACAGCCCACATCGAGCAGGGCATGATACGGCCTCGATGCGTGTGTTTGAATCAGCGTTTTCAGGCCATCTACTTCGGCCTCATAGTTTTTGAACCCGTAGATTTTGTCGTAGAGTCGAGCAGATCGCTCGTAGGCCACAATTTCACCTCTAAAAGTGGGACAGGGTGGTGAGTTTAATTGAGTCTTCCCCAGTTTGCAATTGCCCTGGAACATTTTTTGACAGCAAAGTAAAATTGTGATATTTTTAACAGATGAAGCAAATCACATTTTTTTATCGTGTGGGGCGCGTTTTTCGACACTCCGTCACGATATAATCTGACCCGATTACTGCCGACAGGAGGATGAATGGCAACCACAACCGCGCAACGGGGTAAGGCTGCCGCTGCGCCAACGAAAGACGCCGCGCCCAGTGCCGCCCCGTCCACCCAAGAAAAAACCGTCACACGCCGCGAATTTCTTAACTACATTTGGGGTGCAAGCCTCGCGTTGTTCCTGGCCGAGACGGGGGGCGCGGTCGTCTGGTTTGCGCTGCCACGTTTCCGGGCAGGCGAATTCGGCGGGCTGTTCAACCTCAATCCCGATGTACTGCCGAAGGCCAGCGCCACCGCTGCCCCGATTCTTTTGGGGGCCGGCAAATTCTGGATGAGTAACACTGATCAGGGCTTCCGTGCGCTCAGCCAAGTCTGCACGCATCTTGGCTGCTTATTCAAGTGGGTTGACACCAACCATCGTTTTGAATGCCCGTGTCACGGTAGCAAATTCCAGAATAGCGGCACCTATATCGAAGGTCCCGCGCCGCGCAGTCTAGATCGCTTCGCAGTGACGATCACTTACGCGGACGGCTCGACCAAAACGACCGATGTCGATGGCGGTCCCGTGCCCAGCGCCAATGCCAAAGTGATCAGCGTCGATACAGGCAAAAAGATTCAGGGCAAAACGCACGGCTAGTCGAAATCCCATGCAAAGATTATTTCCGTCCGCAAAGAACTGAGGAGTAACCGTAATGTCTGTCCTGCCAGTTCCGTCGATCCTCGACGACATCAAAGAGAAGGGTCTGCGTAAGGCCACTCTCGAACTCGTTGACGAGTCGGTTGAGCGCTTTACCGCAGGCCTGAACATCCAAGACCTCCGCGAAGCCTTGCGCGGTGACGCCCCCTCGCGGCGTCCGAATCCGCGCCTGACGCCGCACGCTGATGCCTTCTGGATGCACATGCGCCCGTCCTATTATCATCAGGCGATGACCGGCCTTTACCCGACCTTCCGGCTCGGCTGGCTCTCGACCTATTTCTTCTTCATCGAGATCATCACGGGTCTGTTCCTGATGGTCTTCTACACGCCTTCGCCGGAAGCCGCCTATACCAACATGCTCAACATCCTGAGCAACGTTCCGCTCGGCCAGTTCATGCGCGATCTGCATCGTTTGGGTGCGGAGGGCATGGTGCTGTTCGTGTCACTGCACATGATCCGCACCTATGTGACTGGATCGTATAAAAAGCCGCGCCAGTTCACATGGTTCACCGGGATGATCCTGCTGTTCTTTACGCTGTTTCTGAGCTTCACGGGCTATCTGTTGCCCTGGGATCAGTTGGCCTTCTGGGCGGTCACGATCGGCACGAGCATGGCCGAAGCGGTGCCGCCACAAGTCGTCGGCACGAACATCAACCTGATCATGCGCGGTGCGCCGGACATTGGCGCAGGCGGTTTGCTGCGTTTCTATCTGGCACATGTGTTCATGCTGCCGCTGCTGACGACTGTGTTCCTCGGCGTCCACTATTACAAAGTGGTGCTGCACGGTGCGAGCCTGCCGCCGCGTGAGGAAGAGATCGGCCAGGACACCGCCAAGCGCATTCCGATGGATCGCCGCGTGTACTTTACGCCGGACATCATAACCAGCGAGATCATGTGGTTCGGCTGCGCGACTTTCTTGATGGTTGTGCTCTGCGTTTGGTTCTTCCACGCGCCGCTCGAACACCACGCCAACCCTGGTGTCACGCCGCTGCACACCACCGCGCCCTGGTATTTCCTTTGGCTGCAAGGTCTGCTCAAACTCGGCGATAAGACGCTGATGGGCGTGATCCTGCCGGGTATTTTGCTGTCGCTGTACTTCGTTTTCCCCTACCTGGATACGACGCCCAGCCGCCGCTATGCTCATCGTAAGTTTGCGCTCAGCCTGTCGTTGATCTTCATCACGACGATGTTGGTGCTGAGCTATATGGGCACGCCCAAGTATGGCGTCAACACCGCCGGCGACCAGGAAATCGCACAATCGCTCGCTCCCGTCGAAGGCGTCGGCCCGCTGCGCGCCGTACCGTTCGATGCGATGGCAGTTGGCACCTACTGCACCGACAACATCGACAAAGAGCACAAATTGGCGATCCGCGAGCAAGCGACGCCCGCCGCGACTGCACCATATCCAAACACTTTTGCCGACGATGTGACATGTCTCGCCGCACCTGCGGGCGAACTGCACACGCTGATGGAAGACTATCAGAAGCTGGTGAATGGTCACAATAGCGCGCTTCCTAACGCCGTTGGCTTGCTGACAATCTCGGATAATCAGGTCAAGGCGGATAACAAGAACGACCTGAAACGGATCGATGTCAAGATCATCTGGAATGTACCCGAAGTGGATGCCGCCAAAAAACCGCTTAAGAACTCGGATGGCTCGTTCCAACTGCACATGGTGAGCCTCGATGTGAAGGAATTGAACGCCGACGGTTCACAGAAGATGGATGCCAACAATCTGCCAATCATTGATAAGGCGAACGCCCCACAGGTCACATCGTCGGGCAAAACGCTCTATGTCAATCGCGCGTCGGAATATCATGACAATGGCGAATAACGCCGAGGAAGCGTAGGGACACCCAGCAATGCCACTTCCAATTCAGAACCGGATCATTCTCGGCATCACGTTTTTCGTCGGCATTATGCTCCTCGTTGGCTGGATCGCCATCAACGAGGGTGGCCGCATGTCCGTGTTCACCGATCAGTACAACGGACGGTCGATCGAAAACGGGGCCGTGATCTTCCAAAATAACTGCTCGACCTGCCACAATATCGATGGCAAGGGACAAACGGGACGCGCGCCCGCCCTGCTTAACCCGATGTTGTTCGCCGATAGCAATCCGGCGATCGATCAAACTGCAAAGATCGCCGATCTGCAAAAACAGCTTGATGCCGCCAACGGTCAGGTCGCGGATATTGCGGGTGAACAGGGCAAACTTACCGCTCTGCAAACCCAATTGGCCGCCGCCACGAATCAATCGCAAAAAGACTCGGTAAATGCGCAGATCGCTAATCTGCAATCACAAATGACCCGCGATCAGGCAAACGTGCCGACCGTCCAGAAATCCGCCACGGATCTTCAGGCGCAGATCGACGCGGCCAATGTCGATCTCAAAAAGCTGACCGATGCGGGCTGGGACCCCAATCGTCAGCCGCGTCTTAAGGAAATCAGTTGGGGCGGCACGCTCCAATCGTACATCGCCGACGCGGTGGCTGCTGGTCGCCCCTTGAGCGGATCGTACTGGGGCGGTAACATCATGCCCACCTGGGGACAAACCTTCGGCGGCCCGCTCCGTCCCGACGAAGTGGACGATGTGACCAACTACGTGCTCAACTTCCGCGACACAGCCCTCAAACTGACGCCGAAAGATGTGGCACAGCAGTTTGCGCTGCCCCAGTCGCAAGGGGCGGGGCCAAACCCTTCCCCGAACGTCGATCCGAAAGAGATCATCTTCACCAAGTTCGGCAAGCAGGCCGATAACTCGGTCGCCAATCTCGGCGATCTGAGCGGCGGCGATGCGGCCAACGGCGAGAAGTTGTATACGAGTCTGGCTTGTGCGGGCTGCCACTTGGCGGGCGCAGTTGGACCAATCACGAAGGGTACATTTTACCGCGCGGTGACAGTTCGTATCAAGGAACCGTCCATCGCCGCCCAAAAGCTGACCGCCGAGCAATATCTGGCGCAGAGTATCTTGTATCCGCAGGCGTATATTGCGCCCGGCGGGGTTGGCCTGATGCCTGCCACCTTCGGCAGCCAACTAACTTTGCCGCAACTTAAAGACCTGATCGCGTACCTGAAGACGCAAAACGTCCCCTAATTGAAGAACCTCACCCCCAGCCCCTCTCCGTCCTCACGGAGAGGGGTGCAGGACTCGATTCCCGTTTGCTGTACAGGAAATGCCCAATTTCAGTCGCTCGAAATTGGGTCACAAGCCCTCACCCCTGCCCCCTCTCCGTACCCCAAAGAGGGGGAGTCGCACGCGCGAAGGTGCATGAGTCTTTACCCGCAACCCGTATGAAGAGGTTCTGGTAAATTTCGAGCTACTGAATTTAGCCTAACGCTTTGTTTGTGCCCCACGTTAACTGATCGCGCACGCGTAAATCGGTGTTGCGAATCTTCATCGCCAAGTCAGCCGCCAAGTTGCGCATCAATTTGTAGCCTAACTGCGGGTAACTGTCGCATAATAGCATCAGTTTTTCGCGCGGGACGAATGCCAAATGCGTATCGTGTTTGCTGACGCGCGCCGATGCCGAACGCAAACCCTGATCGACCAGCGCGACCTCGCCCAGCGATTGTTTGCTGCGCAGCGTCGCAATCGTGACCATCTGTTGGCCGGGTTCGGCATTCGAGACCATCGCCGGATCAACCTGAATATCGATTTCGCCGCTGATGATCACGTATAAACCATCGCCGACGGTGTTTTCGGCGAACAGAATATCGCCCGCATTGTGGCTTTCCTCTGTACAGATCGACGCGATCAGTTCCAACTGTGTTTCGGTGAAGTCGGCAAATATTTCGATTTCTTCGAGGATTTCAACCAGAGCCATCGTTCATCTCCTGCGATCCATACGAATCGTGCGCCCATTGGAAGTTTACCGCAAAATCGTTCCCTTCATAATAGACGCATAACGGACGCGGCAGGCCGTCGTCCCTTCTCAACCGTGTGTGGCCGCACGCCATTGATCGAAGCGCAGCGCGCCACCATCGGCGATATTTGTCAGCCAGGATTGGTGCGTGCGCGCCGCCAACATCGTGTAAAGCGGCGCAACCGGAAACGATCCTGCACTGCCAAACCAATCCGTTTCGGCCTGCGCATATTCGGCGGCACGTTTAGCCGGATCGGCTTCGTGCCCCGCCAGTTCGATCTGCACCTCCGCGTCACCGCACGCCGCATATGTCCGCATGAACCCGAATTGGCAGTGTAGTCCATCGCCCGTCCAGGCGTTCAGATCAGGATATTCGGCGCGCCAACTCGCTATCCACAACAGCGGGCGCGGCGTACCATTACTGCTCAGATCGGTGTTGACCTCGGCGTGCGCGATCCGTTGCAGCGCGTCGGCGGGCAGTTTGAGGATCGAGAACGAGGTCGGATTGCAACCGAGGATCGCGTTCCAGCCGCTCACGAGCACCTGCGCTGCTGCCGCGCCGCTTGGGCTATCTTCGACGGCCAACGTCAGTTTATCGGGCAGCCGATTACAAGCCGGGATCGGCGACGCCGCGAGTGTGGATTTGGCCGCATCCGGTGCGAATCCGCTGTTATCGGCGGTGCCTGTCGGCGTGAAACGGGACGCGGTGATCGCGCTGTCGTCAGGCAGTGCTTTGACCAGCGCATTCCGATCGATTGCGAAAGCCAGGGCGCGGCGCACCACAGCATTCTTGATCAGGGTATTCTCGCCCGAAAAGCCGAGCACGACACTTGCGGCAGGCGTGCGCTGCACGACGAAACCTGCGGGCGGCGCAGCAGGTAATCCCGGATCGAGGCGCGTGAAATCCGCTGGGGCACCAAGCGTCAAGCTGATCGCCACATCGGTCAGATTCCCAACGGGCGCATCCGGCCACGCTGGATTGCGCATCAGATTGAGCGATGCGCCGCGCGTCCAATCTTTTAGCGCCCAGGGGCCATTGGTCAGGATGGCGTCGGGCTGCGTCCAATCGGCGTTCTTGGTGATCGACTCGCGTGGTACGGGGCGAAACTCCGGCAGCGTTAGCAGCGCGGGAAAATAGACTGCGGGAAAAGCCAACGTGATCGTCAAGGTTTGTGGATCGACAGCCTGCGCACCGAGCGTTTGCGCGATGAATAGATCGGTCACGATCTTCGGATCGGCGGTGGCGATCGCGCTGCATCCGGCCACGATGAACACGTTGTTGGCGGCGGGGCGCGGAGGCTGTGGATCGCAGGCGCGACGAAACGCATAGACAAAATCGCCTGCCACGACAGGTCGCACCACCGTCACTGTGCCGCCGCTCGCCTTGATCCACTGCACATCCTTGCGCAGGTGAAAAGTCCAGGTTAACCCGTCTGCGGCGACTTCGGAACTTTGCGCAAGCATCGGCTCAATCCTTGCCGTGAGCGGGTTATAGCGCATCAGGCCGACAAACAGGTTCTCGACCACATCGCGTGCGCTGTCCGCGAGACCATCGGTGATATGCGGCAGTGCGACCGGATCGAGCACCGCGAAATCACGCATGGCGATGTGGACGGTGTTGGGCGTTTGCGCACGCACCGGAACGCGGACAGTTAGGGCTATCACGCCAATCAGCGCGATCAGAAAAGTTTTACGCATGAAATCTCGAAGTTCCTCACAAGTCACTGAGCGACACTATTGTACCGTTTTCAGCGAGCTTATGCGGAGTCGGATGCCCCTTGCGCATTGCCGCATTTGATTTGCCAAATGATCCGAACATTTGTTATAATCTCACGGTTCGATCCCTCGTCAGATTCAATTTATGGCAGGTGGAAGTTCTCATGACCCAGGACAAGATCGTGGTGCGCGGCGCGCGCGAACATAACCTCAAAAATGTGGATGTGGACATCCCACGCGACAAACTGGTCGTCATTACCGGGCTTTCGGGCAGCGGCAAATCGTCGCTGGCCTTCGATACGATTTTCGCGGAAGGACAGCGCCGCTACGTCGAGTCGCTCTCGGCCTATGCGCGGCAGTTCGTCGGTCAGCTTGAAAAGCCCGATGTCGATCAGATCGAGGGCTTATCGCCTGCCGTCTCGATCGATCAAAAAGGCGTCAGTTCTAACCCACGATCGACGGTCGGCACCGTCACCGAGATTTACGATTATATGCGCTTGCTATATGCGCGCGTCGGCATCCCCCATTGTCCGGTCTGCGGCGAGCGCGTGGTCGCCCAAAGCGCCCAGCAAATCGTTGAAAATGTCGAGTCGATGGCCGATAATGCACGAATCCAGGTGCTCGCGCCGCTGATCAAGGATCGCAAGGGTAAGCACGAAAAAGTGTTCGAGGATGTGCGTAAGGCCGGCTTCGTGCGCGTGCGTGTCAACGGCACGGCGCATGACATCGACGAACAGATTGACTTGCCGCGTTATGAGAGTCACACGATCGAAGCCGTCGTCGATCGCCTCGTGATTCACCATTTCGAGGATACGGAGAGCGAAGATGCGCGCTCCGCCCGGTCGCGCCTGACTGACTCGATTGAGACGGCGCTCGAACTCGGCGAAGGCATCGTGATCATCAACGATGTGACAGACTCCGCCGCGCCCACCGATCACATGTACAGCGAAAAGTTGGCGTGCGTTCACGGCCACATCAGCCTGCCGGAGATTGAGCCGCGCACATTTAGCTTCAACAATCCACATGGTGCGTGCCCGGATTGCCAGGGACTCGGTGTCAAGCTCGAAGTCGATCCCGATCTGATCGTGCCCAACCCGGACTTGTCGCTCGAAGACGGCGCAATCAGTGAAGATGCTTGGCCGCAGTCCTCGGACAGCGCGAGCATGTCGCTGATCTACGCGGTCGCCGATGCCAACAAGATTCCGCGCAACAAACCCTGGCGCGAGCTGACCGATAAGCAGCGCGACGTGATCCTATACGGCACGAAAGGCGTCCGTTACCCGATCGCTTACGAGGCCAGCAGCGGCGATAGTCGAACCTACAACGCCACTTTCGAGGGTGTCATCTCGACCATTTCGCGCCGCTTCGATCAGACTACCTCCGATTACATGCGCGAGAAGTATCAAACATTGATGGCAGAACGTCCATGCCCCACCTGCAAAGGGCGGCGGCTGCGACCGGAAGCGCTGGCCGTCACCGTCGGCGATCTATCGATCGATGAAGTGGCGCGCACACCCGTCAACAAGCTGCACGATTGGGTGCGATCACTGCGCGGCGCTGATGGGTGCGAACCGCTGTTGAGCGAGCGCGAACGGCTGATCGGCTTCCAGGTGCTCAAAGAGATCGATTCGCGCGTCGGCTTTTTGGTCGATGTCGGGCTGGATTACCTCAGCATGTCGCGGGCGGCGGGTACGCTCAGCGGCGGCGAAGCGCAGCGCATCCGGTTGGCAACACAGATCGGCAGCCAATTGACGGGTGTTCTGTATGTGCTCGACGAACCCTCGATCGGCTTGCATCAGCGCGACAATGCCCGCCTGATCCGCACACTGGAGAAAATGCGCGACCTGGGCAACTCCCTGTTGGTGGTCGAGCACGACGACGAGACGATGCGCACCGCCGATTGGATCATCGATATGGGGCCGGGCGCGGGCGAACATGGCGGCATGATCATCGCGCAGGGCACACCAGAACAGATCATGGCCGATCCGAACAGCATCACCGGCGCATACCTGTCGGGTCGCCGCAGTGTACCAATCCCGGCGGAGCGGCGCGCGGGCAACGGCAAGTTCCTGACCATCAAAGGCGCGCGCGAGAACAACCTCAAAAACATCGACGTGGATATTCCCCTTGGCAAGCTGATCGTGATCACGGGCGTCAGCGGCAGCGGCAAATCGACCTTGTTGGTCGAGATTCTGTACAAGCGCATGGCACAGGTGATCAACCGCGCGCACGACCGTCCCGGCGCACACGATTCGATCGAAGGTATCGAGCACCTCGATAAGATCATCAACATTGACCAGTCGCCGATCGGACGGACGCCGCGCAGCAATCCCGCCACCTATACCAAGATGTTCGACGCGATTCGCACACTCTACTCGGAACTACCGGAGAGCAAAATTCGCGGCTACGGGCCGGGGCGCTTCAGCTTCAACGTCAAGGGCGGGCGCTGCGAAAACTGCGAAGGGCAGGGCGTCTTGCAGATCGAAATGCAGTTCTTGCCGGATATTTTCGTGCCCTGCGATGTGTGTCACGGCGCGCGCTACAACCGCGAGACGTTGCAGGTGAAATATAAGGACAAGAGCATCGCCGATGTGCTCAGCATGACCGTCAGCGAGGGCATGGAGTTCTTCACCAATTTCAGCAACCTGTATCGCACGCTCAAGACACTCGACGAGGTGGGACTCGGCTACATTCGAATCGGGCAGCCCGCGACTACGATGTCGGGCGGCGAGGCGCAGCGCGTCAAGTTGAGCCGCGAACTGAGCAAGCGCGGAACCGGTCGCACCTTGTACGTGCTCGACGAGCCTTCGACGGGGCTGCACGCCGCCGACGTGGAGCGCCTGATCCTGGTTTTGCAGCGCTTGGTCGATCAGGGGAACACGGTCGTGATCATCGAGCACAACCCGGACATCATCAAAGTGGCGGATTGGCTGATCGACATTGGGCCGGATGGCGGCGATCGGGGTGGTTATCTGGTGGCGACGGGCACACCCGAAGCGGTGATGGCCGTCCCGGAGAGCTACACGGGGCAGTTTTTGGCGGAGTATCTGGTCGCGGCACGGTGAATCATATTATCACCCTCTCACCACGACGGTAGCGAGAGGGTACGAACTCGCAATTGAAGGGGGTGTTTTTGGCTCAAATAACAGGGTTATATAGCAAGCGTGCATCAATCATACCCGCTTGAAAGCCACCAATATGATGATTCCCGCGCTAAAAACGTCGACTTCGGCATTGCCGCTCAATACTGGATCAACTGTTTTTCGATCCGCTCGCGTTGTTTGGCAAGTTCTGCGTCAATTTTGGCATTTTTGTCCGGTGAAAGACTTATTTTTGGCTGAGCGATCGGATGAGCCTGAAGCACTTCCAGCCGATATGAGGTAGGTGGGTGACTGAGATCGAGTCGTTGCGCGGATTTTTGTTCTGCTTGCATAAT
>JBBRMW010000087.1:0-20199 GCA_038230635.1 Aggregatilineales bacterium | reverse complement strand
GCACCGCCATGAATGAGCAAAGCGTTATCGGCATAGGGCAGCCGCAGCCGAGCACGCACGGTTTCGGCGGCTTCATCGAGCCGAACATGGGCAACGCGCGCATAATTGCCGTTCTCGAACCGAACCTTGAAAGTCGGCCTCATGAAAAATCTACCCATCCAGTCTTGTAGGCGTTGCATAAAATGGGTTACTCAAAGGTGCTTCGATAAAAGTTGACCACAACCCCACCTCACATTTGTGACTCGATCCGATGATCGATTCGCCTGAACGTGGATTATACTTTGTTTCGTTAAATCGGCTCGCTGGTTATGCTAAAATCGCGCAAACGAGGAAACGTCGCCATGCCTGATCCCAACGTATACACGGTCGAAGTGGCCGGATTGATCCGCGAACTGCCGTTGTTCGAGGTTGCGCCGGGCGTGCGAATCGCCATCGTTAACATTTTGGGCGACACGCAGTTGGTTCAGGCCGCTGCCCGCGAACTGGCGCTCAAACTATCGGAGCACAACCCGGAAGTCCTAGTGACTGCCGAGGCCAAGAGCATTCCACTGGCCTATATGCTGTCATCTCTGATGGATATGCCCTATGTGGTGCTGCGTAAAACCTATAAATCATACATGGGCAAGGCGCTCGAAGCCGAGACGCTTTCGATCACGACGGGCAAACCGCAAACGCTGTACCTTGATGAGCGCGATCAAAAGGCGCTGACTGGACGGCAAGTGGCCTTGATCGATGACGTGATCAGCACAGGCAGCACCTTGCAGGCTATGCAAATGTTGATGGATCGCGTCGGCGCGACGGTCGTGGCAAAAGCGGCTATATTTACCGAAGGGGATAAGGCGCAGTGGTCGGACATTATCGCCCTGGGACATTTGCCAGTCTGGGACGATTCTCAGAAAGATGCAGTGAAATGACCAGCAGAGCAATCGTCCCCGCGCGCGTTAAGCATCCCGCCCAGATACTCGAAACGGTCAACCTCCTGGTGGCGATGGCGGGACTCTCGGTGCATACGCAGCGCGCTTATCAACGCTGGATCGCCCGCTACCTGGGTGAGGTAACGGCACTCAAACGCAGTGCTTTCGATCCTGAAGCCGTCGAAATTGCGCGCATCCTCGAATCCTTGGGTGCGGCCAATCTCAAAGCGTGGTTGGGGCGACTCAAAGTCAAAAAGCTAGGCAAACAGTCGTTGGGGCAGGCCAAAGCCTCGATCGTGTGGTTGGCTCAGTTGATGGCCGATATGGAGCGCACCGAGTACGAAGTGGCAGCCGGGTTGAGCCGCGTCAAAATGCCGCGTGCCGAGTCCGGGCAGCGCGCTGGAACGTGGCTAACCATCGAGGAAGTGCGCCATATTATGCGTGGGGCGCGCGCCTCCGCCAAAACTCCACAAGCCGCAGCCCGCAATACCGCCGTGGTCGCACTGCTGGCGGTTTGTGGCCTGCGCCGCGACGAGATCACGCGGATCAGTTGGGGCGATCTGCAAAAACAGGGCAAAAACCGCATTTTGGGCGTGCATGGTAAAGGCGCGAAATTGCGGCAGGTCAAGCTGTCGCCGAGCGTGGGCGATGCGTTGGAAGCGTGGCGCGCCTACCACCCATCAGGCGACGAAAACGGCGCGATCATGTTCACGCGCATCCTCAAATCCGGGATGGTCACGCGCGCTTCAATTACCGATAAATCCGTGTGGCTGATCGTGCGGGCAGCGGCGGCGGCGGCGGGGCTATCCAACATCGCGCCGCACGATTTGCGCCGATCATTTGCGCGCGGTGCGTATGAGGCGGGCGCAACCTTCGAGCTGATCCGGCAGAGCTTGGGACACTCGAATATCGCCACCACCGAGCGCTATGTCAATTCGGCGCTCGAACTCGATCACGCCGCGACGGATATTTGGGCGGACGCGCTGAGCGAAGATTGAAGAACCTCACCCCCTGCCCCTCTCCGTAGTAACAGCGAGGGGTGCATGATTCGACTCCCACTCAATGGATGGTCGATGGTGTAATGGATTGACACCCCCTCGCTGTGGGTACGGAGAGGGGATTGGGGGTGAGGTGAATGTTCCCCCATCACAACACATCGATCGGATCGATGTCGATGAACATCCCTGGCGCGGGGATCAGATTGCGCAGCAGCGGCGTCGGATCGGCGCTTTTGACCAGCAGTTGCCAACGGTAAATATCGTTCGATTTGGCAAAAAACGCCGGCGCAGGGCCGACAAGCTGCGTCGCCGTCAGCCGTTCGCGCAGAATGACCTCGTGCAGCTTCGCGGCGGCGGCTTCGGCGGCTCGCTGCACCTTCGCGGGTGAAGCATCGCGGAACAAGACACGCGCCAGCCGCTTGAACGGCGGATATTGCAGTTCGCGCCGATATTGCAGTTCACGCGCGTAAAATCCGGCGTAATCATGGGCGGCGGCGGCACGCACCGCATAGTGATCGGGTTGATACGTCTGCAAAACGACGCGCCCGCCCAACCACCCGCGCCCCGCTCGCCCCGCCACTTGCGTCAGCAGTTGAAAAGCGCGCTCGCCCGCGCGATAATCGGGCAAGCCGAGCGCCGTATCCGCCGAAACGACGCCGACCAATGTCACGCGCGGAATATCCAGCCCTTTGGCGATCATCTGCGTCCCGATCAAGAGGTTGGCCTCACCCGCTGCGAACGCCGTCAAGATCGCATCATGGGCGCCGTGCTCGCGGGTCGTATCCCGATCCCAGCGAAGCACCTTCGCCGCCGGGAACTCGTCGCGCACGACCTGTTCGAGCAGCGCCGTGCCCGCCCCAAAATAGCGAATTCGCGTGCCGCCGCATTCGGGGCAGGTAGCGGGTGGCGCGCCCCGATAATTGCAGCCGTGACAGATCAATTCGGCGGCGTTGTCGTGATAGGTGAGCGGTGAATCGCAGCGGGGACAGCGCGCGATATAGCCACAGTCCCGACACAGGACGATCGTCGCCGTACCGCGCCGATTCAGATAGAGCATCGCCTGCTCGCCGCGCGCGAGCGTCTCATTCAACGCCGTTCGCAGCGATCGACTGAACATGCTGCGATTGCCCGCCCGCAGTTCAGCGCGCATATCGACGACCTCGACTGGTGGCAGTGGCGCAGCCAGCGCATCGGGTGCATCAGCCGGAAGATAGCGATCGACCGGGATATGCAAGGCCGTCGCTTCTTCGGCCAGCCGCGCACGATGGACGATCACGCGGTCGGGCAAATGCAGGTAGTGGATCGAACCGCGTTCAGCCCGCCACGCCGTGACTAGATCGGGCGTGGCGCTGCCCAGGATGACCGTTGCGCCGTACAATTCAGCCATTTTGATGGCAGTCTCACGCGCGTGATAGTTGGGGAGGTTGAGCGGCGGCGACGGCGATTGTTTGTAACTGCTGTCGTGCTCTTCATCCAGGATAATCAGTCCAATGTCGGGCAGCGGCGTAAACAACGCCGAGCGCGCCCCAATCACCAGATCGATCGCGCCCGCCCGTGCCCGTCGCCACGTATCGAATTGTTGACCCGCCGTCAAGCCGCTGTGGACAAGCGCTACCCGCTCATGAAAGCGTGCCATGAAGCGCCGCACCGTCTGTGGCACCAGCGCGATCTCCGGTACCAGCGCGATTGCGTCGCGTCCGCCCGCGATGGTTGCCTCGATCGCGCGCAGGTAGATTTCGGTTTTGCCCGAACCCGTCACGCCGTGCAGCAAAAATACGCCCGGCGCGCGCGATTCGACCGCCAGCCGAATCGGCTCCCAGGCAGCGGCTTGATCGGGCGTCAAGAGCGGCGGATCGGCGGCCACAAACTGCCTCCCGGCTAACGGATCACGCCAGCTATCGGCTGCGCCAAACGTGATCCAGCCTTTATCGGCTAGTTGTTTGAGGATCGCGTTGTTTGCCTCTGCACCCGCGATCACGTCGGCGGCGCTCAACGGCTCGGATTGCGTCGCCAAAAAGCGCAATGTTCGTGCCTTACCCGATCCTTTGCGCAGCGTCGCCACGATGGCCTCGACTTGATCTGGCGGAATTGCGAGCGTGACGGTGCGTTCTTGTTTGGCGGTCACGCCCGGTGGCACGAGCAATGGTTCGCGCCGAATCGTACCCGCTTTGATGAGTGGTGCGATCGCCCGCTTCCAATCGTGATCGCGCAGTGCATGGTCGATCTGCCCACCGCGCAGCGCCCCCCGCTCCCGCAAAAGTTCGATCACCCGCCCCGCGACCGACTCCCCCTCTCCGTGAGGACGGAGAGGGGGCTGGGGGGTGAGGTCAATCGAGGGGTCGGGGGTGAGGGTTTCAACCAGCGTATACAACTTGTCGCCCGACCGTGTGATTCCGGCGGGCAGCATCAGCCACAAGCACGCCCCGAACGGCGCGAGCGTCATCTCGCTGAGCCAGCGTGCCAACGCGATCTGCTGCGGCGTCAGCACCGGATCGGGATCGAGCCGTGCCAGGATCGGCTTGGTCTGCGGCACGGGACTCGTATCACTCAGCCCAACGACGATGCCCGCCACATGCGCCGTTCCAAAGCCTACTTCCACCAGATGGCCGATCGTGATTGCGCCGATCGTCGCCGGAATCTCGTAGTGATAAATTTGCCGGACGCCGCCCTGATTCAGCGCGATCTCGGCGTAGCGCGTATCATTTACCACGTCGTTCACAGGCTAAATAACGGCTGATAGGGATGGAGGCGCATAAGCTGCTCTGTTGACTGTCTATGTAGTGAATTATACCTATTGACCTCACCTTCCGTCTTCCCCCGATTCTTTGCACGCCAAACCCTCAGAACACCCCAAATCGTGTCGTCTGTGATAGAATCAACCCCGTTCGCGCGCGACTCGGCGCAATGCGCAAACAAGGGGCAGAATTTATGATGAGCGACTACCAAGATTTTCGCACGGAAGCCGTCGAAGACCTGCTCAAGGCCGTGTACACGTTGCAGCGCGAAGATGATCCCGTGTCCACGACCATGCTGGCAAAGTCGCTCGACATCAGCGCGCCCTCGGTCACAGATATGATCAAACGGCTGTCGGAATCGAAGTCGCATCCACCGTTGTTGGAACATCGCCCGTATCATGGCGTTCGCCTGACCGAACTTGGCGAAAAGATCGCGCTGGAAGTGATTCGCCACCATCGGCTGCTGGAGTTGTATCTCTCGCAGAAACTCGGCTATTCGTGGGACGAGGTTCACAGTGAGGCGGAGCGGCTTGAACACGTCATCTCGGAGCAATTGGAGGCGCGTATCGCGGCAGCACTCGGCAATCCATCGCTCGATCCGCACGGCGATCCGATCCCGGCTCTGGACGGGACGCTGCCCATTAATTCTCGGCAATCGCTAGCCGAACTGCCGGTCGGGACACAAGGAACGACCAGCCGTATCACCGATCAGGCGAGCGAAGTTTTGCGCTATTTATCGGGTTTGGGATTAATACCCGGCGCACCGGTAACGGTGATTGCGCGCAGCCCGATCGGCGATACGGTGACGCTTTCGGTGGCAGGCGCGGAGCACACGATCAGCGAGACTGTGGCGCGCAGCGTCCAGATCGAGACGGCCAGTTAATCTCAAAATGGACGCGGCAAGCGGTCATCCATTTTTACTGCACTTAGCGAGCGGCCACGCTGAGGTTTTCCGCCGCGAAAGGCTCGGCGGTGGCGGCAAAAATGCGGCGATACGACTCGGACGTGCGCATCAGATCGGCGTGTGCGCCCGCCGCCACGATCTGACCGCCGCGCAGCACAAGGATCAAATCTGCCCAGCGAATCTGCGAGAGTCGATGCGTGATCAAAAAGGTCGTGCGTCCGCGCGCCGCATTCAGGATTGCGCGCTGAATCTGATCTTCGGTGGCGCTGTCGATGGCGCTGGTCGAGTCATCGAGCACCAGAATGCGCGGATCGGTCAGGAAGGCGCGTGCCAATGCCAACCGCTGCCGCTGACCGCCAGAGAGCGTCACGCCGCGCTCACCCACGATCGTCTGATAGCCATCCTTAAAGTTGAGGATGAACTCGTGGGCTTGCGCCGCGCGCGCCGCCGTCTCGATCTGCGCCTGAGTCGCGCCGGGCAACCCGAACGCGATATTCTCGGCGACCGTCCGCGAGAACAAAAACACATCCTGCTCGATAATCGAAATCTGCGACCGCAGCGCTTCCATCGTCCAGTCACGCACGTCCACACTATCGATCCACACGCGCCCCGAACGGACATCGTAGGTGCGATTGAGCAACTTAATCAGCGTACTTTTGCCCGCGCCGGTCTGCCCGACGATCGCTACGGTTTGCCCCGGCTTGACGGTAAAGTTGATGTTATGCAGCGTTTCCGCACCATCTCGATAGCCAAAGCCAACATTCTCGAACTGGACTGTGCCCTGGATCGCAGCGTTGTGACCCGCGATATTTTGATCGAGTTCGGTCTCGGTCTCGATCAGTTGGCGGATACGAGCAGCCGCGGCCAATCCAAGCGAAAGCTGCGAAAAGCCGAAAAGCGATACCCATGTTGGGAAGCCAAACATCTGCAATGCGCCCATATAGGCGACCACACCACCCACGTTGATCTGCCCGGCCCGGAACAAAATGATCGCGTGCAAAAACCCCGTACCTTCGGCGAGTCCGAGCAGCAGCAAAGGGATGAAACGCGCTTCGATGTCGCTCTGGCCGACGAAGGCGTCACGCACGGCGGTCGCACGTCGATTGAAGGCAGATAGCTCTTGTTTTTCTTGCGAGGCGGCTTTGACCGTTTCGATTCCGTCGATCGCCTCGGCTAAGCCACTGTTTAGCGCGCCGAATCGCTCGCGGACAGCTTCGGTGGCGGGCTTCAATTGCGAGCTGTAAAAGCGAATCGAGAGGAAATAGCCGATTACGAACAGGGCTGGTGACAGTAAAAGCTGCGGGTGGATCGTCGGCGAGGTGAACACCGGAAATAGCAAGAACATCATCGAGCCGATGATCGTATTGATGCCAGGGCTAAACATCAGATTCAGTTCATGAACGTCGTTGGTGGCGCGCGCCATCGTGTCGCCAACGGTTTGCAAGCCATGAAAAGTCATGCTTTTGCCGAGCAAGCTGGCGTACAATTCGGCGCGCGTATCGCGTTCGATGCGCTGTCCCATTGTCTCGCTGCCGAAATTGCGCATGAACATCAAGGTGCCACGAACCAATTGCGAGATGACAATCGCCAGCGCACATAATGCGACCACATTCAGATCGGGCGCGGGCTTGACCATCTCGTTGAAAGCGACTCCGATCAATGCGGGTACAGCGAAATTGCACGCCGCATTGCCCCACGCGCCGATCAAAATGCGCACAAGCACAAACTTGTAACGCAAAATATGCGAGACGATCCAACGATTAGTCGATCGCCGATCGTAGGTGTAGGTGTCCGCGACCAGGAATTCGCTGGCTGAGGATGGGATAGCCATGGCGGGAAACGTCCTTTTCGCTTAGCGGGTCGAGTCTATCATGAAACAGGCGTTCTGTGAATGATCAACCGTGTTAAGAAACACACGCGAGGGTGTTGCAATTTATTTCACAACGTTTGCGCCACTCAACTTTTCTTGAAAAAAATGGATGATTTGTTACAATATACACAATCGAGGTTCATCCTCAAAGATAGCCTGCTCAAATCGATGGGTTGAAGAGGATCGCTGCGTGGCGCAAATTTGTGTTGGGATCAGCTACAAAGATGCGTCGGTGGACGTGCGCGAGCGTAGCCTGTTGACAGCCGCACAACAGGACGCACTCCTGGTGGCCGTGATGGCCGATCAAATGCCGGGAAACAGCGAACTCGTCATTCTTTCGACTTGTAATCGTACCGAATTGTACGCGATGACCTCGGATGCCGAAGCGGTCGATTGCCTAGTGGACGCCTGGGCCATGCAAGTCGGCATTACCAATGCCAACCTGCATCAGTTGGTTTGGACACTGCGCGACGCCGACTGCATCCGCCATTTGTTCGAGGTCAGCGCCGGGTTAGAGTCG
This sequence comes from Aggregatilineales bacterium, assembly GCA_038230635.1. Classification (GTDB taxonomy): domain Bacteria; phylum Chloroflexota; class Anaerolineae; order Aggregatilineales; family UBA2796; genus JBBRMW01. The sequence goes on along the minus strand of JBBRMW010000087.1, from coordinate 12,258 downwards.
CAGGTGATCGGCGAACCGCAAATTTTGGGGCAGGTCGCGGATGCCTATGAGCGGGCACGGACGCACGGCGCAGCAGGCACCTATCTTTCGGCGCTTTTTCAACGGGCAATTCAGGTTGGCAAGCGCGTGCGCGCCGAAACCGCGCTCGGTCACGGCATGGTATCGATGAGTTCGGTCGCAGCCTCACACTCCGGGCACATATTCGGCGATCTGGCGAAAGCGACCGTCCTGGTGATCGGCACGGGCGAGATGGCGCGTTCCGCAATCGCCGCATTGGTGCGCCATTCGGTCGATAAACTATTGGTCGCCAACCACAATATTGCGCACGCCCACGAACTCGCCGTCGAATGGGGCGGTGAAGTGATCCCGTTCACGCAATTGGGCGAAGCACTCTTGCGCGCCGATCTGGTGATCGCCGCCGTTGCCGCGCCCCATGCGATCCTGCATACCGTAGACATTGCCGCCATGCAGCCCGCGCGCGGTGCTCGCCCGCTCGTGATCTTCGATATTGCGCTGCCCCGCAACGTCGAACCGGGCGTCGGCGAGATAGCGGGTGTGCGACTCTACAATCTGGACGATTTGCAGGCGGTCACAGATGCCCACTACGAGATTCGGCAGGCTGCCATTCCCGACGCGGCGCTGATCATCGCCGAAGAATTGAAGGCATTCCAGGATTGGCAGGCCGCCCGCGCCGCTGTCCCGACCATCCAGAATTTGCGCGGCAAAGCCGAAGCGATTCGCGCGCACGAATTGGAAACAGTTCTACATCGCCTGCCCGATCTGGATGCGCACAGCCGCGAACTGATCGCAGATTTCAGTCGCCGCTTGGTCAATAAACTGCTGCATCAGCCGACCTTGAGGCTTAAGGAAAAGACGACTTCCGACGACGCCGATCTCTATACCAGCATCGTAGCGGACTTGTTCGCGCTCGATGAAGGCGATCCGCGATGACCGAAACGCTGATCATCGGCAGCCGCCATAGCCAATTGGCAACATGGCAGAGCCACCACGTCGCGGCACGGCTGCGCGAAGCCTTCCCCGAATTGTCGGTGGCCGTCCATTTTTTTGAAACACAAGGTGATCGCATCACGGATAAACCCTTGCCACAAATCGGCGGCAAGGGGCTGTTCACCGCCGAATTGGAGCGCGCGCTGCTCACGGGCGAAGCTGATGTTGCCGTCCACAGCCTGAAAGACCTCCCGACGGATATGGCATCAGAATTTGCGATCGGCGCCGTGCCCGAACGTGCCTCCGTCTACGACGTCCTGATCAGTCGCGCCGGCTATACATTGGAAACCCTGCCAATCGGGGCGACGGTCGGGACAAGCAGCTTGCGCCGATCCGCCCAATTGAAGGCGGTGCGCCCCGATCTGAATATACAATCTCTGCGCGGAAACGTCCCGACCCGTGTGCAAAAAGCGCTGGCTGCGGACAGCATCTATGATGCGATCGTATTGGCAGAGGCCGGACTCGATCGGCTGGCGATGCGCGATTCGATCACCGAACAATTGTCGTTGATCGTGATGCTGCCCGCACCCGCGCAAGGTGCCTTGGGCATACAGTGTCGCGCCGATGATGCGGCTACGCTCACCAAACTCGCGCGGCTCGATCACGCGCCAACGCGCGCGGCGGTGGATGCCGAACGGAGCTTTCTGAATACGTTGGATGCAGGCTGCCGCTTGCCAGTGGCGGCGTTAGCTCATCACGAGGACATTTCCTTGCATTTGACGGGGCGCGTGATCAGCCTTGACGGATCAAAGACGATCACCGTCGAAGCGTTCGCACACGTCATCGAGGCCGTGCAATTGGGGCGATCGTTGGCGTGGGGAGCGATCACGCGCGGCGCAGATGTGCTGCTCGATGCGGTGCGCTCGGAGATTGCGCCATAACCCGGATGAAATGGGTAAAATCCAGCCAAGAAATGATCATAATGGAATGAAGGGCTAATTCATGAGTACCACCCCGCCCGCCGCACCTGAACAGGCCAAACCCGAAGATTCAACGCGCCAGTGCGTCAAATATTCGTTTTTCAAGGTCGATCCGGTTTTTCGACGGCTGCCCGAAGCGCGCCAATCTGAATTGAAACTCGAACTGATCGACACGATCCGTCGGTTCAATCGCCGGATGCTGCTGCGCTCATATAGTCTGGTCGGGCTGCGCGGCGACGTTGATTTTCTGCTGTGGCAGGTCGCCGAGGAAATCGATGCTTTCAACGGCCTGGGCAGCGCGATCTTTTCGACCGCAATGGGTGCCTATTTGCAAATGCCGCACTCGTTCCTCGCCATGACGCGCAAGAGCATCTACGACATTGGCGTAACCGATGAAGGCGAAGAGGCCGATCGGTTGATCATTCAGCCGGGCGACGGCAAATATTTGTTCATATACCCGTTCGTCAAAACGCGCGCGTGGTATGCGCTCCCCGCCGACGAACGCCAGCGCATGATGTCCGAGCATATCCGCGTCGGGCGCAAATATCCACAGATCAAACTCAACACGACCTACAGCTTTGGATTGGACGATCAGGAGTTCGTGGTCGCCTTCGAGGGCGAAAATACCGCCGATTTCCTCGATCTGGTCATGGAACTGCGCGATACCGAAGCCAGCCGCTACACACTCCGCGATACGCCGACGTTCACCTGCATCAACATGAGCTTGCCTGAAGTGCTGGATAGCCTGGGCGGGGCACAAGTCGCCGATCGAGCGGGCGCGGATATGGAAGTCCAGCATGGGTGGGTCGCGGCGCTGCCATTGGCCGAACTCAGGTCAGGAGACAGTACGAAGGTCTATCTGGGCAGCCAGCAGGTCGCCATTTTCAACGTCGGCGGACGGCTCTACGCGATCAACAATCGCTGCTCGCACGCACGCGGCCCCCTCTGTGAAGGTCATGTTTCGACCGAAAACGGCGCACCCAGCGTGACCTGTCCCTGGCACAAAGCCGATTTCGATCTTGCAACGGGCGAAGTCATCGACGGACCCGTGCGTGCGCCCGTCCAGTCGTATGCGGTCAAAGTGGGCGCGGATGACCTGATCTACATTGCCGAAAAGTCATTCGCGGAAGCCGAACTCATGACCCAGGACGGCGCAGATTGATGCGCGACTCATCCCGCTTTTTGCGCGCTTGCCGTCGTGAACCAGTAGATGCGACGCCCGTGTGGTTCATGCGACAGGCCGGGCGCTATATGCCCGAATATCGCGCGATCCGCGAGACGGTAAGCATGTTGGATGCCATCCGCACGCCCGAAATCGCGCACCGCATCACCATGCAGCCGATCGACGCCTTCGATCTGGATGCGGCGATCCTTTTCGCGGATATTCTGATCCCGCTGATTCCGATGGGCATCGATCTCGATTTTGTGAAGGGCGAAGGCCCCCAAATCGAGAATCCGGTACAGTCGATCGCGGCAGTACACAAGTTGAAACTGCAGCCCGCAGCCGAAACGATACCCTTCATCGCGGAGACGATACGCAGTTTGGTCGCGGAATTGACGCCACGCGGCATCCCACTGATCGGATTCGCGGGCGCGCCGTTCACGCTGGTGAGCTATGCGATCGAAGGTGGTGGATCGAAAAACTATGAGCGCACCAAAGGGCTGATGTGGAACGAACCCGCGACATGGCAACTGCTCATGGAAAAGCTGGTCGCGGCGCTGACCGATTATCTGACATTGCAAGTGACGGCGGGCGCATCGGCCCTGCAAATCTTCGATTCGTGGGCGGGCGCGCTCAGTCCCGCCGATTTCGCGGCTTCCGTCGCCCCGTATACCCGGCAATTGATTCAGAACGTGCGCGAACTCGGCGTACCTGTCATCTATTTCAGCACCGGGACGGGCGGCATACTCGATCAGATCGGCGCGCTCGGCAGCAATGTCGTGAGCGTGGATTGGCGCGTCAATCTCGACTCGGCGTGGGAAACAATCGGAGACGATAAAGCGATCCAGGGCAATCTTGATCCGGTGATGTTGTTCGCCGAGTGGGATGTTTTGCGCCCCGCTGTGGATGACATCCTGGTACAAGCGGCGGGTCGTCCGGGACATATCTTCAACCTGGGGCACGGGATTTTGCCAGGGACGCCCGTCGATACGGTGCGCCGCCTCGCCGATTACGTCCACGAAAAAAGCCGCGAACGGATGAGCAGCCGCCCATGACCGAACCGCGCGTCGCAATCATCGGCGGCGGGATCACTGGATTGGCTGCTGCCTGGGATTTGAAAAAGCACGGCATCCCATACACGCTGTTCGAGGCATCCGAGCGGATCGGGGGCAAGATCGTGACTGAACACATCGATGGCTTCACGGTCGAAGGCGGCCCCGATTCATTCCTGACGAGTAAACCCTGGGCGTGGCAGTTATGCGACGAACTCGGCTTGCGCGACCGGATTATCGGCACGAATGACGCACAGCGCAATGTCTATATCCTGAAGGGCGGCAAACTCCACCCGTATCCGAAAGGGATGCGCCTCATCGTGCCCGTTGAAGAGGAGGGGCTGCTGGCCTCCGAACTAATCTCGGACGAGGGCAAACGGCGGATGCTGACCGAGGTCGATTTACAACCGTATGACGCGCCCGCCGATGAATCACTGGCGTCATTCGTGCGGCGGCATTTCGGCCAGGAAGCGCTGGATGTGTTCGCCGAACCGCTGTTGGCCGGGATCTACGTAGGCGACCCTGAGCAAATGAGCATCCGCGCGACCTATCCGCAGTACGTCGAAATGGAACGGACGCATGGCAGCCTGATCCGCGCAATGCGATCCGCGCCGCCTGCCTCGCTTGATCCGCGTGCGCCAAAAACCGCATTTTTCTCGCTCAAAGGCGGCACGCAAGAACTGGTCGATGCCCTGGCGAGCAAGCTGACGGGCGATATTCGGCTGAAAATCAATACTCGATTTGATCTTTTTGAAACAAGTTTACCACCCTATCAAGCCATCGAGTTTGTTTCTTCGCCAAAGGTCGAGCGGTTCAGTACAATCTTGATGCGGTTGGGCCGCCTCTTAGAACCATTTCAAGACACGCATACACAGTTCACATCGCTGTATAAGCGCCGCCTCTTTATTTATCAAGCACTGTTGCGAAATCGTGGTAACTTCCCCGTCGTTATTGCGACAATTTCAGCGCACGAAATGTTTGTGATGCTGTCATTTGCTAGGATTGGATATCAACAATCAGTTTTACACCATATTTTTGGTTATTTGTATTCAAAAGAAACGGGTTCAACTGTCGTCAATCTAGGCTATCGAAAAGAAGATGTGCCGTTTGATCTGAATGGTTTCGGCTTTGTTGTGCCACGCAATGAACCGACCGAGATGAAAGCCTGCACCTGGAGCAGTACCAAATTGTCGGAACGCGCGCCAGATGATTGCGTGTTGATTCGCGTTTTCCTCAAAGGGCCTTACTACGATTTGCATGTTGCGAATGCACTGGCACGCATTGAATTGGAAAAATTCATGGGCATTCCACGCGCATTAGTTCCGAAGGTGCGCCGTTCGTATCGTTGGCTGAATCAGCAGTATACCATCGGACACTCGGAGCAGATTGCGCGTATTGAACAGCTTTTACCGCTGGGCGTATTTCTGGCGGGCAGCAGCTATCGCGGCGTGGGCGTGCCGGACTGTATCCACCAGGGGCAGATCGCCGCACAAAAAGCGATTGCCCATTTGAGCGGCAAAACTCCAAATGAGGTTACTTAACCCGTGAACAACTCTCGATCCGCTGAATTATTCGCCGCCGCCCAAAAGCTGATCCCCGGCGGCGTGAACTCGCCCGTGCGTGCTTTTCGCGGTGTCGGCGGTACGCCTTTATTCATTGCGCGCGGCGAGGGGCCGTACTTGTGGGACGTGGACGGCAACCGCTATATCGACTACATTATGAGTTGGGGTCCGCTGGTGCTCGGACACGCCGCGCCGCCCGTGATCGACGCGATCACCGCCCAGGTTGCGCGTGGTACGAGCTACGGCGCACCAACCGGCTTGGAAACCGAACTCGCCGAACTGATTACGCAACTGATCCCCTCGGTCGAGATGGTGCGCTTCGTCAATAGCGGCACGGAAGCGACCATGAGCGCGATCCGGCTGGCGCGGGCTTTCACCGGACGCTCGAAGTTCATCAAATTCGCGGGACACTATCACGGCCACAGCGATATGCTGCTCGTGCAAGCCGGATCAGGGGTTGCCACGCTTGGTTTGCCAGATAGTCCGGGCGTGCCTGCCGGAGCGACGCAAGATACGCTTACCGCACCCTTCAACGATCTGAGTGTAGTCGAGGCGCTGTTCGATCAGTTCCCCGATCAGATCGCGGCAGTGATCTTGGAGCCAGTCGTCGGAAATATGGGCTTTGTGCCGCCAGCGCCGGGATATTTGGGAGGTCTGCGCGATCTGACCGCCAAATACGGCGCATTGCTGATCTTCGATGAGGTCATGACGGGCTTCCGGGTCGCGTTAGGCGGCGCACAAGCAGCCTACAATATCACGCCCGATCTGACCACCCTCGGCAAAGTAATCGGCGGCGGATTGCCCGTCGGTGCGTATGGCGGACGGCGTGACATCATGGCGCACGTCGCGCCCGCCGGATCGATGTATCAAGCGGGCACGCTGTCGGGCAATCCGCTGGCGATGACCGCTGGTTTGGCGACTTTGCGCGGTTGGTCTGCGCCCGGTGTGTTCGAGAAAACAGCAGCGACCACGCAATCGCTGGTCGAAGGGCTGATCAAAATCGCCGGGGAAGCGGGCGTGCCATTGCAAGCGGGACACGCGGGCACGATGTTCGGATTCTTCTTCGCTGCCGCATCCGTGACCGACTATGCCAGCGCCAAAACGAGCGACACCGCCCTTTACGCGAAAGTATTCCACGCCATGCTCGAACGCGGCGTGTATTTCGCTCCGTCGCAGTTCGAGGCCGGGTTCATGTCCGCCACCCACGACAAATCCGTGATCGCGGCGACGTTGGAGGCTTTCCGCGCGGCCTTGATCGCCACCCAAAATAGTTAAGGAATCCGAGGTCTACAGGAACCTATGGCTTATCCAACCGATACCCTCGAAGATCAAAACAACTTGACCTTGTTCGAGAATGTAGCGCGTGTCTATGACGCGATCCTGATCTTATCGTTCGGTGGACCCGAAGGCATGGACGACGTGATCACGTTCCTCGAAAATGTGCTGCGGGGGCGCAATGTCCCGCGCGCACGGCTCGAAGAAGTCGCGCATCATTACGCGGTCTTTGATGGCATCAGCCCAATCAACGCCCAGAATCGCGCTCTGATCGCGGCCTTACGCGAGGAACTAAACAGTGCGGGACTCGCGCTGCCGATCTATTGGGGCAATCGCAACTGGCAGCCCTATTTGACCGATACGCTGCGCCAGATGGCCGCCGATGGAATCACCCACGCGCTCGCCTTCGTCACCAGCGCTTATAGTTCCTACTCGGGATGCCGACAGTACCGCGAAGACATTATGCGCGCGCAAGAACAGGTCGGGGCAGGTGCGCCGGGGGTCGATAAACTGCGCGCATTTTACAATCATCCCGCTTTTATCGAAGCCAACGCCGACAATCTGCGGAGCGCACTCAGTCAGATTCCTGCCGAACGACGCGCCACCACGCCTGTGATTTTCACCGCGCACAGCATCCCGCTGAGCATGGCGCAGCATACGGCTTATGTGGCGCAGTTGGAAGAAACCTGTCTATTGGTGGCAACGGCACTTGATCTTAAACACTGGCAACTCGCCTATCAGAGTCGCAGCGGATCGCCCATGCAGCCCTGGCTCGGTCCTGATATTTTGGAGAGTTTGCGAAAATTGCGATCTGAAAGGGCGGCGGATGTCGTCGTGCTGCCGATTGGCTTCGTCTCCGATCATGTCGAAGTGCGCTACGATTTGGATGTCGAGGCGAAAGCACTGGCGGACGAAATCGGTTTGAACTTCATCCGGGCGGCCACCGTCGGCACGCACCCGATTTATATGCGGATGATCCGCGATCTGATCGGCGAGCGTATGACCGACTCGCCGGAGCGTCCGTATCTCGGCACGCGCGGCCCGAATCACGATTTTTGCCCGGTCGGTTGCTGCTTGCGCGAGTGATTTCAGCCTCAGTCTCCCCGGACGCATCTGATATAATTGATCCATTGCGCCATCTATCCCATTAATGTGTCCTGGTAGGAGATTTTTGTGAAGCTGTTACCGCTAGAAATCGCTGATCTGGTCGAGCGGGCGATCCGTGCCGCCCAAGCCGACGAGTCGCTGCCCGCCTTCGACATCCCGGAACTGACCATCAGCCGTCCCAAGCGCGCTGACCAGGGCGATTATGCGTCGGCGGTCGCAATGCAGATTCAGAAGGTCGCTGCCAAAAAGCCACTCGACATCGCACAGATCGTCGCCGCTCACATGCCGATCTCGCATTTGGTGAGCGCTGTCGAAGTTGCGCCGCCGGGCTTCATCAATATTCGACTTTCGAAGGATTGGCTTACGGCGCAGGTCGATCATATTTTGGAGGCGGGCGAGAGCGTCTTCCAATCGAGCATCGGCGCGGGCAAAACGGCGCAGGTCGAGTTCGTCAGCGCCAACCCCACCGGCCCACTGACGGTCGGACGGACGCGCGGCGGTGTCATGGGCGATACGCTCGCCAATTTGCTGACGGCGGTCGGCTATCAGGTGACGCGCGAATATTATTTCAACAACGCGGGTCAGCAAATGAAGATTCTCGCTGAGACCTTGCGCGCGCGCTATCTCGAAATTTTGGGCAAGCCGTTTACGCTTCCGCCCAAAGGCTACAAAGGCGATTACATCCGATGGCTGGCCGCCTCGATCGTGGCGGTACATGGCGATAAGTGGGTCGATGCGGATTGGGTGAAGTTCAAGGATTTTGCCGAAGCTGCGATTTTCGCTCACGCCCGAAATAGTCTGCGCAGTATCGGCATCGCCTTTGACGTTTATTTCAACGAAAACAGCCTGTACGAAGACGAAACGGTCTGGAAGGTCGTCGCCAATCTGCGCGAAAAGGGTTTTGCCTACGACAAAGACGGCGCAACATGGTTCGCGGCCACCAAACTCGACGACGACAAAGATCGGGTGCTGGTCAAGAGCAGCGGCGAACCCGCCTATCGGCTGCCCGACATCGCCTATCACGTTAACAAACTGGAACGCGGCTTCGATCTGATCGTGGATATTTTCGGCGCGGATCACGCTGCTGAAGCGCCGCAGGTCAAGCGGGCGTTGCGCGCACTCGGCTATGATCCGTCACATGTGCGAACATTGATTCATCAGTTCGTGACTCTGTTCGAGGGCGGCGTTCAAAAGCGCATGAGCACCCGGCGCGGCGAATATGTGACGCTCGATGAACTAGTCGATGATGTAGGCGCGGACGCCGTGCGCTTCTTTATGCTGGCGCGAAGCCCCGATGCACAAATGGAGTTCGATCTCGACTTGGCGCGGTCACAGGGTGACGAAAATCCGGTTTATCGGATTCAGATGGCGCATGTCCGCTGTGCCGGAATTTTACGCAAAGCGGCAGAGCGCGGCCTAACCGACGAGGGCGCGGATCTGAGCCTGCTCGGCGAGGAAGAACTGGGCGTCGTGCGCAAGATGCTCGAAATGTCGGAGTACATCCAATTCGCGGTCGATAATTTGGCTCCTCATCAAATCGCGTTCTATGCGGTCGATCTGGCTGGCGAGTTCAATCCGGTATACGACAAGAAGTTCGTTCTCAGCGATAATAACCCGATCCCAGAGGCTGTATCCAAAGCGCGTCTGCGATTTTACCAGGCGGCGAAAGTCGTGTTCAAACGTGCGCTGACACTGATGGGCATGAGCGCGCCGGAGTTCATGGAGCAGCGCGACAAAACCGAAAAAGCGCCTGTGGCTGTCGAGGTGGAAACGCCGGATATGGGAGATGATTCATGACCGATCAAACGCAAACCTTCAAATGCCCCGTCGATAAAGCTGGCCTGCAAACGGTTTCGATCGAGGATATTCCGACGCTGCAATGCCCGACCTGCAAAGGCCACTGGCTGTACTTCGGCGATCTGGAAACGCTCAGCGAACATCACGGCGAGCACTTGCAAGCGATCGATGTAGGCACGCATACGACGGGCGAAACTGAACGCCGCTGCCCGATCGATGATAGCGTGCTGGACTCGCGCACCTTCGCCGATCACCGGGAACTGCGCGTCGAGCAGTGCCCGGAGTGTCGCGGTATCTGGCTGGATGGCGCAGAACTGGAAACGCTGCTTACACTCGCCATAGCTGATCCGACGAGCGAACCGACGCTCGATCAGCGCGCGATGCTGTTTTTGTACGCGCTGGTCAAGCACCCGCCATTTTATTAGAATTTGGAGCAATCGGCGATGGATGCCAAGTCTGGGTTGGGAATCGATGATCTGATTGGCACAAAACGGGATGCCATTCTGCGCCTTGCAGAAGACTATGGCGTACATCATGTACGTGTCTTTGGCAGTGCCGCACGCGGTGTCGCACGCCAGGCCAGCGATATCGATTTCCTGATCGATTTTCCACCCGATCGCACCATGTTTGATCTGGTCGCGTTGTGGCAAGCATTGCAAGACCTTCTTGAACGAAAAGTAAGCCTCGTGACCGAAGGCTCTCTTGATGCGAACTTTGCGGCCACAATCGCCGGAGATTTGCGTACTTTATGAGAAATTGCGATAAGCAAGATAGTCAATGAATACACATCCAATTCGCCGACGCCCCCAACATGGACTTGCGGCGTGGGGCGCTCTGCTCGAAAACCGAAATTTACTGGTCTTTCCGGGCGTCGCCGCCCTGATCATGGGGGTGCTTGCCGTCCTGTCGATGACGCTGGTCGTAGCAACCGGTTTATTCAATGGCTTGACCAGGCAGAGCGGTGCGCAAGTCACCCTCGATGGGATTTTATGGATGATCGGTGTATTGGTCGTATATCGCGTGATCAATAAGCTGATCGGGATATATATCAGCGCGGCACTGGTCGGCGCAACGCTGATGCAAGGACGCGATCAACGGCCTACCGTAATCGGCGGTCTTCGCGCGGCCAATGCCCACCTGCCGACGATCGCCTTCTATGCGCTGCTGACACCATTGATCAACCGCTATGTTAGAAATTCGCGCGCCTTCACGAATGGTCGATCGGGCGCGGCGGCCAACCAACTGCCGGGGCTATCGTTCGGGAGGCTGTGGAATGGTGCCTCATACTTGGTGATGCCCATCATGATCGCCGAAAATTTGGGCATTCTCGGCGCGATCGAACGCAGCATTGAGTTGTTCATGAGCACCTGGGGCGAGAATATATTTGGGCGACTGACACTCGGAATCGAGACGTGTCTGCTGCGCGTCGTTTCAATCGTGCCCGGTGTGCTCCTATTGATCGTTGGCCTGGGTTCGCAGTCGCTGCTCGCGCTGTATGGCGGCGCGATCGTGCTACTCGCTAGTCTGAGCGCCGTCGCCATGTTCAACAACGCAACCAGTGCGATCTTCCAGGCATCACTCTACAACTATTCGGTCAATCATCATGGTGCAGCGTTGGACACCCAACTGATGGCAACTGCGTTCAATGCGCGCTGACCCGCAACAGCCCTGGCTGCACCCCGCCGTTCAAACCATGATCGCTGGCTTCAATCATGCGTATCAGGTCGCACTCGGCACATCTTATCGCGTACACGGTCCGATCGGCGTCTCATATTATGGCACTGCCGATGTGGACGCGTCGTTTCAGATGGAGTTTTTCGCGTTGTCGGCGGATGCCTCCGCGATCGTCGAAGCGTGTGCGGCATATCCGCGACTGCCCAACGAAAACTATGTACTCGACATCTTTCACACCAATCCAGAAAGCGAATCCACAATCGCCGAATATGGCGCGCGGGGTTATCGCCTGTGCCGCACCCTGCCGATTCTGAGTTGTTCAGTGACAACCGACTTGGATACAACAGAAAGCATCGATCCCGGCATCCACATCGAGAGAGTCACTGCTGAGCGACTCGCTGCCATAAATGCTCGCCTCACCATGGAAGATGAACGTATCGAGGCAGACTCCCTCACCGATCCACATATTCACAGCTTCGTGGCGATCTGGGAAGGCGTCGTGGAGAGCTGGACGCAGCTTGTGACGATCAATGCCGCCAATGCATATCTCGATAGTCTTTCGTAACTGCTCAGGGGTGAGAGGAATTGTTGACAGAACGAGGCACGGGCGGATAATTCAGCGCTATGTTGAAACGAGCGATGCCGACATCGGAAGAAATTCATGCGCTGTATAGGCAGGGAGAAACGGCTGTAGGCGCTTG